>NZ_RCCC01000001.1:3932315-4249571 GCF_003663825.1 Acidovorax sp. 106 | reverse complement strand
CCCGCGACCAGTTGCTGGACAAAACCCTGGGTGCCCTCGCCTGCGACTGGCCGCAGTTCAAGTCTGGCTGGTTCTCGCGCTTTCACGCCAGCCTGGCCCCCAGCAGTGCCGAGATGGCCCCGCATGCCGACCGCTACCTCGCCCTGTGCCACAGCCGCATTGCGCCCACCGTCACACTTGCGGTGCAAGCCGTGGCTACGCTGTACCAAGCAGATGTGGTGAGCCCACCTGCCCTGCTGGACGCCCTGCAGCCGGTGCTCAACTCTGCCACCAAGGCCCATGTGCTGGCCGCGCTGGAACTGCTGGACCAGATCGCCAAAGCCAACCCCGCAGCCGCCCACAGCGCCAGCGCCCAGGCCGTGCCTGCGCTGGCACACAGCGCTGCCGACGTACAAAAGAAAGTGCTGGCCTGCCTCAAGCGCTGGGGGCTGGACAGCGACGGCCAGGACGCAGCCAGCGCCCATGTGCCGCTGGTAGCAGCCTCCAACCAAGCTGCCTTGAAAGCACTGCTGAGCGCGAATGGTGACGCGGCAGAAAAAGCACCCGCCAGCGCCCCCACGCACCTCCCTGCAAGTGCGCCCAAACCATTCATGCCGCCAGATACGGCAGCCGATCCGCTAGCCCCCAGCCGATCCATCCCGCCCATCACCACTCTGGCGGAGCTGATAGACACCCTCGCCTACTCCTTCGAAAACCCCGCTGACATGCAAGCCTGGGAACGCGCAGCCGATGCCCTGGTGCGCATGGCCCCTCTGCCTGCCAGCGAGCACGCAGCATTTGCAGCGTTGCACAAACGCGCCAAGCGATTCACCTGGCAAGACAAACCCCTGCCGTTTGCCCTGGCCCAACTGATGGCCTGCGCCCTGGGCCAGGCAGTGCAGCCACCGCTAGACCCAGTGTCCCCCACCGGCCTGCGGGCCAGCAATGCCGACTTTGTAGCCTGGCGCACCCGTAGCCTGCTGGCACTGGCACAGCAAGGGCGCGGCCTGCCACCCTTGTCTGCACCCACCCATCGGGGTGGCCTGGTCAGCCCACAGACTCTGCAAGAGCGGCTGGCGCTTTACGCGCAAGCGGGGGCACGGCCTCAGGCAGACGATCTGGCGCTGGCGCAAATGCGCTGCCCCCCAACCCAAGGCACAACACAAGCCGCAGCGGGGCTGAATTTGCGATGGTCGGTCAGCAGCAGAGGCGACGAATATGTGTTTCACGATCTGCATGTGCACCCAAACCCTGCCGTGGCCGACCGCCCCTCGCCACCAGTGGCAGGGAGCGATGTCTCCACCGCGCTGACGGACAGACTCCTCGCGTACCGGCAGTGCTACGAGGAACGCGATGCCGCCGTCATTCATTGCCTTGCGGGGCTGCGCCCTTGCGAGCTGGACGCCTTCTACGCCCAAGGGGCGCTCGCGCTCGGCAACAACTTGGATTGGTGGGAAGCCTGCTGGCAAAACCGCGCCTACCTGGACGTGCTGCTGCAATCCACAGACCCGCTCACACCCATGGGCCAGTTGATGATCTGCGTGGGACTTGCGGGCAAAGAGCCGGGGCAAACCGCCCTGGCTATAGACGCCACGGCCCAGTGCTTGCTGCAAGGCCGGGTCAGCGTGCAGGCACTGGCTGAAGTGCTGGCTGCCCTGTGGGCCACGCCACTGCCCAAAGGCCCACGCTTGGCCAAAAGCCTGGCCGCCGTGGCCCAAAGCCACGCCAGCCTGCCACTAGCGGTGTACCCCCTGCTGTGCGCCATGGCGGTGACCCACCCCGAAGCCCCCCGCAAAGACTGCGCGCCGCTTCTGGAATTGATGCTGGAGCTGCAACTGGCACACCACCGGCCACTGCCTAGCAACGTGCGCCAAGTGCTGGCGGGGCAACGCCCCACAGGCAAGGCGCGGGCTGCGGTGCAGGCGCTGCTGGCATAGTTGACTCAGTCAGCACAGCCGCCACCCTTTGGCAGCCTGCTGCCGCGCCCTCACCAGATGTTTACGGCAACAGCTTCAAGCACAGTTCTTTCAATACTACGTTGTGTTTGGCCTTCGCCACCGCAATCGCTTTCTCAATGTTCAGCAGCTCCCCGTGGGTAGCCTCTAGGTCAATCTCCGCCTCCCCCACCGCCGTGCTGATGTAGCGCGAGATATTCAGGTTGAAGTCGTTCTTTTCAATCTCCGCCATTTCCACCCGGCGTGAATAGCGGGCCTCTTCCTCGCGGTACTGATATGGTTAATGGTGATATGCAATCTGTTTTGCTTCTAAATTTCGTATTGCATTAAAATTGCTCGATTAGCTAATCAAGCAACATTGATACAACACTACGCAATCAGGAGTCTTGTGGGTCATGATTAATCATAAAAAAAGCGGCGTTGCCGTTCTCAAAACCGTTGTTATGTCAGCGTTGTTGCTCGTCACCCTGGCCCCGGCCGCCAACGCTGGCACAGCGACTGCATCAGGGAATTGGGTTGCTGCCATCCCAGCGCAGACTATGACTCCAGAAATTCCGACCCCTGCCGGTACGCAAAAAACAACCTTCACTGGCCCTGACTCTGGGCCGTATGGATATACGCTTTTGCCCTTCACCGTCAATCAGTCAGGCACGTACTCGGCCACGGTGACTGTCAATGGTTCGGTGCATACTTCCTGGTTCTTGTCGGGTTTGTTCACGCCGAATTCCACCGTACTTGTGACGCCACTGAGCAATTTTTTCGCAGGTATTTTTTCGACCGCGAACCCTGGCACAGGCAACTTCACATCTTTGAACCTGGTCGCCGGGCAACAATACACTTGGCTGATTGCCTATGGCTCCAACCCAGTAGGTCTTAACTATTCAGCGACTGTGACTGGCCCTGGCTGCATCGCCATGGGAACCAACACGTGCACTACTGCCGCGATTCCTACCCTTTCAACATGGGGGATCATCGCCCTCATCAGTATGATGGCAGTAGGTAGTTTTCTCACACTGCGACGCAGGCAGGTTTGAGCCTTGTTCAGGGCGGGGTCAGCCATCCTCCGTCCGCGCAAAAGTAGTCGCAAGGGCCTCGGAGTCTGAAAAGACCCGAGGCCTTTTTATTGCTCGCTGAACCCATGATCGGACAAATGAGAAAGACTGGCAGAGCCACATCAAGGCGGCCCTCGAAATGCGGCGGAGCTGAACGGCATGAGTCCATTCGATTGTCGCAAGCACATCAACTCTCGCACACCATTCGACGGATAGAACGTTTTGCTCCACCATCAGCACCGTAGTGCCCTGGTCGGCCAGCTTGCGTAACAGATTGAACAACTCGGCCCCCACCAGGGGTAACAGGCCAATCGAGGGTTCGTAGATCAGGATGGGCAACACCACCGTAGTGGGGTCGCGTCTATACCCCAAAGCTCTGCTCAGAAATGCGATTACCGGTGCGCTGGCTATGGGGCACGCAGATTCACCCACAGCAAGTCTGACTTGCTGTTTCATCCCCTCACCAATTGATGCACTGATCGACTCGTAGTCGGGTGCCGGTTGCCGGTTGCCGGTTGCGCCGCTATAGCCCAGTCCGGATCGATTTGTACCCACTCGCCAACTTTCGCATCGCGCTCATCCCACAGCGGTAGCCCGCGTGCAGGGGTGATGGGCGGCAGCGAGTCAACTCCGATGTAATGCAGTATTTGCCTGATGTCAGCGCTGTGCGTGATGAACGTATTCAGGCGCAACTGCCCCACCGCACAGCGGGCACAGCAGCGGGGACACCTCATAGATGCGGGCGATCAACACTGCCCACAGGTAGGGGGTAGGTGAGCGCTTTGGCGGCACGCACTGGATTGGCGAACTCTGACCCACGGCGGCTTGCGGCGGTGCAGCCAGCGCCGTCACAGCATCGCGTAGCGGCGAGTTCGATGCATGCGCGTCAAAGTAGCGATGCCTGTGGGTACGTGGTAGCTGCACCAGAGAGGCAATGCGGTCGATCAACTCCAGTGGCCTGGGGTCAAGTTCGTCTACCTTGGAACCTCGCTTGTCACCGGTGGGCTCGCTACGCTGCTTGGCACAGCGGCACACCAAGGCCGCACCCTCTTTGCGAACGCGCTCCATGGCAAAGGGTGGGCGGGCACAATACCGCAGCGCCGCTCCAGAGCAGCGCGATCATGCGCCTGAATGCACACACCGGCGTTCACCGAGAAGCCGCTATGCTGGTAGGCCCGCATGTCTTTGGCGTTACTCCTCTCCAGCACCCCGTCATGCCCAGTAAAAAGCCCCGGACAGTTTCCCGTCCAGGGCTTTCTGCATTGATAAACGCAGAACCAGCTTACTTCTTCGCAGGCGGCACGTCCGTGCAGCTGCCGTGCGCAATCTCCGCCGCCATGCCGATGCTCTCGCCCAGCGTGGGGTGCGGGTGGATGGTCTTGCCGATGTCCACAGCGTCAGCGCCCATCTCGATGGCCAAAGCGATCTCGCCGATCATGTCGCCCGCATGCGTGCCGACCATGCCGCCGCCCAGAATCTTGCCGTGACCATGGGCTTCGGGCGAGTCGTCGAACAGCAGCTTGGTGACGCCTTCGTCGCGGCCATTGGCGATGGCGCGGCCGGAGGCGGTCCAGGGGAACAGGCCCTTCTTGACCTTGATGCCTTGGGCCTTGGCCTGGTCTTCGGTCAGGCCCACCCATGCCACTTCGGGGTCGGTGTAGGCCACGCTGGGGATCACGCGGGCGTTGAAAGCGGCGGATGCCAGCTCCTTGTTGCCTTGCAGTTCACCAGCGATGACTTCGGCTGCCACGTGCGCTTCATGCACCGCCTTGTGCGCCAACATGGGCTGGCCCACGATGTCGCCGATGGCGAAGATGTGCGGCACGTTGGTGCGCATCTGGATGTCGACGTTGATGAAACCGCGGTCCGTCACGGCCACACCGGCCTTTTCGGCGGCGATCTTCTTGCCGTTGGGCGTGCGGCCCACGGCCTGCAGCACCAGGTCGTACACCTGGGGTTCGGGGGCGGTGCCGCCCTCTTCCGCTGGTGCGAATGTGACCTTGATACCTTCGGGGGTGGCTTCGGCGCCCACGGTTTTCGTCTTCAACATGATGTTGTCGAAGCGCTTGGCGTTCATCTTTTGCCAGATCTTGACGAGGTCGCGGTCAGCGCCCTGCATCAGGCCGTCCATCATTTCCACCACGTCCAGGCGCGCACCCAGGGTGCTGTACACCGTGCCCATTTCCAGGCCGATGATGCCGCCGCCCAGGATGAGCATGCGCTTGGGCACTTCTTTCAGTGCCAGGGCGCCGGTGGAGTCGACCACGCGTGGGTCGTTGGGCATGAAGGGCAGGCGCACGGCCTGGCTGCCGGCGGCGATGATGGCGTTCTTGAAGGCGATGACCTTCTTGGTGCCCGTCTTCTCTTGGCCGGTGCCAGTGGTCTCTTCCACTTCGAGGTGGTTGGCGCCGACGAACGCACCGTAGCCACGCACGGTGGTCACCTTGCGCATCTTGGCCATGGCGGCCAGGCCGCCGGTGAGCTTGCCGATGACCTTCTCTTTGTGGCCGCGCAGCTTGTCGATGTTGACCACCGGCGCACCAAAGTCCACGCCCAGGTCGGCCATGTGGCTGACTTCGTCCATGACGGCTGCCACGTGCAGCAGCGCCTTGGACGGAATGCAGCCCACGTTCAGGCACACGCCGCCCAGGGCAGCGTAGCGCTCGACGATGATGACCTTGAGGCCCAGGTCTGCCGCGCGGAAGGCGGCGCTGTAGCCACCGGGGCCGCCGCCGAGCACGAGCACGTCGCAGTCCAAGTCTGCCGTGCCAGCAAAGCTGGATGCTACTGAGTTGATAGCTGCCTGCGCTTGATTTACTTGCGCTGGAGCCTGTTTTGACTCAGAAGCTGCAGGCGTAGACGCCGGTGCCGCCACGGGTGCAGCGGGCGCGGGGGCTGCAGCGGCTGCGCCCTGCACTTCCAGCGTCAGCACCACAGCGCCTTCGGCGATTTTGTCGCCCAGCTTCACTTTCAGCTCTTTGACCACGCCAGCATGGCTGGACGGGATCTCCATGGAGGCTTTGTCAGACTCCACGGTGATCAGGCTCTGCTCTGCCTTGATGGTGTCGCCGGGTTTAACCAGCACTTCGATGATGGCCACTTCGGCGAAGTCGCCGATGTCGGGCACCTTGATGTCGATGATTGCCATGGGTATTGCCCTCGCGTTACATCACGATGCGGCGGAAGTCCGCCAGCAGCGAGGCAAAGTACACGTTAAAGCGCGCAGCGGCGGCACCATCGATCACGCGGTGGTCCCAGCTCAGGCTCAGCGGCAGCATCAGGCGCGGGGCAAACTGCTTGCCATCCCACTTGGGTTCGATGCTGCTCTTGCACACGCCCATGATGGCGACTTCAGGCGCGTTGATGATGGGCGTGAAGTAACGGCCACCAATGCCACCCAGCGAGCTGATGGAGAAGCAGCCGCCGGTCATGTCGGCTGGGCCGAGCTTGCCGTCGCGCGCCTTCTTGGCCAGGTCGCCCATTTCTTGGCTGATCTGCACGATGCCCTTCTTGTCGGCATCGCGGATGACGGGCACAACGAGGCCGTTGGGCGTGTCGGCCGCAAAGCCGATGTGGAAGTAGTTCTTGAGCACCAGCTGGTCGCCGTCGAGTGAGCTGTTGAACTCGGGGAACTTCTTGAGCGCGGCCACAGCGGCCTTGATCATGAAGGCGAGCATGGTGACCTTGACGCCACTCTTCTCGTTTTCCTTGTTGAACTGCACGCGGAAGGCTTCCAGGTCGGTGATGTCCGCGTCGTCGTGGTTGGTGACGTGCGGGATGACAACCCAGTTGCGGTGCAGGTTGGCGCCGCTGATCTTCTTGATGCGCGAGAGGTCCTTGCGCTCGACCGGGCCAAACTTGGCGAAGTCGACCTTGGGCCAGGGCAGCAGATCCAGACCGACGCCGGAGCCACCGCTCGCAGCGGGTGCCTTGGCGGCCTGGGCCTTGGTTTGCGCAGCGCCGCTCATCACTTGCTTGGTGAAGCTTTGGATGTCGTCTTGCGTGATGCGGCCCTTGGGGCCGGAGCCCTTGACTTCATCGAGCGGCACGCCCAGTTCGCGGGCGAACTTGCGCACCGAGGGACTGGCGTGGGGCAAGCCCAGCGTGCCTGCGCCTGGCTGATGGGCTGCTGGCGCAGCCACGGTGGCCACGGCTGCGGCAGGTGCGGCCGCTGCAATGGCTGGGGCGGCTGTGGGTGCTGCAACAGGCGCAGCCGCCGGTGCGGGGGCGGGTGCCGCCGCAGCGGGAGCAGCAGTGCTGGCCACGCCTTCGAGGATGGCCATCAGGTCACCGATGTTCACGGTGTCGCCGATCTTGACCTTGAGCTCCTTGAGCACGCCTGCGGCGGGCGAAGGGATCTCCATGGAGGCTTTGTCGGATTCGACGGTAAAGAGCGATTGCTCCAGCGCGATGGTGTCGCCCACCTTGACCAGCATTTCAATGACGGCCACGTCCTTGAAGTCGCCGATGTCGGGCACGCGCACTTCCACGGGGCCTGCAGCCACGGCTGCGGCAGGGGCTGTAACGGGCGCAGCCACGGGAGCGGGAGCCTGGGCCACAGCGGGAGCAGGTGCCGCAGCTGCTGGGGCGGCTGCCGCTGCGCCAGCGGCTTCCACCACGGCAATCACTGAGCCTTGCTTGACCTTGTCGCCCAGAACCACCTTGAGTTCCTTCACCACGCCTGCGTGGCTGGAGGGAATCTCCATGGAAGCCTTGTCGGACTCCACGGTGATGAGCGACTGCTCGGCCTTGACGGTATCGCCCACCTTCACGAGCAACTCGATCACGCCAACTTCATCGAAATCCCCGATGTCTGGGACTTGAATGTCTACCAATGCCATTGTTGTCTCCGGTAGGGGTTACGCGTACAGCGGGTTGATCTTGTCAGCGTTGATGCCGTACTTGGCAATCGCTTCGGCCACCTTGGCCAGGGGCATCACGCCGTCGTCGGCCAGCGCCTTCAGGGCGGCAACCACGATGTAGTGGCGGTTCACCTCGAAGTGCTCGCGCAGCTTGCTGCGGAAGTCGCTGCGGCCAAAGCCGTCGGTGCCCAGCACGCGGTAGGTGCGGCCCTTGGGGACGAAGGGGCGAATCTGCTCGGCGTAGGCCTTCATGTAGTCGGTGGACGCCACCATGGGGCCGCTGCGGCTGCCCAGTTGCTGCGTGACGAATGGCACGCGTGGGGTTTCCAGCGGGTGCAGCAGGTTCCAGCGGTCAGCGTCCTGGCCTTCGCGGGTCAGTTCGTTGAAGCTTGGGCAGCTCCACACGTCGGCTTGCACGCCCCAGTCGGCGGCCAGCAGGGTTTGCGCTTCCAGCGACTCGCGCAGGATGGTGCCCGAGCCCAGCAGCTGCACGCGCTTGGCGCCGTCGGCACCGGGCTTGCACAGGTACATGCCCTTGATGATCTGCTCTTCAGTGCCAGGCTGCAGGCCGGGCATGGGGTAGTTTTCGTTGAGCAGCGTCAGATAGTAGAAGACGTTTTCCTGGCGCTCGACCATGCGCTTGAGGCCGTGGTGCATGATCACGCCGACTTCGTGGGCGAAGGTCGGGTCGTAGCTCACGCAGTTGGGGATGGTGTTGGCCAGGATGTGGCTGTGACCGTCTTCGTGCTGCAGGCCTTCGCCGTTGAGCGTGGTGCGGCCCGAGGTACCGCCCAGCAAGAAGCCACGTGCCTGCATGTCGCCCGCTGCCCAGGCCAAGTCGCCAATGCGCTGGAAGCCGAACATCGAGTAGTACACGTAGAACGGGATCATGATCCGGTTGTTCGTGCTGTAGCTGGTGGCGGCAGCGATCCAGCTGGCCATGCCGCCCGCTTCGTTGATGCCTTCTTGCAGGATCTGACCGGCCTTGTCTTCGCGGTAGTACATGACCTGGTCGCGGTCCACCGGGGTGTACAGCTGGCCCTTGGGGTTGTAGATACCGATCTGGCGGAACAGACCTTCCATACCAAACGTGCGGGCTTCGTCCACCAAAATGGGCACGACGCGTGGGCCCAGGGCCTGGTCACGCAGCAGTTGCGTCAGGAAACGCACGTAGGCCTGGGTGGTGGAGATTTCACGGCCTTCGGCGGTGGGTTCGAGCACGGCCTTGAAGGTGTCCAGCGATGGCACGGTGAAGTGCTCTTCGGCCTTGGGCAAGCGCTTGGGTAGGTAGCCGCCCAGGGCCTTGCGACGCTCGTGCAGGTAGCGCATCTCGGGCGTGTCGTCGGCAGGCTTGTAGTAGGGGATGTCACCCAGCTGGCTGTCTGGAATCGGGATGGCGAAGCGGTCGCGGATGTACTTGATGTCTTCGTCCGACAGCTTCTTGGTCTGGTGCACGGTGTTCTTGCCTTCACCGGCCTTGCCCATGCCGTAGCCCTTGACGGTCTTGACCAGCAGCACGGTAGGCTGGTTCTTGTGCGAGTTGGCAGCGTGGAAGGCGGCGTACACCTTGGCGGGCTCATGGCCACCACGGCGCAACTCGAAGATCTCTTCGTCGGTCATGTGCTCGACGAGCTTGGCAGTCTCTGGGTACTTGCCAAAGAAGTTCTTGCGCACGAAGGCACCGTCGTTGGCCTTCATGGCCTGGTAGTCGCCGTCCAGGGTTTCCATCATCAGCTGCTTGAGCTTGCCGGTCTTGTCGCGGGCCAGCAAGGTGTCCCAGCCGTTGCCCCACAGCAGCTTGATGACGTTCCAGCCCGCGCCGCGGAATTCGCCTTCGAGTTCTTGCACGATCTTGCCGTTGCCGCGCACCGGGCCGTCCAAGCGCTGCAGGTTGCAGTTGATGACGAAGACCAGGTTGTCGAGGTTTTCACGCGCGGCCAGGCCGATGGCGCCCAGGGATTCGGGCTCGTCCATTTCGCCGTCGCCGCAGAACACCCAGACCTTGCGGTTTTCGGTGTTGGCGATGCCACGGGCGTGCAGGTACTTGAGGAAGCGGGCTTGGTAGATGGCCATCAATGGGCCCAGCCCCATCGACACCGTGGGGAACTGCCAGAACTCAGGCATCAGCTTGGGATGCGGGTAGCTGGACAGGCCCTTGCCGTCCACTTCCTGGCGGAAGCTATCGAGCTGCTCTTCGCTCAGGCGACCTTCCAGGTACGCGCGGGCGTAGATGCCGGGGGAGCTGTGGCCCTGGATGTACAGCAGGTCACCGCCGTGGTCTTCACTGGCGGCATGCCAGAAGTGGTTGAAGCCCGCACCAAACATGCTGGCCACCGAGGCAAAGGAGCCGATGTGACCGCCCAGGTCGCCACCGTCCGCGGGGTTCAGGCGGTTGGCCCGCACCACCATGGCCATGGCGTTCCAGCGCATGTAGGCACGCAAGCGCTTTTCAATGGCGATGTTGCCAGGGCAATGGGCCTCTTTGTCGGGCTCGATGGTGTTGACGTAGCCGGTGTTGGCAGAGAACGGCATGTCAATGCTGCTCTGGCGGGCGTGTTCCAGCAGTTGTTCAAGCAGGGAGTGAGCACGTTCTGGCCCCTCTTTTTCGATCACGGCGGACAAGGCGTCCATCCATTCGCGGGTTTCCTGCTGGTCTGCGTCGGTGCCGATACCGAGGCCGGCCTGTGGGTCGGGCTGAGCTGACATGCTTTGTCTCCTGTGAAGTGCAGCGGGCAAAAATCGGGCGTAGTTTCGCACATTTTTTCATCATTTCAAATCGTGCTTTTGCTTTTCGCATTGCGAAAAAATGCTGCAGGCGCACATAATTTCAGCTACTGAAAAGTGCACGCCCGTCCTCTACACTTCGGCCATGGATACAAGTTCAGAGCCCATCGCAGCCCCCTCTGCCATTGCCGCGCCGGCGCGCTGGTGGCGCAAATGGTGGCGCAGCCTTTCGCCCACGCGGCAAGACCGGTTTGCCGCCCTGGCGCCCTTGGCGGCGGTGATGATGTTCTTGGCGGCCATCGTGGCCGCGTTCTGGTATTTGAGGGCCGAGGAGGCGGAGCGCGAACAAGAAGCCTTGCGCCGCGACGTGGAATATGCCCAGCAGCGGGTGCGCCTGCGGCTGCTGGAGCGGCAAGAGCAGCTCATGCGCATTGCGCGCGACCTGTCCAATCAGGAGCTGGAGCGTGCGGAATTCGTGAACCGTGCCGAGGCCCTCATCAGCCAGTACCCCGAGCTTCAGGCCATTACCTGGATTGACGAGCGCCGGAAGATCCGTGCCAGCCATGCCGCGCCCACCCTGTCGAGCCCGCAACTTCGGGTGGCGGGCGAAGTGCTCAAGCCGGGGGACACAGCCGATACCTATGGCCTGGCGCGCGACCTGCAGCAGCCTGTGTATGCACAGCCCGCAGTGGCCAAGGGCGATGTGTCGCCCCTGCTGCAATTGCAGGTGCCATTGAATAACCAGGGCAAATTCGCTGGCGTGGTGCTGGGCGAGTATTCGATTGACAGCCTGCTGCGCTATGGCACACCCACCGAGGTGCTGGCGCGCTACGCTGTGACCCTGCTCGATGGCCGCAGCCAGGTGTTGGCGGGCACTCCGCTGCCCGCACGCAATCCGGCCAGCCACTTGCTGCCCTGGACGCCCAAGGCCAACGAATACGAAGTGCCCGTATCGCCCGTCGGCAACGGGCTGGTGCTGCGTGCGCAGGCCTACCGCACGTCACTTGGGGTGGTGGGCAGCGGGCTCTTCTGGTTGGTGGGCACCCTCAGCGCCATGACGGCGTGGATGCTGATTGCCACCTGGCGCCATACCCGCCGCCGCTTGCAGGCCCAGCAGGCGCTGGTGGCCGAGACCAATTTCCGCCGAGCGATGGAGAACTCCATCCTGACCGGCATGCGCGCCTTGGACATGGAAGGCCGTATCACTTATGTGAACGCGGCCCTGTGCCAGATGACGGGCTGGAGCGAGGCCGAGCTGGTGGGTCTGCTACCGCCCTACCCCTATTGGCCCAAAGAGGACCATGAAGCGCTGCACGCCAAGCTGCGCGATGAAATCAGTGGCCGCAGCGTGAGTGGTGGTTTTCAGGTGCGCGTGCAACGCAAAAACGGCAGCCTGTTTGATGCGCGCCTGTATGTGTCGCCTTTGATCGACGCACACGGGCAGCAAACCGGCTGGATGACCTCGATGACCGATATCACCGAGCCCAACCGTGTGCGCCAGCAGCTCACAGCAGCGCACGAACGCTTCACCATCGTGTTGGAGTCGCTGGACGCCTCTGTGTCCGTTGCGCCATTGGGCAGCCAAGAACTGCTGTTTGCCAATAAGCTCTACCGCCAGTGGTTTGGCTCGCAAACCATAGGACATCTGCAACTGGTAGCCCAGGCAGGCGTGTTGCCCGTGGCCAGCAGCGCCAGCAGTGGCGTGGACGATGAAGATGGCCTGATGGGCCTGCCCACCGACCCGCTGACCAGCGCCCGCTCAGAAAACGCCGAGATCTACCTGCCCGATCTGGGCAAGTGGCTGGAAGTGCGCTCGCGCTACCTGAACTGGGTGGATGGCCGACTGGCGCAGATGGTGATTGCCACCGACATCACGCCCCGGCGGCTTGCCGAGGAGCAGGCGGACCGGCAGGCAGAACGGGCGCAGTCGGTCAGCCGTCTCATCACCATGGGCGAGATGGCGTCCAGCGTGGCGCACGAGCTGAACCAGCCGCTCACCGCCATCAACAACTACTGCAGCGGCATGGTCTCGCGCATCCAGAGCGGCCAACTGACCGAAGAGGCCCTGCTGACGGCGCTGCAAAAGACAGCCCACCAGGCCCAGCGCGCTGGGCAAATCATTCAGCGCATCCGCGCCTTCGTGAAAAAGAGCGAGCCCAATCGCACGCTGGCCGATGTGCACCATATGGTGTCTGAAGCGGTGGAGCTGGCCGACATCGAACTGCGGCGGCACAACGTGCGCCTCACGCACTACATCGCAGCCCGTTTGCCCCCGGTGATGGCCGACACCATCCTCATCGAGCAAGTGCTGGTGAACCTCATGAAGAACGGCGCCGAATCGATTCAGCATGCCGAGCGCCCGGCATCGGGCCGCAGCGTGGAGTTGCGCGTGGTACCCAAGCAGGTGGATGAGCGCGAAGTGGTGGAGTTCTCGGTACAGGACACTGGCAAGGGTTTGGCGCCTGAGGTGCTGGAGCGCCTGTTTGAAGCCTTCTTCTCCACCAAGCAAGAAGGCATGGGCATGGGCCTGAACCTGTGCCGCAGCATCGTCGAGTCGCACCAGGGGCGGATGCAGGCGCAGAACATCTACAATGGATCAGAGGTCACGGGCTGCCGATTCTCCTTCTGGCTGCCGCTGGCAAAGCCTGCCGATGACACTACAAACTCTGTAGCAAACGAACAAACTCCAAGGACCATTGCATGAGCTTGATTCCGAAAAAAGGCACCGTATACGTTGTTGATGATGATGAGGCCGTCCGCGACTCTTTGCAGTGGCTGCTAGAGGGCAAGGACTATCGGGTGCGCTGCTTTGATTCGGCTGAGACCTTCCTGTCCCGTTATGACCCCCGCGAAGTGGCCTGCCTGATCGTGGACATCCGCATGGGCGGCATGACCGGCCTGGAATTGCAAGACCGCTTGATCGAACGCAAGTCTCCCCTGCCCATCGTTTTCATCACCGGCCACGGCGATGTGCCCATGGCCGTGAACACCATGAAGAAAGGCGCACTGGATTTCATTCAGAAGCCTTTCAACGAAGAAGAACTGCTGGGCCTGGTGGAGCGCATGCTCGACCATGCCCGTGAGGCCTTCGCCGGCTTTCAACAGGCCGCCAGCCGCGACGCCTTGCTCTCCAAGCTCACCAGCCGCGAGGCCCAGGTGCTTGAACGCATCGTGGCCGGCCGCTTGAACAAGCAGATCGCCGACGACCTGGGCATCAGCATCAAGACCGTGGAAGCGCACCGCGCCAACATCATGGAAAAGCTCAACGCCAACACCGTGGCCGACCTGCTGAAGATTGCCCTGGGGCAAAACGCACCCAAGGGCTGATTGCTCCTTTTTTCATAGCTGCTAGCGCTTATCTATAGAGCGTTAGCGGCTGTTTTTATTTGAAAATCAGAATGACTGCTCAACCCATCGACGGCAACGCACTCTCCCGCCAACTGCGCACCGAAGTCGCCGAACGCGCTGCGGCCCTGAAAACGCGTGGCGTCACCCCCGGCCTGGCCGTAGTGCTGGTGGGGGATAACCCCGCCAGCCAGGTGTATGTGCGCAACAAGGTCAAGGCCTGTGAAGACAGCGGCCTGCATTCGGTGCTGGAAAAGTACGACGCCGGCATGAGCGAGGCCGAGCTGCTGGCCCGCGTGGACGCACTGAACAACGACCCCAGCATCCACGGCATCCTGGTGCAGTTGCCCTTGCCCGCCCATATCGACGCCCAAAAAGTGATCGAAGCCATCTCGCCCGCCAAGGATGTGGACGGCTTTCACATTGCCAGCGCCGGGGCACTGATGACCGGCATGCCCGGTTTTTGGCCTTGCACCCCCTACGGCTGCATGAAGATGCTGGAGAGCATTGGCTACGACCTCAAGGGCAAGCATGCCGTGGTGATTGGCCGCAGCAACATCGTGGGTAAGCCCATGGCGCTGATGCTGCTGCAAAAGGATGCCACCGTCACCGTTTGCCATTCGCGCACCGCTGACTTGAAAGCACTTACCCTGCAGGCTGACGTGATCGTGGCCGCGGTGGGCAAGCGCAACGTACTCACGGCAGACATGGTCAAACCCGGCGCCGTGGTACTGGATGTGGGCATGAACCGCAACGACGAAGGCAAGCTCTGCGGCGATGTGGACTTTGAAGGCGTCAAGGCCGTGGCCAGTCACATCACCCCCGTGCCAGGCGGCGTGGGTCCCAT
This sequence comes from Acidovorax sp. 106, assembly GCF_003663825.1. Taxonomy (NCBI): domain Bacteria; kingdom Pseudomonadati; phylum Pseudomonadota; class Betaproteobacteria; order Burkholderiales; family Comamonadaceae; genus Acidovorax; species Acidovorax sp. 106. The sequence goes on along the minus strand of NZ_RCCC01000001.1, from coordinate 4,234,807 downwards.
GACCATCACCATGCTGCTGGTCAACACCCTGGAGGCCGCTGAACGCGCCGCCGGGTAAACCTTCGGTAAAAGCCGCTTTCGGCAGCTTGGCAACTTGAACCTGCGCACTGCGCCGTTATCTACATCCGCATGAGCAACGCCCTCCTCGACTTCTCCACCCTGCCCGCGTTCGATCGCATCCAACCTGCCGACGTAGCCCCTGCGGTCGACGCCCTGCTAGAGCGCGCCAATGCCGCACTTGAAACAGTGACCGCCGCAGACTTTCCAGCCCGCTGGGATGCGATTGCCAAAGTGCTGGACGTGGCCACGGAACAACTGGGCATTGCATGGGGGGCCGTCAGCCACCTCAACAGCGTGGCCGATACCGCCGAGCTGCGCGCCGCCTACAACGCAGCCCTGCCCCAGGTCACCGAGTTCTGGACCCGTCTGGGTGCCGATGAGCGCCTGTATGCAAAGTACAAGGCCATCGACCCTGCCACCCTGAATGCCGAGCAGCGCCAGGCGCACCAAAATGCGGTTCGCAACTTTGTGCTCAGCGGTGCTGAGCTGGTTGGGGAGGCCAAGGAACGGTTTGCCAAAATCCAGGAGCGCCAGGCGGAGCTGAGCCAGAAGTTCAGTGAAAACGCCCTGGATGCCACTGATGCGTTTGCCTACTACGCGACAGAGCCCGAGCTGCAAGGCGTGCCCGCGGATGTGCAGCAAGCCGCCCTGGCAGCTGCCCAGGCCGAGGGCAAAGAGGGCTACAAGCTCACCCTCAAGATGCCTTGCTACCTGCCGGTGATGCAGTTTGCCGAGCAGGCTGCGCTGCGCGAAAAGATGTACCGCGCCTACGTGACCCGGGCATCTGACCAAGCCGAGGGGGATGCGCGCAAGTTTGACAACACCGCGCTGATGGGCGAGATCCTCGCCTTGCGCAAGGAAGAAGCCCAATTGCTGGGTTACGCCAACTTTGGCGAAGTCTCCGTGGTGCCCAAGATGGCCCAATCGCCCGCCGAAGTGACGCACTTCTTGCGCGACCTGGCCCAACGTGCCCGACCCTACGCAGAGAAAGACGTGGCCGATCTGCGCGAGTTTGCCCGCACAGAACTGGGCCTGGAATCACCCCAGGCGTGGGACTGGCCCTATGTGGCCGAAAAGCTCAAAGAGGCGCGCTACGCGTTCAGCGAGCAGGAAGTCAAACAGTACTTCACCGCGCCCAAAGTGCTGGCAGGCCTTTTCAAAATCATCGAAACCCTGTTTGAAGTGGCCATTCGGCGCGACAGCGCGCCGGTCTGGCACCCTTCGGTCGATTTTTATCGCATTGAACGCACGCACCCGGAGGGTGCCCGCATGGGCACGCAACTGGTAGGCCAGTTCTATCTGGACCAGCCCGCCCGCACCGGCAAGCGTGGCGGCGCCTGGATGGACGATGTGCGCACGCGCTGGCTGCGCCCGGACACGGGCGTGGTGCAAACGCCTGTGGCCCATCTGGTGTGCAATTTCGCCGATAGCGTGGACGGCAAGCCCGCGTTGCTCACGCACGACGATGTCATCACCCTCTTCCACGAGTTCGGTCACGGCCTGCACCACATGCTCACCCAGGTGAATGAGCGTGATGTGTCCGGCATTGGCGGTGTGGAGTGGGATGCGGTGGAGTTGCCCAGCCAGTTCATGGAGAATTTCTGCTGGGAATGGGACGTGCTCAAGCACATGACCGCCCATGTGGACACGGGCGAGTCGCTGCCACGTGCGTTGTTTGACAAGATGACGGCGGCCAAGAACTTCCAGAGCGGCATGCAGACGCTGCGGCAAATCGAATTTGCCTTGTTTGACATGCTGCTGCACACCGAGCACGACCCAGCTAACGACGTGATGCCCCTGCTGACGCGGGTACGCAATGAAGTGGCTGTGCTGCAGCCCCCGGAATTCAGCCGCACTGCGCACACCTTCAGCCATATTTTTGCGGGCGGTTACGCAGCGGGTTACTACAGCTACAAATGGGCAGAAGTGCTCAGTGCCGACGCTTACGCAGCGTTCGAGGAAACCATGGGGACCGATGGCCTGCCCAGCATCGAGACCGGGCGCAAGTACCGCAAGGCCATCTTGGAAGCCGGGGGCAGCCGCCCTGCCATGGAGTCGTTCAAGGCCTTCCGTGGGCGAGAGCCGCAGCTTGATGCGTTGCTGCGACACCAGGGTATGGCCCAGGCCTCGCAGCCTCTATGATGCGCCGTTGTCCCAAGTACCCCACGAGGAAATTCACCATGCAGCTCAAAGCCCTGACCTTGCCATTGATGTTGGCGCTGCTTGCCGTCGGTGCACAGGCCCAGACGGTGTACCGTATTGTTGGCCCAGATGGCAAAGTCACGTTTTCTGACAAGGCCCCAGAGACGCCTTCCAAGAACAGCCAGGCAGTTGTCACCACGTCAGGCGGAGGTGACAGTGCAGGCGCTGGCCTGCCTTACGAGCTGGGTAAAGTGGCCGCACGGTTCCCTGTGACGATTTTCACTGGCCAGAATTGCCCCCCCTGCGACAGCGGACGGCGCTTGCTGGTGTCCCGTGGTGTTCCGTTTACCGAGCGCACTATCAACACCAACGAAGACCTGCAGGCCCTGACCAATCTGGGCAGCGACTCCAGCCTGCCTTTCGCCAAAATCGGAGGTCAAAACCTTTCGGGCTTCTCTGAGTCGGAGTGGACGCAGTACCTGGATGCGGCGGGTTATCCCAAAACATCGCAGCTCCCCACCAACTATCGGCGTCCAGCGGCAACGCCTTTGACCCAACCCGCGAAGGCCGCACCAGCCGCCTCGGCATCAGATACCGCCACCGCCGAGACTGGGCGCCGCGCACGCCCCGCTGCCCCGCCTGCAGACACCAATGCCCCTAACCCCAACAACCCGGCGGGCTTGAAGTTCTGAGCACCCGCTCGCGGTCTTTCTATCAAAAAAGGCGCATTCATTGAATGCGCCTTTTTTGTTTGGTTCAATAAACCAGTGTTTTCACACCCTGCGCTGTACCCAGCAAGCACACCGCCGCCTTCTGGTGCGCGAACACGCCCACGGTCACCACCCCGGGCCATTGGTTCACTTCTGACTCGAACTGCAGCGGCTCGGCAATCGACAGGCCCGTCACGTCCAGAATGTGCTGGCCGTTGTCGGTCACCAGTGGCTTGCCGTCTTTTTGGCGAACGGTGGCCACACCGCCCATGGCCGCAAAACGGCGAGCGATGTGCTGTGTCGCCATAGGAATCACCTCCACTGGCAGCGGGAACTTGCCCAGAACTTCGACGCGCTTGGATTCATCGGCAATGCAGACAAAACGCCGGGCCAAGGCAGCAACAATCTTCTCGCGGGTCAGTGCCGCGCCGCCACCCTTGACCATGTGGCCCTGGCCGTCGATTTCGTCGGCGCCATCGATGTAGACCGACAGGGACTCCACTTCATTGGCATCCAGCACGGGAATGCCCAGCGCCAGCAGGCGTTCGGTGCTGGCCACAGAGCTGGAAACAGCGCCTTTGATGTCGCCCTTGATGCTGGCCAGCGCATCGATGAACTTATTGACCGTGGAGCCTGTGCCCACGCCCACGATATCGCCGGGCACCACATAGTGCAAAGCGGCCTGGCCCACCAGGGCTTTGAGTTCGTCTTGGGTCAGTGAGGAAGGTGTCGTCATGAGAGAAAATCGGAGGTAATTCTTCAATTATCGTCCCATGTCCCTCATTCCCTACGCTCTCACCCGCCCCTTTCTGTTCGGCATGGACCCCGAGGCCGCCCACGACCTCACCATGAACCTTCTGGCCAAGGGGCAGCGCACCCCACTGCAGTGGGCGTGGTGCCAGAGCCGGGTGGAAGACCCCGTGGAGCTGGCTGGACTGCGGTTCCCCAACCGGGTGGGGATGGCTGCGGGCCTAGACAAAAACGCCCGCTGCATTGATGCCCTGGGCGCCATGGGGTTCGGTTTTGTCGAAGTGGGCACCGTGACGCCCAAGGGCCAGCCGGGCAACCCCAAACCGCGCATGTTTCGCTTGCCGCAGGCCAAGGCCCTGATCAATCGCCTGGGCTTCAACAACGAAGGGCTGGACGCATTTGTGCGCAATGTGCAGCAAGCGCAATTTCGCCAAGCTCGTGGTGCCACCCCCATGCTGCTGGGCTTGAACATTGGCAAGAACGCTGCGACACCCATCGAAAATGCCACCAGCGATTACCTGACGTGCCTGGATGGCGTCTATCCGCATGCGGACTATGTGACGGTGAACATCAGTTCGCCCAACACGCAAAACCTACGTGCACTGCAAAGCGATGAAGCCCTGGACAACTTGCTAGGGGCCATCGCTGAGCGCCGCGAGTGGCTGGCTGCGCAAGACGCTCCTGCGGGCAGTGCAACGGGCGCAGGCAAGCGGCGCGTTCCTATCTTCGTAAAAATTGCCCCAGACCTGGATGAAGCCCAGGTGGCTGTGATTGCAGCCACCTTGAAGCGACATGGCATGGACGGTGTCATCGCCACCAACACCACCATCAGCCGCGATGCGGTCCAAGGGCTGGCCCATGCCACTGAGACCGGTGGGCTTAGCGGCGCACCGGTATTGCAGGCCAGCAACCGGGTCATCCGGCAACTGCGGGCTGAGCTGGGCGCCCAATTTCCCATCATCGGTGTGGGTGGCATCATGAGCGCCAGCGACGCCGTGAGCAAGATGGAGGCTGGCGCCGATGTGGTGCAAATCTACACCGGGCTGATTTACGAGGGGCCAGGCTTGGTGTCCGCTGCAGCGGCAGCGGTCAAAGCGGCGGCAGTGCGCCGCTGATGCGTGTGAGCTGAAACAAAAAGGGCCGGGAGTCGACAAAACCACCGGCCCTGAGGCAACGTCGCCATGCGCCACTAACGCCGCAATCGCACAATCCAAGGCAAGGCGACGCCCATCCAGCGAACCAGGCGCCGTGGCCCCAAGGCCATCGCCGCCGCAGCAACGGCCGCCACGGCGGCAGGGTGCTGCTTGGCAAAAGCCACCCCTTGCAGAATCAGTGAGTCACCCGCGCCTGGATTACCCGCATCCAGCGTTTGCTGCTGGGCCAGAAAACGTGCGGCTCGGCGCTCCCGAATGCGTTCGCGTTGCGCAGAGATGCGCAACAGCACCTTTTGCTGCTCCAAGGTGGGGACGATGACAGGTGCAGCGGGGCGCACCGGTTGTCCATGGCTACCAGCTGGGCTCATAGCTGCTCCTTGATATCGCGCCAGTCTTGGGCCAGCTCTTGCCGCGTCAGGGTAAAACCATTGCCCGCCCGCCGCGCTGCGCGCAGCAGCCCAACCAAAGCCAATACCCACAGCACCAGCCAGACAGCGCTGACCAGCCAGCCTGCCAAGCCCCGGTGCGGCGTATCCCAAAAATGCACGACCACGGCAATGGAGAGCACCACCATGCTCACCACCGTGAGCCCGGTGACAGCCACCGCCAAAATCAGCAGTTGCAGCAGGCTGCGCTTTTGGTCCTGCCATTCCAGACGCGCCAAGTCCAGGCGATCCTCCGCGGCAATGGCCCCTTCAATGGCGGCCACGCGAACGCGCGCCAGCAGGTGGTCCAGCCCTAGCAAGGAGATCCAGTTCATGCGTGGCCTTGCTGCGCGCCAGTGGGTGATAGCACAGCCTTAGCGGCGTGCAAGCAAAAAGCCCACCAAAGCGCCCACAGCCAGGGCCGCACCGGCGACACGCCAAGGCTCGTCGTGGGCGTAGCGGTCGGCTGCCAGGGCTGCGTCCTTGGCTTGGCGGGCCGCATCTTGCGCAGCACGAATGGCCGATTCGCGGGCCGAGTGGATTCCATCGTCCAGGCGCTGGCGCAGCAGCTTGATCTCTGGCACCGCATCCAGGTCCTTGTTGGCCAGCAGGCCGCGCAGGTCAGACACCAATTTTTCCAGTTCACCTTGGGTGGAGGAAGTTTCAGAGGCACTCATACAAACCCTTTCAAAAACAAGTCAAACCAAAAAGGATGAAACCATGGGGATGGCTGCTAGTGCATCTTAGCGTTGCCATGCAGCGGCGGGCTGTAGGACACTGACGCATAGGGTTACAACGTCTGCGCTGGCTCAGTGGGGCGCTACAAATTGGCAGTGGGCTGCACCAACATTTTCGCCACATGCTCGCCAATGGCCAGAGCGCTGGTCAAGCCGGGGGATTCAATGCCAAACAGATTCACTAGCCCTGGGATGCCGTGGGTGTCTTGCCCTTGGATGCAGAAGTCGGCTGCAGGATCATGCGGGCCGTGAATTTTAGGGCGCATGCCCGCGTAGCCAGGAGCCAACGCGCCATCGGGCAAGGCAGGCCAGTACTTGCGCACCTCCGCATAAAAAGCGTCGCCACGGCGTGGATCGACCAGCAGATCTTCAGCAGAGTCCACCCATTGCACATCAGGTCCAAACTTGGCCTGCCCGCCCAAATCCAGCGTCAGGTGCACGCCCAGCCCGGCGGCCTCGGGCGCCGGGTAAATCAAATGCTTGAAAGGGGCTTTGCCTGCCAGTGTGAAGTAGCTGCCTTTGGCAAAGCGCGCCACTGGAATGTGGGCAGGGTCCAACCCTTCAAAGGCGTGTGCCAGCTGGGGCGCATGAAGCCCTGCGGCATTGATCAAATACTGTGCGTGGAGCTGGGTGCCATCAGATGCTATTAATTCAATAGCTTCTTGCGCAATGCGTGCGTGCGCCAGAGGCGAATTGAGCACTACAAGACCGCCTGCGTTTTCAAGATCGCCTTGCAGGGCCAGCATGAGCCCGTGGCTGTCAATGATGCCGGTGCTAGGGGAATGCAAGGCCGCAACGCACTCCAGTGCGGGCTCCATCGCTCGGGCTTGGTCACGGTCAAGCCAGCGCAGGTCCGTGACGCCGTTGGCCTGTGCCCGTTCGTAAATGCTTTGCAGACCTGCGCGTTGCTCCTCTGCCGTGGCTACCAGCAACTTGCCACAGCGATGGTGGCCTATGCCCCGTTCGTTGGCATAGGCGTAGAGCATGTTGCGCCCCTCGACACACAGGCGGGCCTTGAGTGAGCCTGGAGGGTAGTACAGGCCTGCATGTATGACTTCGCTGTTGCGAGAGCTGGTGCCGGTGCCAATGGCATCGGCCGCCTCCAGCACTATCACTTCCATGCCCCGCAACGCCAGCGCTCGGGCCACAGCCAAGCCCACTACACCAGCGCCCACCACAACGCATTGCACTTGATCCGTCATTCCTTGCTCCTGCGCCTGTTCCATCCACTTCTAATTTACGATCCAACGGCTTCAAAGCCGCGAATCACCTGTACCGCATTGGCCCCCAGTTCTGAAGCGGCATAACCCCCCTCAAGCACCAGCGCCGTGGGCAAGTGCAGGGCTGCCAGCCGCTGCCCCATGGTGAAAAAGTCATCAGTGGTCAAAGCGAAATGCGAGATAGGGTCGCCCACAAAGGTGTCCAGGCCGAGGGACACCACCAGGGCATCAGCGCGGTACTGCGCAATGCGCAGACTGGCGGCCTCCAGCGCGGCAAACCAGGCCGCTACCGAAGACCCTGCTGGCAACGGAAGGTTGAGGTTAAAGCCCAGGCCCTCACCTTCGCCCAGCTCATCGGCATGGCCCAGGTAAAAGGGGTACTCGGTGAGCGGGTCACCGTGGATGCTGATGAACAGCACGTCCGAGCGGCCATAAAAAATGCTCTGCGTACCGTTGCCGTGGTGATAGTCCACGTCCAGCACCACCACCCGTTTAGCCCCCTGGTCCAACAAGGTTTGGGCTGCTACCGCTGCGTTGTTCAAAAAGCAGTATCCCCCCATGAAATCAGGGCCCGCGTGGTGACCTGGGGGGCGGGTGCAGCAAAACGCCGCGGGTGCACCTTGCGCCACTCGCATGGCAGCGCTGGCGGCTGCATCCGCGCCAGCCTTGGCGGCGTCCCAGGTGCCTGCGGCCATGGGGGTGCCGTTGTCCATGGAGTACAGCCCCAGTTTGGCGATGAAGTTGGCGGGCTCCACATCGCTGCGCAGGGTACGCACAGGCCACACCGACGGGAACGGCTGGGTTTGCGCATTCTCTGGCGCCAGTTGTACCCACTGCTGCCAGGCCGTCTGCAAAAAAGCCAGGTAGCGGGCATCGTGCACTTTGTGGAGCGTGCTGGCAGAGTCTGTATCGGGCGCCAACAGGGTGTATCCGCCCTGCTGCAGCGCCAGCTCTACAAATTCGGCCCGCAAAGGCTTTTCGAAACAATCGACGCGGGTGCCCCTGAAGAACTCGTGCTGCGGGGCGTGCAAGTGGTGCAATGGGTTGTGGAAGCTGATCATGGCAAAGCAGGTGGACTCTGAGGGACTGCCCAAAAGACCGGCCTGTTCACGATGGAACAATTGCGGGCTCGGACTCATGTCGGCGGACAGTGGAGAGCCATTGTGCCCTCAGAGAATGAGGCCATGTGCGGTGAGCGAAGCACGACGCCAAAGAAAAAAGCGCCTTGCATTGCTGCAAGGCGATTTCAAATCTGGTGGGTGATACATGGATCGAACATGTGACCCCTGCCGTGTGAAGGCAGTGCTCTACCGCTGAGCTAATCACCCTAGGTGACGCCCTGAAATTTGGGCATCGTCATAACAGCAAATGGTGGGTGATACATGGATCGAACATGTGACCCCTGCCGTGTGAAGGCAGTGCTCTACCGCTGAGCTAATCACCCCTTTGCGTCAAGCCTTAGATTATGGCACAGATTAAACGGCTGCCTGCAATTTTCTCCAAATTGTTTTACCGCCGCTCGATTTATCGATCTGCACCATCACCTCTTCGTGGGTGCCCAGCTCTTGCTCATTCGCGGCCACCACCTGCAGTGCAAAGCGGCTCAAATCTATCGAAGGGATCACGACTCCGTCTGCACTCTCTTGCGGTTCGTCCGCCATCAGCAAGGCGTCTTGCCCACGGGTCAGGTTGATGTAGACATCCGCCAGCAACTCCGCATCCAGCAAAGCACCGTGCAGCGTGCGGCCTGAGTTGTCCACCTCCAAGCGGTCACACAAAGCGTCCAGAGAATTGCGCTTGCCCGGGAACATTTCCTTGGCCATCGCCAAGGTGTCGGTCACGCTTTCTACATAGGTTTTGAACGGCGCACGCCCTGTAAGCTCCAGCTCTTTATTCAAAAAGCCAACGTCAAACGCCGCGTTGTGGATGATGATCTCAGCCCCCTGAAGGTACTCCAGGATCTGGGGCGCCATGTCTGCAAACTTGGGCTTGTCTTTGAGGAACTCGTTGGTGATGCCATGGACCTTCAGGGCATCCTCATGGCTGTCGCGCCCTGGGTTGAAGTACAGATGCAGGTTGTTGCCCGTGAGCTTGCGATTGAGCAGCTCTACGCAACCCAGCTCAATGATGCGATCCCCACCTTCGGCCGAGAGGCCGGTGGTCTCCGTGTCCAGAACGATCTGACGGGTCATCAGTGGTTTTCCTTGGCGTGGTTGATCGTGTACTTTGGAATCTCAATGACCAAGTCCTTTTGGGCGAGGATGGCCTGGCACGACAGGCGCGATTGAGGCTCCAGGCCCCAGGCGCGGTCAAGCAGGTCTTCCTCCTCCTCCTCCGCCTCGTTCAAAGAAGCCAGCCCCTCGCGCACGATCACATGGCAAGTGGTGCAGGCGCAGCTCATGTCGCAAGCGTGCTCGATGTTGATGTGATGTTCCAGCAGGGCTTCACACACCGAAGTGCCTGCGGGGGCTGTGATTTCCGCGCCAGCGGGGCAGTATTCGGGGTGGGGGAGGATTTTGATGACGGGCATGGCGTCCTGGATTTTGTATCTTGGAAACTTGGAAAGGGCTTGAATTCAGAGGGACTGGACGTTTTTGCCCGCCAGCGCCTGCTGAATGCCACGGTTCATGCGCTGGGCGGCAAAGGCCTCTGTGCCCTTGGCCAGCGCCTGCGTAGCGGCTTCGATGGTGGCTGCCTCATCGGCCCCGCGCTGCTGGCGAAGGGCTTCCATCAGCGCATCAATCGCACTGCGCTCAGCGGCGCTCAGCACGTCGCCATCGGCATCCAACGCGCTTTGGGTGGCCAACAGCATCCGGTCGGCATCGACACGGGCTTCGACCACTGCGCGGGCCCGCATGTCTTGCGCAGCGGTGGCAAAGCCGTCTTGCAGCATCTGGGCAATCTGGTCGTCCGACAAGCCATAGGACGGCTTCACGTCAATGCGCGCTTCCACCCCACTGCCCTGCTCTTTGGCACTGACTGCCAACAGGCCATCTGCGTCCACCGTGAAGGTCACGCGGATACGGGCCGCGCCTGCAGCCATGGCGGGAATGCCGCGCAATTCAAAGCGGGCCAGGCTGCGGCAGTCCGCCACCAGGTCACGCTCACCTTGCACCACATGGATCGCCAGCGCCGTCTGACCATCCTTGTAGGTGGTGAAGTCCTGCGCTTTGGCCGTGGGTATGGTCTCATTGCGCGCGACGATGCGCTCCACCAAACCTCCCATGGTTTCGATGCCCAAAGACAGGGGGATCACGTCCAGCAGCAGCAGATCGCCTGCAGTGTCGTTGCCTGCCAGTTGATTGGCCTGAATGGCGGCCCCGAGCGCGACCACTTCATCGGGGTTGAGGTTGGTGAGGGGGGCACGCCCAAAAAAGTCTGCCACCGCTTGCTGCACCTGCGGCATGCGGGTCGAACCACCGACCATGACCACGCCTTGCACTTCGTCCTTGGCGAGCTGGGCGTCGCGCAGGGCGCGGCGCACTGCGGCCATAGAGCGGGCCGTCAGTGCGGATGTCGTTGCCTCGAAATCGGCACGCTTCACATCAAAAAGCACGCTACCGCCCGCCAAATCAGCGGAAAATGCTACCTTTTCTGTAGCGGTCAGCGCTTCCTTGCAGGCGCGGGCTGCCATGCGAATGGCAGCTTTGTCGGCGGGTGTTTGCACGGCCGCGCCAGTTTGTTGCAGCACCCAGTCTGCCAGGGCCGCGTCGTAATCGTCGCCGCCCAGAGCAGAATCACCCCCCGTGGCAATGACCTCAAAAACGCCTTGGGTCAGGCGCAGGATGGAGATATCAAAAGTGCCCCCGCCCAGGTCATAAACGGCATAGATCCCCTCGCTGGCATTGTCGAGCCCATAGGCAATGGCGGCCGCCGTGGGTTCATTGATGAGCCGCAGCAAATGGATGCCTGCGAGCTTGGCCGCATCCTTGGTCGCCTGGCGCTGTGCATCGTCAAAGTAGGCGGGCACGGTGATGACGGCGCCATAGAGATCGTCGTTGAAGGTGTCTTCGGCGCGGTAGCGCAGCGTAGCCAAGATTTCGGCACTGACTTCCACCGGCGATTTCACACCATCGGCCGTGGCCAGGCTCACCATGCCGCCCACAGCTTTGTCGGCGCCATCGGCAGGCTGGACGAACTCGTAGGGCAGTTGCCCGGCCTGCGCAACGTCGTGCAGCCCGCGCCCCATGAAGCGCTTGACCGACGCAATCGTGTTGCGTGCATCGCTGGCCTGTGCAGCCACGGCGTCGTAGCCAATTTGGCGCCCGCCCTGCCCCAGGTAACGCACCACCGACGGCAGCAATACGCGGCCTTGCGCATCGGGCAGGCATTCGGCAGCGCCACTGCGCACCGCAGCCACCAGCGAGTGCGTGGTCCCAAGGTCAATGCCAACCGCGATGCGGCGCTGATGGGGATCGGGTGACTGTCCAGGCTCGGAAATCTGCAATAGCGCCATGAGATTCTTGGGGTCTACGTGAAGAAACCGGACGCAATGGCCCGGTGTTCATAAAAAAGAGGCAAACGCTATTGTCCCAGTTGCTCGCGGCGGCGCTCGATGTCGTCTGCAAATCGCGCAATGAACATGAGGGCTCTCACCTGCTGCGCTGCGCTGCCAACGTCTTGCTGCTGGTCTATCAGCACCTCGCACCGCGCCAGCCCCGCCTTGCGTGCCCGCATGACTTCGTCGTCCAGGGCGTCGATGGCTGCGGCCGTCTGGGCATCCTCCAGGGCTTCACGCCACTCCATTTGCTGCATCAAGAATGCTGCGGGCATGGCCGTGTTGTCTTCTGCCTGTATGGGCGTGCCACGCAATTCGCACAAGTAGGCAGCACGGCGCAATGGTTCTTTCAGGCGTTGATAGGCCTCATTGATGCGAACCGACCATTGCATGGCCACCCGCTGTGCAGCGGCGCCTTGGGCTGCGAACTTGTCAGGGTGGGCCTGCCGCTGCAGCTCCTTCCAGCGTGCATCCAGGGCGGGCCGGTCTTGCGCAAAGCACTCGGCGATGCCAAAAAGTTCGAAATCGTTGGACTGCAGGTTCATGCCACTCCTGGGTAGGAAGATCGGTACGTATCAAGAAAAAACCGCCAGCACAAAGCGCGGTGGCGGTTTCATACGAAGGGCCCTCGCGAGAAGGCTGCCTGGCTCAGACTCGGAAGCTTTCTCCGCAGCCGCACCGGTCGCGTTCGTTGGGGTTGTTGAACTTAAAGCCTTCGTTCAGGCCTTCACGCACAAAGTCCAACTCGGTTCCATCGATGTACGCCAAGCTTTTGGGGTCGATCAAAACCTTGACGCCATGGTTCTCAAAGACGATGTCTTCTGGCTCTGTATCGTCCACGTACTCCAGCTTGTAAGCCAAACCGGAGCAGCCTGTTGTCTTGACGCCCAGACGCACACCCAAGCCCTTGCCACGGCGGGCAAGATACCGACTCACGTGTCGCGCTGCGGCTTCTGTCAGGGTGATAGCCATCGCGTCAGGCTGCGGCACCCGCGTGCTTGGCCTTGTAGTCGTTCACTGCGGCCTTGATGGCGTCTTCCGCCAGGATGGAGCAGTGGATTTTGACCGGAGGCAGCGCCAGCTCTTCGGCAATCACGCTGTTCTTGAGCGCTGCCGCTTCGTCCAACGTCTTGCCCTTGACCCACTCGGTCACCAGCGACGACGAGGCAATGGCAGAACCACAGCCATAGGTTTTGAAGCGAGCGTCTTCGATCACGCCAGTCTGGGGGTTCACCTTGATCTGCAGCTTCATCACGTCACCGCAGGCTGGCGCGCCCACCATGCCGGTGCCCACAGATTCATCACCCTTGTCGAAAGAGCCCACATTGCGGGGGTTTTCGTAATGGTCAACCACTTTGTCAGAATAAGCCATGGCAAGTCCTTTGGTCGGTTTGGGGTGCGCTCAGTGCGCGGCCCATTGAATGGTGCTCAGATCCACGCCATCCTTGAACATCTCCCACAGGGGGCTGAGTTCACGCAGCCGGGCCACGTTCTCGCGGATGGTGGAAATCGCGTAGTCAATCTCTTCTTCGGTCGTGAAGCGACCGATGGTCATGCGCAAACTGCTGTGCGCCAACTCATCACTGCGGCCCAGGGCGCGCAGTACATAGCTGGGCTCCAGGCTGGCGGATGTGCAAGCGGAGCCGGACGACACGGCCAGGCCTTTGATGCCCATGATGAGCGATTCGCCTTCGACGAAGTTGAAGCTCATGTTGAGGTTTTGCGGCACACGGCGTTCCATGCTGCCATTGATGAAAACCTGCTCGATGTCCTTCAGACCGTCCAGCAGACGCTGCTGCAAGGCACGGGCCTTGGCATTGCCTTCGACCATTTCTTCCTTGGCAATGCGGAAGGCCTCGCCCATGCCCACGATCTGGTGCGTGGGCAAGGTGCCCGAACGCATGCCGCGCTCGTGACCGCCACCATGCATCTGTGCTTCGAGGCGCACGCGGGGCTTACGACGCACGTACAAAGCGCCAATGCCTTTGGGGCCGTATGTTTTGTGGGCTGTCATGCTCATCAGGTCAACTGGCAGCGTAGCCATGTCGATCTCCACACGCCCTGTCGCCTGCGCTGCATCCACATGCAGCAGGATGCCCTTTTCGCGGCACAAAGTGCCGATCGCAGGAATATCCTGGATCACGCCGATTTCGTTGTTCACGAACAGAATGCTGATCAGGATGGTGTCTGGGCGAATGGCCGCTTTCAGCGCGTCCATGTTGACCAAGCCGTCTTCCTGAACGTCCAGGTAGGTCGCGTCAAAGCCTTGGCGTTCCAGCTCACGCATGGTGTCGAGCACAGCCTTGTGTTCGGTTTTGAGCGTGATGAGGTGCTTGCCCTTGCCCTTGTAGAACTGGGCTGCGCCTTTGAGGGCCAGATTGATCGACTCTGTGGCGCCGCTGGTCCAGACGATCTCTCGGGGGTCGGCGCCAATCAAGTCGGCCACCTGGACGCGTGCTTTTTCCACGGCTTCTTCCGCCTCCCAGCCCCAGGCGTGGCTGCGGGAAGCCGGGTTGCCGAAATGCTCACGCAACCAGGGAATCATCGCATCCACTACGCGTGGGTCTACAGGGGTGGTAGCACCGTAGTCGAGATAAATAGGAAAGTGAGGAGTCATGTGGATCGCTGGCTCAGTTGGCGTTTCTGGCTGGCAGCAAAAAACGGTTGGCGTTGAGAAAACAGTGAAAAACGTTCAAGGCGCTGCCGGCCCCAAGGCCCAGTTCAGCGCAGCCCCATCAGGACTTGGCGAAAACGTTGCCGAGTGCAAACACCGAATTGGGGGCGTTTACACGGATGGGTTTGACCACGGGCGTGGTGGAAATAGCGCGGCGCACCACCGGCTTGTCTTCAATCTGCACACCCTTGGCCAGTTGCTCATCGACCAGCTTTTGGAGGGTGACCGAGTCCAGAAACTCCACCATGCGTTGGTTCAGCGATGCCCACAGCTCGTGGGTCATGCAGCGACCGGCTTCGCCCAGGCAGTTTTCCTTACCGCCGCATTGGGTGGCATCAATGGGCTCATCCACCGAGACAATGATGTCGGCGACAGTGATTTCGCCAGCCTTGCGGGCCAGTGTGTATCCACCGCCAGGTCCACGAGTGGACTCCACCAATTCATGGCGGCGCAGCTTGCCGAACAGCTGCTCCAGGTAAGACAGGGAAATTTGTTGACGCTGGCTGATGGCTGCCAGCGTGACGGGGCCGTTGTTCTGGCGCAGGGCCAAGTCGATCATGGCGGTGACTGCAAACCGGCCTTTGGTGGTGAGACGCATGGAAAGCTCCTTGTGCTGAGGCTCGTTCGTTAAAGAAACTGCCTGCGCTGGCGAGTGGTCAGCACGGGCACCGTCTCCGCCCCTTACTCCGCACAGATTTGCCTGCCACGGAGCCCTTCATCGTTGGGCTTTGTTCTTGAGTATTTTGTAAGAGTATATCACAAATCCCTATCGAATTGGTCGGGTTAAAAAACCAACGGGTCGCAAATTCACCAGCTACGTATTGACCCTGACAAAGTGGGGCTTCAAATTGCTACAGAGTCCCCGCCATGCGCTCCAAAAGCGCGGCCCTTGAGTTGGCTCAATTGGTCGCGCACGCGGGCTGCCTGCTCAAATTCAAGATTCCGCGCATGCTCCAGCATCAGCTTTTCCAGGCGCTTGATTTCTTTGGCAATGTCTTTC
Source organism: Acidovorax sp. 106 (assembly GCF_003663825.1). NCBI lineage: Bacteria > Pseudomonadati > Pseudomonadota > Betaproteobacteria > Burkholderiales > Comamonadaceae > Acidovorax > Acidovorax sp. 106. Next base: position 4,219,437 of record NZ_RCCC01000001.1, on the reverse strand, counting down.
TCTGACATCTCCTCCACCTGGGCGCGCTGCATGGCTTCTTGCTCCAGCCTCTCGGCATCCTTGCCCGCTTTTTCGCTGTAAACCCCGTCAATCAGGTCTCTTACTCTCTTGACAATGCTGCGCGGCGTGATGCCATGGGCTTCGTTGTGTGCAATCTGCTTGATACGCCTGCGCTCCGTCTCCCCCATGGCCTTTTTCATCGACTCGGTGATGCGGTCTGCGTACAGAATGGCCCGACCGTTGAGGTTGCGCGCCGCCCGGCCAATGGTCTGGATCAGGCTGCGCTCAGCGCGCAAAAAGCCTTCTTTGTCGGCGTCCAGAATCGCCACGAGCGAGACCTCTGGAATGTCCAGCCCCTCGCGCAGCAGATTGATCCCCACCAACACGTCAAAGGCCCCCAAACGCAGGTCGCGGATGATTTCCACCCGCTCCACGGTGTCCACATCGCTGTGCAGGTAGCGCACCTTCACCCCGTTGTCGGTAAGGTAGTCCGTCAGCTGCTCGGCCATGCGTTTGGTCAGCGTAGTGATGAGCACGCGCTCACGCTTTTCAACGCGAATGCGGATTTCCTGCAGCACATCGTCCACCTGGTGCGTGGCGGGGCGCACCTCCACAATCGGATCAACCAGCCCTGTGGGACGCACCACTTGGTCCACGATCTGGCCGGAGTGCGTCTTTTCATAGTCTGCCGGGGTGGCCGTCACAAAGATGGCCTGCCGCATGCGCTGCTCAAACTCCTCAAACTTGAGCGGCCGATTGTCCATGGCCGAAGGCAGGCGAAACCCGTACTCGACCAGAGTGGTTTTGCGCGCCCGGTCGCCGTTGTACATAGCCGAGAGCTGCCCGATCATCTGGTGGCTTTCGTCCAGGAACATCAGAGAGTTTTTGGGCATGTAGTCGGTCAGCGTGCTGGGCGGGTCGCCCGGCGCTGCGCCCGACAGGTGGCGCGTGTAGTTTTCAATGCCCTTGCAGTGCCCTACTTCGCTCAGCATCTCCAAATCAAACCGGGTGCGCTGCTCCAGGCGCTGGGCTTCCACCAGCTTGCCATCGCCCACCAGTTGCTGCAGACGCTCGGCCAGTTCGATCTTGATGGTCTCCACGGCCGCCAGCACCTTGTCGCGCGGCGTCACGTAATGGCTGCTGGGGTACACCGTAAAGCGCGGAATCTTCTGCTTGACGCGACCCGTGAGGGGGTCAAACAGCTGCAGGCTCTCGATCTCATCGTCAAACAGCTCAATGCGGATGGCCAGCTCAGAATGCTCGGCGGGAAACACATCGATGGTGTCGCCCCGCACGCGGAACTTGCCGCGCGAAAAATCTGCCTCGTTGCGCTGGTACTGCATGCGGATCAGCTGGGCGATCACATCGCGCTGGCCCAGCTTGTCACCGCTGCGCAGCGTCATCACCATGCGGTGGTAGCTTTCGGGCTCGCCAATACCGTAGATGGCAGACACCGTGGCCACGATGACCACGTCTTTGCGCTCCATCAGGCTCTTGGTGCACGACAGGCGCATCTGCTCAATGTGCTCGTTGATGGCGCTGTCTTTCTCAATGAACAGATCGCGCTGCGGCACATAGGCCTCGGGCTGGTAGTAGTCGTAGTAGCTCACGAAATACTCGACAGCGTTCTTGGGGAAGAACTCGCGAAACTCGCTGTACAGCTGTGCCGCCAGCGTTTTGTTGGGTGCAAACACGATGGCGGGACGGCCCATGCGTGCGATCACATTGGCCATGGTGAAGGTCTTGCCCGAGCCCGTCACACCCAGCAGCGTCTGAAACGCCTCCCCATCCCGCAACCCCTCTACCAGCTTGGCAATGGCCTGGGGCTGGTCGCCCGCAGGGGGGTACGGCTGAAACAGCTCAAAGGGCGAATCAGGAAAGCGAACGAATTCGCCCTCTTGCGTGGGCGGCATGGTTTCAGTCAATTCCAGCATGGGCGTAGTCAACGGTTGGTGTGGGCAGGCCGTTAAAATCGGCGGAACCCGGCACAGTACACCACGCCCGGATTCTTCGCTACTGACAACCTTTCAAGGATTTTCATGTCTCTGTTCACCGCCGTCGAAATGGCCCCCCGCGACCCCATCCTGGGTCTGAACGAACAATTCAACGCAGACACCAACCCCAACAAGGTCAACCTGGGCGTGGGCGTGTATTTCGACGACAACGGCAAGCTGCCCCTGCTGCAATGCGTGCAAGCCGCAGAAAAAACCATGATGGAAAAGCCCACGGCCCGTGGCTACCTGCCCATCGACGGTATCGCTGCCTACGACGCCGCCGTGAAAGGCCTGGTCTTCGGCGCTGAGTCCGACGTCGTCAAGAGCGGCCGCGTGGCCACCGTGCAAGCCATTGGCGGCACCGGCGGCCTGAAGATCGGCGCCGACTTCCTCAAGAAGATCAGCCCCAACGCCACCGTGCTGATCTCCGACCCCAGCTGGGAAAACCACCGCGCGCTGTTCACCAACGCCGGCTTCCCGGTGGACACCTACCCCTACTTCGACCAGAGCGCCAACGGCGGCCTGGGCGGTATCAACTTTGACGGCATGCTGGCCAAGCTGAAGGCCGCTGCCGCAGGCACCATCGTGCTGCTGCACGCCTGCTGCCACAACCCCACCGGCTACGACATCACCGCCGCCCAATGGGAGCAAGTGATTGCTGTGGTGAAGGAACGCAACCTCACCGCCTTCCTGGACATGGCCTACCAAGGCTTTGGCTACGGCATCGCTGAAGACGGCGCCGTGATCGCCAAGTTCGTCGCCGCTGGCCTGAACATCTTTGTGTCCACCAGCTTCTCCAAGAGCTTCAGCCTGTATGGCGAGCGCGTGGGCGCCCTGAGCGTGGTCGGCAGCAGCAAGGAAGAAACCGACCGCGTGCTGAGCCAGCTGAAGATCGCCATCCGCACCAACTACTCCAACCCACCCACCCACGGTGGCGCCATCGTGGCTGCAGTGCTCGGCAACCCCGAACTGCGCGCCCTGTGGGAAAAGGAACTGGGCGAAATGCGCGTGCGCATCAAGGCCATGCGCCAAAAGCTGGTGGACGGCCTGAAGGCCGCTGGCGTGACCAAGGACATGTCCTTCATCACCACCCAGATCGGCATGTTCAGCTACTCCGGCCTGTCCAAGGACCAAATGGTGCGCCTGCGCAGCGAGTTCGGCGTGTATGGCACCGACACCGGCCGCATGTGCGTTGCTGCGCTCAACAGCAAAAACATCGACTACGTCTGCCAAGCGATTGCCAAGGTCATCTGATCTGACTGAAGAAGCGGCGCTTCGGCGCCGATTCACCAGCGAAGCGCTCCAGAACCCGCACAACGCGGCCATTCTGGAGCGTTTGCCATTTCTGGACCTGCCGGATGCCTGGTTAGTGGCTGGCTGCCTCTTCCAGACCGTATGGAACTTGCACAGCGGCTTTTCGCCCACGGCGCACATCAAGGACTACGACCTGTTCTACTTTGACGCGTCGGAGGTGTCTGAGGCGGCAGAGCAGCAGGTGCAAGCCCGTGTCACCGCCCTCTTTGCAGACCTACCGATCACCGTGGAGGCCAAGAACCAGGCACGCGTGCACCTTTGGTACGAACAGTGGTTCGGCTACCCCTACGAAGCGTTGCAGTCTGCCCGCCAGGGGATTGAGCGGTTTCTGGTGCCCTGCACCTGCGTAGGCTTGCAACCTGCAGCGCGGGCCGCAGCGCCCGCCCTGTATGCGCCCTATGGCCTGCAGGAGTTGTACCGCGGCATTTTGCGGCCCAACCCACAGTGCCTGCACCTGCCGTTGTTCAAGGCCAAGGCGCAAAGCTACCAAGAGCGCTGGACTTGGCTGGACATTCAGGAGATGCTGGCTGATGAGCAGCCCAGCCACTCATAAAATTTAAGTCTTTTAGGCAACTAGCGCTTTAAATACAAGCGCTAGCAGCTATTAAAAGCAGAGCAATTTACCCTCACCCCCACAGTACCGACCGCATCGAAATCGATGCCGACTGGTAACCTGTGTTGAAAAACCGTGGCATCTCCGTGGGCTGCACGGCGCCTACGGCGTACAGAAGAGGCAGGTAGTGCTCATGCGTCGGGTGCGCTTGCTTGGCGATGGCACCCAGGCCCAGAAAGTCCTGCAGCGCGCCCAACTGGCCTTTTTTGATCTGCTCTTGCACGACGGTGTCGAACTCGGCAGCCCAGTCGTACGCCTCGTTGGCGGCACTGCCCCGGCGGCTGGCACGCAGGTTGTGCACGATGTTGCCGCTGCCCACAATCAGCACCCCACGCTCACGCAGGCTTTTGAGCTGTTGGCCCAGCGCATAGTGCTCGGCAGGCGGGCGGCTGTAGTCCATGCTCAGTTGCAGCACCGGGATGCGGGCTTGGGGAAACATGGGCTTGAGCACCGACCAAGTGCCGTGGTCCAGCCCCCATTCACTCTCATCCACACCCAGCCCAACGCCCGTAGCGGGCGACTTCAACTCTGCCGCCAGGCCACGGGCCACAGCAGGGGCACCGGGCGCAGGGTACTGCTGGTCAAACAACTCCTGCGGGAAGCCGCCAAAGTCGTGAATGGTCTTGGGGTTTGCCATGCCCGTGAGCTGCCAGCCGCCGCGCGTGAGCCAATGGGCCGACACACACAAAATGAGTTGGGGCTGCGCGGCGCGGGCCAGCAGCTCACTGCCCAGTGCCTGCCAACTGCGGCGCCAGGCGTTGTCTTCAATGGCGTTCATGGGGCTGCCGTGGCCCACAAACAGCACCGGCATGCGGGGCGATGGTTTGAGGCCTTGCAGCAGCGGCAAGCCTGCGGCGCTGGACAAAGAGGTCATGAAGGCTCCCGAGGAGGCGGCCAGCCCAGCGAGGGCGGCCAAAGAAGTTCTGCGTTGCATAGGGCAAAGGCGAAGGGAGCTACCGTAACAAATTATGTATAACCCGGTGAAGGACGCTGCGCCCCAGGCAAAGTTCCTTCTTTCAACGGGTTCTCAGTTCCTTCAATCGCCAGCCATTTCCCCATTTGCCATGCCTACACTGCCCTTGCAGCCGCTGCGCGGCACCCGCATCCTCAGCTTGGCGCTCAACCTGCCTGGCCCCGCCGCCTTGCTGCGCTGTGCACGCATGGGCGCCACCTGCACCAAGCTCGAAGCACCCGCCACCCCGCCCCAGCGCAGCGCAGACCCTATGGCGCAGTACAGCCCGCAGGCCTACAGCGACATGCACCAAGGCATCGCCGTGCTGCAAGCCCAGCTCAAGACGGACGACGGCCAGGCCACACTGCATGCCGAGCTGGCACGTACCGACGTGCTGATCACCTCCTTTCGCCCATCGGCCCTGGCCAAGCTGGGCCTGAGCTGGGCGGCCTTGCATGCGCGCTACCCCCGCCTGTCGGTGGTGCAGATCGTGGGGGCCGCAGGCACGCGTGCGGAAGAACCCGGCCACGACCTGACCTACTTGGCCGATGCCGGACTGATCTCCGGCACCGAGATGCCCCCCACGCTCTACGCCGACATGGGCGGCGCCCTCATGGCCAGCGAGGCCGTGCTGCAGGCCCTGCTGGGCCGCGCCCAGACCGGCGAAGGCCAACAGTTGGAAGTGGCGCTGGCCGACGCCGCAGCCTGGCTGGCACAGCCCCGCCACTGGGGGCTGACCACCCCAGACGGCGATGTGGGCGGCGCGCACGCGGGCTACCGCATCTACCCCTGCGCCAATGGCCGCGTGGCCGTGGCGGCGTTGGAACCCCACTTTGCCGCCCGCCTGTGCGCCGCCGCAGGCCTGCCCGCACAGGGCGACGCGGCCACCTTGCGCGCCCCAGCCACCCATGTGGCGGTGGCCGCCTTCATCGCCACCCAGACACGCGCCCAACTGGATGCGCTGGCGCAAGCGCAGGACATTCCGCTGCACACGCTGCCTTGAGCACAGATTGCGCCCCCTTCCACCCTGTTCACCGTATTTTCGGCATGCAAAAGCAAGGCACCATCACCCGCTGGGACAGCACCCGCGCGTTCGGCTTCATTCGCAGCCCCGGCGGCACGGCCGACGTGTTTTTTCACCTCAAGGACTTTCGCAGCGCCACACCCCCGCGCGAAGGGATGGCGGTGGTGTATGACGACGTGCATGTGGGCGGCAAAGGCCCGCGCGCCGTGGCGGTGCAGCCCGCAGGGGCTGCGGCCACTGCAGTGCCCAGCGCCCGTTCATCGAGTGCCTTGGGTGCGCCGGGAGAACGGCAACGCCCACGCTCCACCGCCAGCAAAGCATTGCCCCACCACGATACCGCACGCGCCCCTCGTTCGGTAGCGCGCCCATCGGCCCGAGTCCGTGCGGGCGACGGCCGACCCGCAGCGGGCGCTGGGCTGGCTTACGCACTCATGCTGCTGTGGGCGGGCATGATCGCTTGGGGCCTGTGGACGGAGCGCTTGCCCCTGTGGGTGCTGGGCGCCCTGGTGGGCCTGAATGTGTTGACCCTTTGCGTGTACGCCGCCGACAAGAATGCGGCCCAACGCGGGGGCTGGCGCACCTCTGAGAAAAACCTGCACACCCTGAGCCTGCTGGGCGGCTGGCCTGCCGCGTGGCTGGCGCAGCAAAGCATGCGCCACAAATCCAGCAAGGCAGAGTTCCGCGCCATGTACTGGCTCACCATCGTTGTGCACTGCGCCGCCCTGGGGGCCTGGGTGAGCGGCTGGCTGGGTACACGGCTGGGCTAAGAGCGGCTAACAAAACTCCCCTGGCGTCGTTGTTCCGTCTTGTCGTACCTCGCGTACTGCCTGCGACGCAACGCCTAGCCAGGGCCGCTTCGCTGAGTTTTGTGAGCCGCTCTAAGTCACCAACGCGGCGGCGTGGACTGGGCAGGCCAGCCTCTTTTCAATTTTGATAGCTGCCAGCGCTTATTTCATAAGCCCTAGAGGCAAATATTGCCAATATTTGCCCGCATGCGGTGCTGACGGCGCTGGCTGCGTTCCTCCGACAAGCGTCCAGCCTCTTGGCCTACAGCGCTCGGTGCCCTCCCACGGTCCAATCCAAGGTTCTGAAACCTTTACGGGAGACGCCCATGAAACCCCTCGTCATCGACTCCACCCTGACCCAGGTCGGCGGCATGTTCTACCCCACAGGCCATGTGTTTGCACTCTTTCCGGACGAAGGCTGTGTGCGCCAGGTGGCGGCAGAGCTGGAAGCCCTGCCCAACACCGGTGAGACCGCCTACGCCCGCCCAGAAGTCATCTTGCAAGACCTGGTGCGCACCGAGGGGGCGGCGGGCGGCACCCTGCCCACCGCAGGGCTGGAGGGCGAACACTTGCGCCGCATGGGCGCTCTGGCCCGCCAAGGGCACCACGGTCTGCTCATCACCGTGAGCGATGCCGAGGCCGATACCCAGGCCCTGGCCAACGTGCTGCAAGCCGCTGGTGCTACAGCCGCATTCCATTACCTAAGCTTTCGCATTGCCAACCTGCTGGTTGACGCCAGTGCCGATGCCACCCCGCAGGCAGCGGCTGCCTAAACCGCACGGCGCAGCCTTGCAACGCGAGGCCTCGCAAGGGGTTGCCAGGCTCAGCAGGGTTTAAACAAAAGAAGCTGCCAGCGCTTATATAAAAAGCGCTGGCAGCTTCTTTTTTGATAGCAAACGCCGTGTGTGCGATCAGCGGGGCTTACGTGCTGACGGCTTGCCGCTGCCGGTCACACGGGGTGGAAGGCCCGTGTGCTGCGTGAGCAAACGGCCCTTTTGAGGCTGGCCCGGCTGGCTGGGTTTGCCCGCCTTGCCTTGCACCGCTGGCGCTGCGGCCTTGCCCACCGGAGTGGAGTTTTTGCGGCGCGCGCTTTGGTAGCCACCATCCGTCATCGGCTGGAAGGTCGGGATCAGGTGGTGCTTGCCATTGCCGATCAAATCCGCCCGGCCCATGGCCTTGAGCGCATCGCGCAGCAGCGGCCAGTTGTTGGGGTCGTGGTAGCGCAGGAAGGCTTTGTGCAGGCGGCGGCGCTTTTCGCCGCGCACGATGTCCACGGACTCTTCCGCCTCGTCGCGCATCTGGCGGCGCACGCGGGTCAGCGTGTTGCGGCCCGAGTGGTACATGGCTGTGGCCGTGGCCATGGGGCTGGGGTAGAAGGTCTGCACCTGGTCGGCGCGAAACCCGTTTTTCTTCAGCCAGATGGCGAGGTTCATCATGTCCTCGTCGCTGGTGCCGGGGTGCGCAGCGATGAAGTACGGGATCAGGAACTGCTTCTTGCCCGCCTCTTCGCTGAACTTCTCGAACATCTGCTTGAACTTGTCATAGCTGCCGATGCCCGGCTTCATCATCTTGGTCAGCGGCCCCTGCTCGGTGTGCTCAGGCGCGATCTTGAGATAGCCGCCCACGTGGTGCTGAACCAGTTCCTTCACGTACTCAGGGCTCTTCACTGCCAGGTCGTAGCGCAGGCCTGAGCCGATCAGGATCTTCTTGATGCCCTTGAGCGCACGGCCACGGCGGTAGATCTTGATCAGCGGATCGTGGTTGGTGCCCAGGTTGGAGCAGATGCCGGGGTACACGCAGCTCGGTTTGCGGCAGGCGGCTTCGATCTCAGGACTCTTACAGCCCAGGCGGTACATGTTGGCCGTGGGGCCGCCCAGGTCAGAGATGGTGCCGGTGAAGCCCTTGACCTTGTCGCGGATGTCTTCGATCTCCTGGATGATCGAATCCTCGGACCGGCTCTGGATGATGCGGCCTTCGTGCTCGGTGATGGAGCAGAAGGTGCAGCCGCCAAAGCAGCCGCGCATGATGTTCACACTGAAGCGGATCATCTCCCACGCGGGGATCTTGGTCGCGCCGTCATGGCTGCCGTTCTCGTCGGCATAGCTCGGGTGCGGGCCGCGGGCGTAGTGCAGGTCAAACACGTAGTCCATCTCGGCCGTGGTCAGCGGGATGGGGGGCGGATTGATCCACACATCGCGCGCCGTCACGCCTTCGCCGTGCGCCTGCACCAGTGCGCGGGCGTTGCCGGGGTTGGTCTCCAGGTGCAGCACGCGGTTGGCGTGGGCGTAAAGCACGGGGTCGCTTTTCACCTGCTCGTAGCTGGGCAGGCGGATCACGCTCTTGTCGCGTGGCGGCACCTTGAGCCGGGTCTTCAATGCCGGGTTGGCAACAAACTGGATGGGCGCGATCGCAGGATTTGGATCATTTTGGCCACTAAGGCTTATGGAACCAGCGCTGGCAGCTACAGAATCAGGAGCAGCCCCATCCTCCTTGCTGCAGGTGCTGCCCTGGGCGGCAGCCTGTTCGCTCGTGGTCATGTAGGGGTTGATGTGCGCTTCCACGCGGCCGGGCTCGTCCACCGTGGTGGAGTCGATCTCGAACCAGCCCTTTCCGCTTTCATCGTCCGGGCGGCGCACAAAGGCGGTGCCGCGCACATCGGTGATTTGCTCCACAGGCTCACGCGCTGCGATGCGGTGGGCCACTTCGATCAAGGCACGTTCAGCGTTGCCGTACAGCAGCAGGTCGCACTTGGCGTCCACCACGATGGAGCGGCGCACCTTGTCGCTCCAGTAGTCGTAGTGGGCGATGCGGCGCAGGCTGCCTTCGATGCCGCCCAGGATGATGGGCACGTCTTTGTAGGCTTCGCGGCAGCGCTGGCTGTAGACGATGGCGGCGCGGTCGGGGCGCTTGCCGCCCACATCGCCGGGGGTGTAGGCGTCGTCGCTGCGGATCTTGCGGTCGGCGGTGTACCGGTTGATCATCGAATCCATGTTGCCAGCCGTCACGCCCCAAAACAGGTTGGGCTTGCCCAGCACCTTGAAGGGCTCGGCGCTTTGCCAGTCGGGCTGGGCGATGATGCCCACGCGAAAGCCCTGGGCCTCCAGCGCGCGGCCGATCACGGCCATGCCAAAGCTCGGATGGTCTACATACGCATCGCCGGTGACCAAGATGATGTCGCAGCTGTCCCAGCCCAGCTTTTCCATCTCGGCGCGGCTCATTGGCAAGAATGGGGCTGTGCCAAAGCGTTTGGCCCAGTACGGACGGTAGCTGGTCAAAGGCTTTGCGGCGCGCGCAAAAAAGGAGACGTCAACGGGGGCGTTCATGCAATGGAGAATGGCCGCCGAAGAAGCTTGGCGGCCACAGTCATATCGTGGGGAGGCTGCAATTTTACGGTGCCAGCCTGTTTTTGTCGCCTCGCGAGCGGATGGCCCCTCAGGTTGGGGGCCTGTTTCTATACTGATGGACCGCCCACACTCTGAGACCCGCCATGACACACCCTACGCCCCCCAGCCCTGTCACCCTTCGCGCACTGGCCCCTGGCGACCTGGGCTGGGTGGTGCAGCAGCACGGCGAGGTGTACGCCCGCGAGTACGGCTGGAACGGGCAGTTTGAAGCCCTGGTGGCTGACATTGCGGCGCAGTTTGTGCGCAAGTTTCAGCCCGAGTGGGAGCGTTGCTGGATCGCTGAACGGGACGGCGAACGTCTGGGCGCCGTGTTTGTGGTGCGCAAAAGCCGCACGGTGGCCCAACTGCGCATGCTGATACTGGCGCCATCGGCACGCGGCCTGGGGCTGGGGTCGCGACTCACCGACGAGTGCCTTGCCTTCGCCCGCGCCAAGGGATACAAAAAAATGGTGCTGTGGACCAACAGCTGCCTGACCACCGCCCGCCACATCTACGCGCGGCGCGGCTTTGTGCTGGTGAAGTCCGAGCCCTACGAAGGCTTTGGCCAGCACCTGACCGGGGAAACCTGGGAGCTGAAGCTTTGACTCTCTGTGCAGACAACTATGCCCTGTGACGCATCCCCGCTGATTCGCCCCGTCTGCGCCCAGGATGACTTGGCACGCATCACGGCCCTCATCCACGCGGCCTACGCCCCCCATACGGCACAGGGCTTGCGCTACTGGGGCACGCACCAAACGGTGGAAGACACGGCCAAACGCTTTGCCATGGGCATTGGGCTGGTGATGCTGGAGGGTGACGACTATGTGGGCACTGCCACCCTGCGACGGCCGCAGCCCGAGTCTGCTGTAGCGCTGTACCGCGACCCGCAGGTCTGGTCGCTCAGCCAGTTCTGCATTGCCCCCAGCGCCAAAGGCAAGGGCTACGGCAAGCTGTTGCACACCCACTTGTTGGACGTAGCGCGGCAAGCAGGAGCCACTACCTTGGCGCTAGACACCGCCCAGCCTGCAACCGCGCTGATTGCCATGTACGCGTCCTGGGGCTACCGTATGGTGGGCGAGTGCGACTGGAGACCCTTTACCAACTACCCCAGCGTGGTGATGGCGCAAACGCTGTAACTTGGCGGCTGGCTATGCCACGCCGCCGCTGCCGGTGGCATCAACCGATTACCACTCGCCCACATCCCGCACCCGCTGCGCTAGGTCCGGGGCCTCGTCCCCTGCCCGGTCGGCTCCCACCGCTGCGGCAGCAGGAACGGGCGCTGGCGCGGGGCTGGCCGGCTGGGGGTCTCCACGCCCAAAAGCGTGATTGGTGAGTGCGTGGTGCAGGGTGTTGACAAAAGGCAGGGCGAACATGGCGTCTCCTTCAGTGGGGCTAGACCTTTGCTTTGAACAGTTCTCAGGCCTATATCGGCACATGCCGCCGCAAACTGCAGCAGGCGAGTGCTGTAGCCAAACTATGAACCGAAAGCGCCGCCCTGCCTATCACCCAAATGCGTTAGCTGAAACGCGCCAAACTCGGAGCCTCGTTGGCGCTTTAAACTCATCGCCCCATGCCTCAAACCCTGGCCTCTCCAGCCCACAGCGAACTCATCATCAAGAAAAGCCGGTTCATCGGCTGCGTGCAGCCCATGCCTGACCGGGCCAGTGCGCAGGCCGTGGTGGATGCGCTATGGAAGCAGCACCCCGGCGCGGCCCATGTGTGCTGGGCACTGCTGGCCGGTGGGCAGTCGGCTGCGGTGGACGATGGCGAGCCCAGCGGCACGGCCGGCCGCCCCATGCTGGACGTGATGCGCCACCAGGACCTGGAAGGCGTACTGGCCACCGTGGTGCGCTACTTTGGCGGCGTGAAGCTGGGCGCTGGAGGCCTGGTGCGGGCCTACACCGACTGCGTGGCCCAGGCGCTGCTGACCGCCCCCAAGGTGGTGCTACAAGCCATGGCTACGCTCGAATGCAGCGTGCCCTATTCGTTAGAGGGGCTGCTGCGCCGCGAAATTGAATCGTCTGGGGCGGAGCTGCTGCGGGTGGACCACGGGTCACTGGTCACACTGCAATGGCGGCTACCGAAAAGCCAGGCCGCTGCTTGCCAACAGCGCATCAATGACAGCGGCCAGGGCCGGGTGGGATGGATTGAAGCCCGCGAGATGTAACAACCGCGCCACTCCCCTCAAAAAGAGCTCAATACCGAGCACCCACCTGCCGATAACCAACCACTAACCCAAGGAATCACCATGGACGTGGCACTTACCAACAGCATTGTCAGCACCGCCACTTCGCTGGCCAGTGCCAAAACATCGGATGCATTGAACATGGTGGTGCTCAAGAAAGCACTGGACATTCAGGCGACATCGGCCAGCACCATGCTCAATGCCATGCAGCAATCGATGCCGCAGCCCGCACTGGCCACCAGCGGCACACTGGGCACCCAGGTCAACACTTTTGCCTGAGCGCGCTGCGCCAAGCAAGGCGTAACGCAAAAAGGGGCTACAGGCCCCTTCCCCCATTCTTGGCACAGTGTCAAGGCTAGCGCAGGCGCGCGGGTGACAGGCCTTCGACGGAGACACCTTCGCGGACTAGGCTGTCGGGCAGTGGCTCAGCGCGCAACAGCTGCCGCGCCAGCAGCGATGCCCCTGCGGCACTTTGAATGCCGTAGCCGCCCTGCCCGGCCAGCCAGAAAAATCCCGGGACATGGTTGTCCCAGCCAATCACCATGTCCCCGTCAGGCACGAAAGAGCGCAACCCAGCCCAGGTGTGGGATGGGCGGCGGATCTGAAAGGTGGTTTTCTCTTCAATGTGGTAGATGCCTGTGGCCACGTCCAGTTCTTCGGGCACCACATCGTGCGGATGCGTGGGGTCGGCATTGGCAGGGGAGCCCAGCAGCTGGCCCGCATCGGGTTTGAAGTAAAAGCTCTCGTCCACGCTCACCACGGCGGGCCATTGGTGTGCATCCATGCCATCGGGCACCGCAAAGGTGAACGCGGTGCGCCTGCGCGGCTCCAGCCCGATGGGGGGCACGCCCGCAAGACCGGCCACCACATCGGCCCAAGCGCCCGCAGCATTGACGACGGTTTTGGCCCCCAAGACTCTGCCATCGGCCAGCGTGACTTGCCAAACATCACCCTGGCGTTGCAAAGCTGTGACCTCAGCTTGGGTGAGCACCTGCCCGCCCCGCTGGCGCAGCCCCCGCAAGTAGCCCTGGTGCAAAGCGTGCACGTCAATGTCGGCGGCTTCGGGCTCGCTCATGCCTGCAGCCACGGCTTCGGGTTTAAGGCAAGGCAACTGGGCCAGCAAGGCCGCCTGTTCCACCCACTCTACGTTGGGAGAGGCAGCTCTGGCTTCGTCATAGGTCTGGCGCAGCAAGTCCAGCTGGTCCGGCCCAGCCACGTACACCACTCCACGCGGCGAAAGGATGGGGTCGTCACCAAATTCCTGCGGCGGCGCATCGTAGAAGGCGCGGCTGGCCCGGGTCAGCGCCTGGATGTTGGGCGTGCCGTAGGTGGCCATGTACAGGGCCGCAGAGCGCCCCGTGGTGTGGTAGCCGGGCTGCGATTCGCGCTCGAGCAACAGCACGCTCGCGCCCTGCCCCGCTTCTTGCACCAACTGCCAAGCCACCGACGCCCCCGCAATGCCTGCACCGATGACGATGTAATCTGCCTTTTGTAAGGTTTGCATGGTCTGTACCTCCCCATTCAAACCGCAGACACCAGCGCGGCCGAGGCCGAACGGTCGTCGCGGGGCAGACTGCGCGCATCACGCGGGTCGGGCGCCCCGGTGGCAATAGAGGTCAATGCGGGTTCGGCGCGGGTGGCCAGCAGTTTTTTCAAATCGGGCCGGGGGCGTGCCAGCCCGGCAATGCCCTTGAAGGCTTTTTCCAGCGCGTGCCCCACGCCCAGTGTGTGCCGGTCGGCACGGAAGCGGCCCACAATCTGCAAGCCAAACGGCATGCCCTGCGCATCCAGCCCGCAGGGCAGGCTCAGCGCGGGGTGCGTGGTTAGCGTAGTGACATAGGTCAGCGCCAGCCAGCGGTAGTAGTTGGCCTGCGGCTCGCCGTTGATGTGGCTGGCAAACAGCTGCGTCCAGGCAAAGGGTGACACCGGCGTGGTGGGCGCCAGAATCACGTCGTAATGCTCATACAGCTTTTGGAACCGTGTCAGGATGCGCGTCTGCTCCGCCTGCGCCCAGGCGCTGTCCAGCAGCGTCATAGCGGCGCCCATTTCGTAGTTGGCGCGGGTGTTGGGCCCCAGGCTGGCAGGGTCACGCTCGTAAGCATCCCGCGTGCTGGCCACAAAGGCTTCGGCGCGCAGCACGTCAAAGCAGCGGTGCACGTCACCCAGGTCGATGTCAATGGCATCGCAGCTGGCAAACAGGTGCTTCATGGCCTGCACTTTGTTGCGGAAGACGTTGCGGATACCGTCGTCCACCGCACAGGCACCAAAGTCCTCGGTGTAGGCCACGCGCAAGCGGCTCAAATCCACGGTTTCGGGCAGCAGGAAGCTGCTCGGGTCCAGCGGGTAGCTCAGCGGGTCGCCCGCCGACATGCCTGCTGTGGCGGCCAGTTGCAGGCAGGCCTCTTGCACCGTGCGGCCCATGGGGCCGACGACCGAGATGGGTGTCCAGCCCAGCAGCTTGCGGGAGCTGGGCACCACGCCCGGCGAGGGCCTGAAACCCACCACGCCGCAGATGGATGCGGGAATGCGCAGCGAGCCGCCCGTGTCGGACCCCGTGCACACGGGTAACAGGTCACAGGCCAGCGCGGCGGCAGACCCTCCGGACGAGCCGCCCGCATTCAAGTTGGGGTTAAAGGGATTGCCCGTAGCGCCCCACACCGTGTTGCGCGAATTGGCGCCCGCCCCCATTTCTGGGATGTTGGTCTTGCCCGTCACGATGGCGCCCGCAGCACGCAGGCGCGCCACCAGCACGTTGTCCTGGGTGGGGATGTGGTCGCGGTAAATTTCTGACCCGTAGGTGGTCAGCAGACCAGCCGTGGCTTCAAGGTCCTTCACACCCAACGGTAAGCCATGCAACAAGCCCAGTGGCTCGCCACGCAGCACCGCTTGCTCGGCCGCCTTGGCTTCGACGCGAGCACGGTCGTAGCAGGTAGCGGTGATCGCGTTGATGTGGGGGTTGATCGCCTCAATGCGCTCGATACAAGCCTCCAGCAATTCAACGGGCGACACCTCGCGGGTGCCGATGCGCTCGCGCAACTCGTTCGCGGTCAGCTCAACCAAAGGGCTGTGTGTGGTCATGTCAGGCGTGTCGCTTTCTTCAGTCTGCGGTGATGTTGGCACGCTGGGCAATGGCACGCATCAAGGGCAGTTCTTTGTCAATCAGCTCTGCCAGGGCTCTGGATGAGCCATAGGCGGGCTCAAAGCCCATGCTCAGGAGCTTATCGCGGGTTTCCGGGTCAGACACCACCTGCGCCAGCGTCAACTCCAGGCGCGACTTGACAGCCGGTGGCAGGCCACGCGGCGCCACCACGGCCAGCCACGTGTCCATGTCCAGGCCGGGATAGCCGCTCTCCGCCAGCGTAGGCACCTTGGGCAGCAACGAAGTGCGCTTGGCGGTGGTGACGGCAATGGCCTTGACCTTGCCATCCTTGAGGTGCGGCAAGGCGGCCGAGACCGTGTCCACGGTGAAGGGAATTTGCCCGCCAATCAAATCCGTCATGGCTGGGGCACTGCCCTTGTAGGGAACATGCTGGATCTTCACGCCCGCAGCGTGGAAGAACATTTCACCCGCGAACTGCGAGGTGGTACCCGCGCCAAACGAGCCATAGGAGTACTTTTCAGGCGCGGCCTTGAGCGCTGCCACAAACTGCTTTGCGTCCGCCACCGGCACATCTTTGTTGGCCAGCAGGATCAGGCCGGTGCGGCCGGTGATGCCGATGGGCTCAAAGCTTTTGACAGGGTCGTAAGGCAGCTTGGGCCGTACCGCCGGGTTCACCGTGAAGGTGGTTCCCGAGCTGATCAGCAGCGTGTAGCCGTCTGGGGCCGCCTTGGCGACGTAGGCTGCGCCAATGGTGGTGCCACCGCCGCCTTTGTTGTCTACCACCACGTTCTGGCCCAGCTTGTCGCCCAGCTTCTTGGCAATCACACGGCCCAACACATCGGTGGCACCGCCTGCAGGAAAGGGCACCACCAGCGTGATGGGCTTGGTGGGGTAGTTGCCCTCTTGCGCCATGGCGGGGGCCCATGCTGCAGCCCCCATGGCACACATCATGGCGGACAAAAGCAGCTTCTTGCGGTTCATGGCGTTCTCTCCAAAGGTCACAAAAGTAAAAGGGAAAAAGTAAGGGGAAAGCAAAAGTCAAATGATCGAAGCAGGAAGGCCCACCCCATCAAAGCGGCAGCGTGCTGCGCCCGGCCAGCACAGCGCGCCCGCGCTGCACAAAGCCCTGGTACTGCGCATCGGGCACCAGCAGCCCACCGGTGGTCCACACCAAGTGGGTGGCCTGGTGCAGCACGGCATCCACGCCCGTGCTGCGCAACCAGGCCTGCCCGGCCGTGGTTCCTATCAGCATGGCGGGGCCGCTAAAGCCTGCAGCAGCAGAAGGCTCGATGCGTTCATTCAAGGCATCCAGCACCTGCACCAGGTGCGCGAACAAGGTGTCGTCGGTCACGGTGAACACACCCGACAGCAGGGGCTGCATCAGCGCAGCGGCCAGCAACGAGGCGCGCGGCACGGCCAAGCCGTCTGCTTCGGTGCGGTTGGTCAGGCCCCAGTCGTACACCGACGGGTGCCGCCCTGGACCCTGCGCAGCATCCGCCAGCATCTGCACCATGAAGCATGGCGACTGCACGGGCTCGGCAAAAAAACAGTGCACGTGCGGCCCCAGCAGCTGGCGCAAGCCAAACGCAATCCCCGCAGGCGCACCGCCCACACCGCAAGGCAGGTACACGATAAGCGGATGCTCTGCGTCCACCGCCACGCTCTGCTCTGCCAGTTGGGTTTGCAAATGCAAAGCCGCAGCGCTATAGCCCAGCAACAGCGAGAAAGACTGTTCATCGTCCACAAAATGGCACATCGGATCGGCGCTGGCCTGGGCGCGACCTGCCGCCACGGCGCGCTCGTAGTCGCCCAGGTGCTCCACCACCTGCACACCCCGCTGGCGCAAGCGGTCTTTTTTCCATTCTTTGGCATCGGCCGACATGTGCACGGCGGCCTTGAACCCCAGGGCCGAGGCCACCACGCCAATGCTCAACCCCAGGTTGCCCGTGGAGCCCACCGCCACCTGGTAGCGCCCCAGCACCTCCCGCGCCGCCGGGGTCGCCAAGGTGCGGTAGTCACCCTCCGTATCAACCAGCCCATGCTGCAGCGCCAGTTGCTCGGCAAATTCCAGCACCTCGTGCATGCCGCCCCGTGCTTTGATGGAACCCGCCACAGGCAAACTGTGGTCAGCCTTGATGAACATGCGCCCTTGCCCCTCGGCCATTCCGATGGCGGCCTGCAAGGCATCGGCGGGCAGCAAAGGCGACTCCACCTGGCCCGCAGTCTCAGCCAACTCGGGAAACACCTGCGCCAGCAACCCGGCAAAGCGGGCCAGCCGGGCTGTAGCTGCTTTCGTATCATCCAGACTAATGGTTCTCCCTAGTGCCGAAAGCGCGGACGCAGGGTGTGCCTGCACAGCGGCGTTGGTCCAAAGCGCAGGCTGGGCATTGCGCAGGCGTGCTGCCAACAAGGCATCTACCGCGAGGGTAGATTTTGGGCGAAGGTCTGCAGGAAAGGAAGGCACCGCAGGCTGGCACTCAAGGGATGTCATGCGCACTCGTGTCATTGTTAACTGACTGCATTTTTCGCTGCCCACGCCGCTGTCACAACGCATTTATATTGAGAAAGACATTAGTATTAATAATGGACATTCGACTCTCCCCTTCCCTGCTGGCCTGGCTGCGCAGCTTTGATGCCGCTGCACGCCATGGCAGCTTCACCAAAGCCGCGGCAGAGCTGTGCATCACCCAGGGTGCGGTCAGCCAACAGGTGAAACAACTGGAAGAGTGGCTGCGCCGCCCGTTGTTTTTGCGCACTCCTCGGGCCTTGGTTCCGACGCCCGAGGGCAAATGGCTGGCGGTGGTGCTGCGCGAGAGCTTTGACGCCATTGAAAGCACGCTGGCGCAAATGCGCCAGCCGGCAGAGGCCACCACCGCGACGCTGAGTTGCTCCCCCTCGTTCGCCATGAGCTGGCTCACTCCTCGGCTGGGCGACTTCTTTCGCCAATACCCTCGCACCGGGCTGCGCGTGTTTGGCGAATTCCATACGCTGGACCGCACCCGCATGGTGCGCGACGGCATCGAAGCGGCCGTGCGGTTTGACCTGGGCCTGTATCCCGACCTGAATGCCACGGTGTTTCTGGACGAATGGCTCATTCCCGTGGCCAGCCCCGACTTCCTGGCACGCCACCCCACCCTCCACACCCCCGAAGACCTGCGCAGCGACTGGCTGCTGCACGACAGCAGCGCATGGGAAGGCGCCGAGACCTACGAAGAATGGCAACACTGGTTCACCCAAATGGGGGCCACGCCGCCCCCCTGGGCTGGCGGGCAGCAATTCAACCTGTCGCAACTGGCCCTGGGGGCGGCACTGGCCGGACAAGGCATTGCCATGGGCCGTGCGGCGCTGGTTCTGCAAGACGTGAAGGCTGGTCGGCTCGTGCCACTGCTGGGCCGCAGCGTGCTGTCTCGCGCCGCCTACTCGTTTGTCACCTCCAGCCACCCCAGCCCCGCCATGCAGCAGGTGCGCGATTGGCTGGAAGAGGAAGCCAAGCGGTTTTGCACTGAGCGGGAGATGCTGCTGCCAGCGGTGCAGGCGCCATAAGGCCCAACGGACACGCACACCGATAAAGCATCAAGACGTAACGCCTGTCTGCCAGGGCTGATTTGGCTGGCATTTTTGGATACCCTCGGGGCCCAACACGGCGAGCCCGCGCAGAGGTCGCTAGACTGCACACCACCAACAAGGGACTGACATGGCGCAAATACTGGTTGTGAAATACGAAAGCCAAGCCGATGCCAAGGTGTTTGAGGCCCCCTATGAAAGCCAGGCAGATCTGGCCGTGCTGGAAGTACCCTACGAGCAGCAAGCCACGGGCGACGCCGTTTGGCATCTGGTGAACTACGAAAGCCAGGCGACCTTCAAGATATTCAAGGTCAAATACGAGGCGCAGGCCGATTTGCGCATCTTCAAGGTGAAGTACCTTGAGCAAGCAGGCTGGCGGGTGCAAGAGCACAGGCTGCAAGGCACCTTGGGCAAGTAAACTGTCCTGCGGACAGATGGAGCAGGTTGTTGCTCCACCCGCGTTCTCGGTGCGCCCCACGCACTGGCCCGTATTTCGTGGCATGCACCAAAGCGTGCCCCGCCCTTTCCGGTCTGCGATGGCAAGGCCCGCCTGGCGCAAGGCGGCCGCGCGTACCATGGCGTGCTGAGAATCCCCCTGCAGCAAGCGGTGCGGACTCTGCCGCCCCAGCAGGTGCCGGTTTCGCGCAGATACTTGCGGGATGCCCCAGTGATTTACTCCTGATTTGATAGCTGCTAGCGCTTTTAAATAAAGCGCTAGCGGCAGTTTTTATGCTAGATGCGATTTATGACCGAAGCCGCCGACGCCAGCGCACGCCCACAGCCCCGCAACTGCTCTGACCTGTTTTGGTCCTTTACCTGGCTGGCGCTGCAAGGCTTTGGCGGCGTGCTGGCCGTGGTGCAACGCGAGCTGGTCGACAAAAAACGCTGGATGACCAACGAGGAGTTTGTCGAAGACTGGGCCGTGGCGCAGATCATGCCGGGCCCCAATGTGGTGAACCTGTCCATCATGATTGGCGAGCGCTACTTTGGCTGGCGCGGTGCGCTGGCGGCGCTGGCGGGCATGCTGGCGTTTCCGATGGTGCTAGTGCTGGCCCTGGCCGTGGTCTATGCGCAGTTTGCCGATCACCCTGCGGTGGCAGGCGCGTTGCGCGGCATGGGCGCGGTGGCGGCGGGGCTGATTGCAGGCATGGGCCTGAAGCTCTCGTCCACGCTGAAAAAGCATCCCCTGGGCTTGTGGGTGTGCGTGGGGTTGGCGGCCCTCACGGTGGTGGCCATGGCGGTGCTGCGCTGGCCCCTGTTCTGGACACTGCCCACCGTGGGCTTGCTGGCCTGTGTGTTGACCTGGAGAAAGCTCACCCCATGACATCCACCGCACCCGCCATGGCCGCGCTGTCTGCGCTCGACTGGTTTCACCTGTTCATGTACTACCTGTCTCTGTCGTTGCTGGCCGTGGGGGGGGCCATTAGCACAGCGCCAGACATGCACCGCTTTTTGGTGGACCGCAACGCCTGGCTCACCGACACGCAGTTCAACACCTCCATCGCCATTGCGCAGGCCGCGCCTGGCCCCAATGTGCTGTTCATCGCCTTGTTGGGTTGGAACGTGGGCCTGAACGCAGGCGGTCCGGGCATGATGGGCTGGGCCCTGGGCCTGCTGGGCATTGTGGTGTGCATGGTGGGCGTGATGTTGCCCAGCAGCGTGCTGACCTGGCAGGCCACGCGCTGGGGCCACCGCAATCGCAACCGGCGCAGCGTGCGGGCCTTTAAACAAGGCATGGCGCCGGTGGTGATTGGTTTGCTGCTGGCCACCGCCTGGGTGCTTACGCGCACCCAGGGCTCGTCACTGCACAACTGGCCGTTGTGGGCCCTGACCGCCATGGCCGCCCTGCTGGTGTGGCGCACCAAGCTCCATTTGCTGTGGATGCTGGGGGCTGGTGCGCTGCTGGGTGCGCTGGGCTGGGTGTAGCAACCAGCGTCCTCTCATACTCTGGCGCCGCACTCCATGATCGTCCCTGATTTTTGGGCTGAAGCCCGCCTGCAACAGCCCCACGGCAAGCGCCAAGCCACAGTGCGCCGCTGGGGATGGTCTGACACCAGCGAGGCCGACGCGCAAGCGATGGCCGATGCACGGGCCGCGCAGGCCATGGCGGACTTGCGGGCGGGCCACACCGTGGCGCGGCGCGAGCGCAAGCAGGCCTACAACGGCGCGCAGGGCCTGCCCATCCGCGAAGAAGTGCTGGCGCGCCATGGCAGCACCGTCATCACCCGCAATGCCTATGGCGCACATTGCCTGAATACGCCGGATGTGGTGTTTGCCGATGTGGACTTTGCCACCCAAGTGCCTGCGCGACTGGCCTGGGTGATGTTTGCGCTGCTGACGCTCGCCGTCGTAGCCACCACCCGAGCCTACGTGGGCGGCTGGGTTTGGCTGATGGCCGTGGTGCTGGGCGCTCTTGTGTCGGCGACTGCGGCCCAGGCACTGTACCGGTTGTGGATTGGCTATCAAGGTGGGCATGAGGCCTTGGCCCGCAAAAAGCTCCAAGCCTTTGTGGCCGAGCACCCAGATTGGAACCTGCGGCTTTACCGCACACCCGCTGGCCTGCGCTTGCTGGTCACACACACCCTGGCTGAGCCTACCGATGGCCTGGTGCAGGCCTTTTTTGCCCAGGTGCAGGCCGACCCAATGTACGTGCGCATGTGCAACAACCAGCATTGCTTTCGTGCCCGTGTGAGCGGCAAACCTTGGCGCATGGGCATAGACAGCCCCATGCGTCCCCGCCCAGGCGTGTGGCCGGTGCGGGCCGAAGCCATGCCCCAGCGCACCGCCTGGACGCAGGCATACGACCAAAAAGCCCAGGCATACGCCGCTTGCCGCTGGCTGGGCGATGTGGGCAGCGGCTCGGTGCACCCCGAGGTGCAGGCCGTGGTGGCGCTGCACGACGAGCTAAGCCAAGCCCTGCAGCCAAACCTGCCACTGGCTTGACGGCCAGATTGGCCAGTGGCTGCAACGGGCTTAGCTGATGCGGCGGGCGTTTTCTGCGTAGACGGCCAGGTACAGCGCGTCAGAGCCCACAAAAGGCGCCTTGCCCCCAAAGCCCACGCTGAAGTCGCCAAACGACAGCGCACGGATGTTCGCCAGGCCGCTGCGCAGGCGATCTCGGGTGGGTTCCTTGCCTGCGTTCTTCAGGCCCTCGATCATCACTTGCGCATTCAGCCAGCCTTCCAGGCTGCTGGTGCTGTTGAGGTGATCAGGGTTTGCTCCCGTGGCCTTCATCGTGGACTGGAACTTGCGCACTACGACCGATTTTTGCGATTTGGCGTCTGGGAACACCTGCACCAGCGCCAACCCACGGGTGGCGGCAGCCAACTTGGGCAGCTCAGACGACACCACAGCGACGGACAGCCCGGCCAATGGCACGCCCTGGGCCTTGGATCGAAACGCCAGCACAAAGGCTGTGTTGGCGGTGCCTGTGGTGGCCAGCAGCACCGCGCCGGGGCGGTCTGCAGCCACTTTGTCGGCCAGCTCGGCCGCATTTTTGCCATCGACCGCCAGGGCAAATTCACCCGAACGTTCCACCTTGGCATCGTCCAGCGCCTTGGACATGTCCTTGAGCACTTCCTTGCCAAAGGGGTTGTCCAAATACACCACGGCAATGCGCTTGAGGCCCATTTCCACCACCTGCTTGACCAGGCGCAGGGATTCTTCGCGGTAGCTTGGGCGCAGGAAAAACACGTTGCGCTGGTCAGCCGAGCGCAGCGAGGTAGCGCCCGTCACCGGCCCCACGGTGGGAATACCCTTGCTTTCCACCATGGGCAAAATGGCAGCCGTGTTGGCGGTGCCCAGGGGCGAAATCAGGGCAAAGATGGACTGTGCTTCCAGCATGCCCGTCACGTTCTGCGCAGTGCGGCTGGCCACATAGGCGTCGTCCTTCACATCCAGGCGAATTTCGCGGCCATGCACGCCACCTGCGGCGTTCACCTCGGCAAAGGCGGCTTTCATGCCTGCCACTTGCTCAGAGCCCGCAATGCCCAACGGGCCGGTGAGGGCAATGGAGCAACCCAGGGTGACATGCTTGGCAGACAGGGCCTCTTCTGCCGCCAGAACGGAGTGGGACCATGCGGGCAAACCCGCGGCAGCCACAGCTTGGGTGGCTCGCAAAAGAAAGTGACGACGACTCATATGCAGTTAGCCCGGATAGTGCAAAACCACTCAGGTTAACCAGAAGATCAACGAATGAGAGTCGACTAGGCGACAATTCGTTACGCAACCCACACAATGTGAAAGATAGTGAACAGGGGTTGCAGGACAGGGGGGCAGGCACGCCCCGCGCTGCTGGCGGCCTGCAGTGGCGTCGCCCTTGTCGCCCTGCCCCACCGTCACATCAAAGTGATCGCTGGCGCAGCGCTTCGTACAGGCACACCCCGCTGGCCACGGACACGTTCAGGCTCTCCACCGCCCCCTTCATGGGGATGCTGACCAGTTCATCGCAGGTCTTGCGGGTGAGCTGGCGCATGCCGTCGCCCTCGGCCCCCAGCACCAGGGCCACAGGGCCCTTGAGGTCGACCTGGTACACGGTCTTGGGCGCATCGTCACTGGTGCCAATGCACCAGATGTTGCGCTCCTTGAGTTCACCCAGCGTGCGCGCCAGGTTGGTGACCATGAAGTAAGGCATGGTCTCTGCAGCCCCGCTGGCCACCTTGGCCACCGTGGCATTGATGCCCACGGCATGGTCCTTGGGGGCGATGACGGCATGGGCGCCCGCGCCATCGGCCACGCGCAGACAGGCACCCAGGTTGTGCGGGTCGGTCACGCCGTCCAGCACCAGCAGCAGGGGCTGCTCTATGCCTGCGGCTTCCAGGTTCTCCAGCAGCTCGTCCAGCGAGGTGACCTGCGCCACGGGTTCCACCCGTGCAGCCACGCCCTGGTGGCCGTGGCTGCCCGCGAGCTTGGCGATGCGCACGCTGTCGGCTTCGATCAGGCGGGCACCGGCTTCCTTGGCACGGTCCAGAAACTGCCGCATGCGTGCGTCGCGGCGGGTGGACTCGTAATAAATCTCGATGATGGATTGGGGCGCCGTCTTCAGGCGCACACCCACGGCGTGAAAGCCGAAAAGAACTTTGGGGGAGGACATGCAGGGATTATCGTTGCGCGGCCGCCAGTGTCCCGAGTTGGAAGTTCGTTAATGAAATAAAGAGGTCGAAATCGTCATCAGGCAAGGCGCAAACCACAGCGATAGCCGTCGCTATCGCGAGGATGCGCAACGCAGCATGGCGGCGATGCTTGGCATCTTTATGAAACGAATCTCCAACTTGAGACGCTTGGCCCCCAAGGCGCAGGCAGAGAAACTGCCAAGGGCCGTGCTCAGAGGCCTATGATTGCTATCAATTAAATAGCTGCTCGCGCTTATTCAATAAGCGCGAGCAGCTATTTTTCCTTGAACTTAATCCTCAACCACCCGCCCAGCGTCGATGGTGATCCGCCGCTCGCACTGCGCGGCAATCCCCCGGTCGTGGGTCACCAACACCAGTGTCGTGCCCTGCTCGCGGTTGAGCTCAAACATCAGCTGCATGATGGATTCGCCCGTGGCGAAGTCCAGGCTGCCCGTGGGTTCGTCGGCCAGCAGCAAGGCCGGTTGCACGACAAACGCACGGGCCAAGGCCACGCGCTGCTGCTCACCGCCCGAGAGCACCTTGGGGTAGTGCCCCAGCCGTTGCCCCAGGCCCACGCGCTGAAGCATCTCGGTGGCGGCCTTGCGGGCATCGCGGCGCTCGGCCAGCTCCAGCGGCAGCATCACGTTCTCCAGCGCCGTGAGGTTGCCCATGAGTTGAAAGCTCTGGAAGACGAACCCCACCTTTTGCGCCCGCAGCGCGGCACGGTCGTCCTCGTTCAGCGCGAACAGGTCATGGCCATCCAGCCGCACGGTGCCCCGCGTGGGGGTGTCTAGCCCGGCAATGATGGACAGCAAGGTGCTCTTGCCCGAACCCGAAGCGCCCACGATGGCGGCGGTTTCCCTGGGCGCCAGGCGGAAATCAATATCCCGCAAAATGTCGAGCGTGCCGGTGGAATCCGTCACCGACTTGAACACATGCTCCACCGCAATAATGGGTGTCACGGGCGATGAGGGGGATTCGGACATGAAAGGCTCTTTACTTTGATTCGCAATCTGCATCGGCGTCACTTTATCCTGACCACAGCCTCCGCCCTTGCCATGGGGATTTCCAGCCCGGGGGGGTTTGCCCAAGGCACCGCCCAGGCGGCTGCAGGCAAGCCCGCCGTGATTTTGGTGGTGGGAGACTCATTGAGTGCGGAATACGGCCTGGCACGCGGCACCGGGTGGGTTGCCCTGCTGGAAAAGCAATTGGCGCAAGAGAAGATCAACGCCAGGGTCATCAATGCCAGTGTGAGCGGTGAGACCACCTCGGGCGGCCGCTCGCGCATTACCGCGCTGCTGCAACAGCACCAGCCCAGCCAAGTGGTGATTGAGCTGGGCGGCAACGACGCGCTGCGTGGCCTGCCGCTGCAAAACACGAAAGACAACCTGGGCTTCATGGCCCAGTCAGCCCAAAAAGCCGGGGCCAAGGTGCTGCTGATTGGCATGCAGGTGCCGCCCAACTACGGCACCGACTATGCCAACCGCTTTGCAGCGGTGTTTGAAGGGGTGGCCAAGGCGAACAAGGCGGCGGTGGTGCCGTTCTTTCTCAAAGGGGTGGCCGATGGCGCAGACCCTACGCGCTTGTTTCAGGCCGACCGCATCCACCCCAAGGCCGAGGCCCACCCGCAGATGCTGGCCAATGTGTGGCCAGAGCTAAAAAAGCTGCTGCGCTGAGAGCCACGGGCAGGCACTGACAAGCAAAAACAAAGAGCCCGTGCGCTGCCTTTTTTTGAAAAAGGCAGCGCACGGGCTCTTGAGTGGGTCATTCCATTGCGAGGCTTCTGAGTGAGACATCAGCCAAGCCATGAATGCCCGCCATTAACTGGACGCAGGGTCCGCGGGTGCAGAAGGCGCTTGAGCGGCCTGGTCACCAGCATCTGGCCCAGCGTGCGGATCGTCAGGCCGGCGCTGTGTTTTGGCTCTCAGCTTCTCTTCTTTCTTTTGTTTCTTAGCGAGTTCGCGCTGGCGTTTTTCGTATCCGTAGTTAGGTGTTGCCAAGGTGTTTGCTTTCTGAAGTAGAGGGGCACTGTAACAGCTAGGGATGTTCTGCATAACCCTCGCGAGGCGGTGGTAGTGCGGATCGAGATGGGGCGCAAGGCGTCTTTTGGCAGCCAATAGCCGGGCTATTGACGAGAAAAGCAACGCAGCGAACCGTCCGACGCCGCGCTATCTCAGACCGCAGGGAGTTGTGCAGGACATGCCTAGCCCCGCGCGCTGAGCCTCAAACCGGCTCTTGCGCCGCGTTCGCATCGGCTGGCAAGCGTTGCACCGCCGCCCGGTAAGCGTGCCAGCTGGCATGCCCCAGCAAGGGCCCAATCAGCACCAAGGCCACGCTGCCCGCCCACAGCGATGCCGCCACCAAAACAGTGATCAAGGCGCCCCACAGCACCATGGCCAAGGGGTTCTCCAGCACCACGCGCATGCTGGTGATGCCTGCGGTCAGTGCGTCGGTGTCGCGGTCCAGAATCATCGGAATAGACACCACCGAGGTAGAAAACACCAGGGCAGCAAACACCCCGCCCACCACGGCATACACCGCTACAAAACTCCAGTTTTCGGGGTTGAACACCGCTTGCAAAACCCCGGTGGTCGAAGGCATACCTGTGTTGAAGAACACCGCAAACACCACCAGCGATGCTCGCCCCCAGAGCAGCTCCAGCACCACCAGCACAAGCACCAGCATGCCCATGCTGCCCATGTGGCTGTCCCAGCAGGTCAGGGATTCGCTTAACTGCGGCGCCAGCCCGGCTTCACGCCTGCGGCTGGTGTCGTACAGGCCCATCGCCAAAAAGGGGCCCAGCAGCAAGCAGCCGCTGGCAATTGACATGGTGTACTCCGGTTTGGTGCGAAACACCCACCCCAGCACCAAGGCCATGAACCAAAAACACAGGCCGTAAAACACTGCGATGCCGGGCGCGGCCTTCAAATCGTGTGCGCCACGTGCAAGCCAGCGAAAGGGATCCAGCAGCGTCAGCGGCTGCAAGGTGATGGGCGCCGTGTCGCGGGCGGGAGAAACCTCAGTAACGGGTGTGTCGGGCATGAGGGGCGCAGCGAAGTGGAGGAAAGAACTACCCCGAACGAGGCGGGGAGCGAAACAGACGCCACCACACCGTAATCCAGCCCACCCGCGCGCGCCACTGAGGAAACTACCACCCCGCCCTGCGAGTTTTCGATGCGGCCAGCGCAGCCTGCTCAACCTGCGTGTGCAGTGCGCTCCATCACCGCCAGGGCTTGAAGCAGGTCCTGGCGCAAATCTTCGGCAGCCTCCAACCCAATCGCAAACCGCACCAGCGTGCCGGGTTGCAGATGGGGCGTGGCCCCCTCACGCATGCTGCGCAGGTGGTAAGGCACCACCAAGCTCATGGGGCCGCCCCAGCTGTAGCCCAGCTTGAACAGCTGCAAGGCATCGCAGAAAGCATCCACCTGGGTCTGGCTGTAGCGGGCGTCCACCATCACGCTGAATAAGCCCGCCGCAGCGCCCTGCCCCGCCTGTGCTCCGCCACACAAGGCCTGCCAGTGGGCATGGCCGGGCGAGCCAGGCAGCGCCGGGTGCAGCACTTGCGCAATGGCCGGTTGCGACTGGAGCCAGGTGGCCAGTTCACGCGCCGTGCGGTCGTGGGCGGCATAGCGCAATGCCACGCTGGGCAAAGAGCGCAACACAGCCTCCACATCGTTCAGCCCCACCCCCAGCCCCAGGCGCATGTGGGTGAGCTTGATCTTCATGTGCAAAGCCGCCGAGCGGGTCATGACGCTGCCCATCAACACATCGCCCCCACCACTGGGGTACTTGGTCAGGGCATGCGCAGAGATATCAACCCCCAGGCTGCCATCCCCCAGCAAATCAAACGGCGCAAAAGCCAGCCCCGCGCCCCAAGTGTTGTCGAGCGCAGTGATCACGCCCCGAGCGCGGCAAATACGCACCTGTTCGCACAGGTCCGGGAATTCCATGGTCACAGACCCTGGGGCTTCCAGCCACACCAAGCGTGCCGAAGCAGAGATACGCCGGGCCAGGTCCTCAGGGTCCAGTGGGTCGTAAAACGCATGCGAGATACCGTAGCGTGCCAGCTCCACAGCTGCGAAATCCTTGCCTGGCCCGTAAGCGTTATCCGGGATCAGCACCTCATCGCCCGTTTTGAGCAATGCCAGATTCACCGAAGCAATGGCAGCCAGCCCGCTGGGCACCAGCACGCATTCGTGCCCACCCTCCAGGGTGCACAAGCGCTCTTCCAGAATAAAGGTGGTGGGGGTGCCGTGCAGGCCGTAGGTGTAGCCCGTCTTGTCCTTCCACTCACGGTTGCGCATGGCAGCCACGTTGGGAAAAATCACGGTGGAGGCTTTGAACACTCCTGGCTGGGGGGCCGCAAAATCTGCGGGCGGCTGGTAGCGGTGGTGAACGATCTGGGTGGAAATATCAGGGGCGCGGTCTTCTTGCTTCATGCCGCGCATGGTAGCGCTTCAGCCCCTTGCCCAGCGCCTCGTCAACGGAGGCTCTGGGCATCGGTTATGTAAGCGTCAGCCCGCCGAAACCACCAGGAGGTTGGTCACCGAAGTCACGCCCTTGACGCTCTTGGCAATGGTTTGGGCGCGGTCCTTGGCGGCCAGGCTGGGGGCGGGGCCGTTCAGTGTGACAGCGCCCCCCAGGGTGTCCACATTGATCTTAATGGCGCTCAGATCAGGGTCTTTGGCCAGCCCCGCAGACACCTGGGCCGTGATGGAAGCATCGTCCATTTTCTCCATCGCGGTATTGGCGGCTTGCTTGGTCGAATCACCCAGGTCCTTCGCAGCCACTTCGGCCCGTTCAGCGCCCTTTTCCATTTGCACTTCAGCCTTTTGCACGGCGGCTTCGGTTTTGGCTCGGGCCTCGGCAGCGGCTTGCTCCGTCTTTTCTACCGCTGAATCCAGGCGTTGGCCCGCGGTGGGCTCCTCGGTCTTGCTGCAGGCCATCAGGCCCAAAGCCAGCGCGCTGACGGCCAACATTGACGCAACACGGGTTGCCTTGGAGGTCATAGACATGGTCTGGACGGTGGGTTGGTTGATCTCGGTGGTTTGCATCAAAAATCTCCTTGCGGATAAAGACATGGCTGAACTGTAGACAGCTGGCACGCCCCGTCGGGTCAGACGGATCGGAAAGGCGTGTAGGACAAAACACTGCAATCCCTGCGCGTTTTGTTGTGCCCAGCCGTCCCGGACGGCCCCGCAGCGCGACAATCACTGCATGCCTCGCATTTCCTTCAGCTCCTGGTTGCCTTTTCTGGCCTGGCCCCGGCCCAGCGCCGCGTTGCTGCGCGGTGAATTCTGGGCGGGCATGACGGTGGGCCTCATGCTCGTGCCCCAAGGGGTTGCCTATGCAGCGCTGGCGGGCATGCCGCTGGTCACAGGCATTTATGCATCACTGTTGCCTGCCCTGGTGGCAGTGCTGTTCAGCGCCTCCACCCGGCTGGGCGTGGGCCCCACAGCCTTGACGAGCCTGCTCATTGGCGCATCGCTGACCGGGCTGGCCGAGCCCGGCAGCGCCCAGTGGGTGCAAATGGCCGTGTGGATTGCACTGCTTTGTGGGGCCTTGCAATGCGTGATGGGCTTGGCGCGCTTTGGGTGGGTGGTCAATGTGGTCACCTCCCCTGTGCTCAGTGGCTTCACACAGGCCGCAGCCTTGCTGATTTTGTCTTCGCAGCTAGGTGCACTCACCGGCTTGCGGGCCGACTTCAGTGCACTGCTGCAAACACCTTCGCTGGGGCTTTTTGACCTGACGGCGGCGGCATTCGGCTTGGGCGCTGTGGTGGCGCTGTGGCTGGCCAAGCGGCTCAAACCCACCTTCCCGGCCGCCATCGTGGTGGTGGGCCTTGCGGGCGGCATCAGCTGGATCAGTGGCTACGCCGATGCGGGTGGCGCGGTGGTGGGGCACCTGCCGCAGGGGCTGCCAGGCTTGCAGTGGCCCGGGCTTTTGCCTTGGTCAGACTTTTCTTCGCTGCTCATGCCTGTGCTGGTCATCACCCTGGTGAGTTTCCTGGAGACAGCCTCCAGCGCCAAGGTTGAGAGCCAGCGTTCCGGTGAGCGCTGGAACGAAAACCAGGACCTGATTGGTCAGGGCCTGTCCAAAATCAGCAGTGGGCTGTGCGGCAGCTTTGCCACCAGCGCTTCGTTTTCTCGCTCGGCCATCAACCTGTATGCAGGCGCGCAAAGTGGCTGGGCCACCGTGTTTTCCATCCTCGTGGTGCTGGTGGTGCTGTTGTGGCTCACCCCGGCGCTGTACTACGTGCCGCAATCGGCCCTGGCGGCCATTGTGGTGACGGCGGTGTTCAGCCTCATCAAACCGGCCACCTTCACCCGCCTGTGGCGCACGTCGCGGGTGGAGTCGGTCATCGCGTTGGTCACCTTTGCCCTGACCTTGGCCACCGCACCACGCATGTACTGGGGTGTTTTGGCCGGTTTGGTGATGAACCTGTGCCACTTTCTGTACCAGCGCCTGCACCCCCGCATCATTGAGGTAGGCCTGCACCCGGACGGTAGCCTGCGCGACCGCCATCTGTGGAACCTGCCCCCCCTGGCGCCCGAACTGCTGGCGCTGCGCATGGATGCAGAGCTGGACTTTGCCTCGGCCAGCGCCCTGGAGCGCTGGGTGATGGAGCACTTGAGCGCCCACCCCGAGATCAAGCACCTGTGCCTGATGGCCCAGCCCGTCAACCGCATTGACGTGACCGGCCTGGAAACCTTTGCCCAACTGCATGCGCAGATGCTGGCGCGGGGCGGGTGCCTGCATGTGAGTGGACTCAAGCTGCCGGTCGAGGCGGCCCTGCGCAAAGCAGGCCTGCTGCCTGCGGCCGCCGGATTGCACACCTACCGCACCGATGCCGACGCCCTTGTCGCCCTGCAGCAACTCCCACCCCGGGTAACACCTCTGTGATCGTGCAGAAATTGCAATCGGACGACCAACCCCGCTGATACACTCAATCAACTTTAGAAGCAACCATTTGTGTCTGACTCGGCGGCCCCTCACCTCGTAGACCTGCGCGATCTGCGCCTGGATACTGCCCATGCCCTGGTTACACAAGTGACCGGCAGCAGCGCAGCGCCCAGCCTGGACCGTTCACACCCCCGTCAATACCTGCAAGGCGTCATCGACGGCCTGTGCGAACTTTCGCTGAAAGACCCGCTGACAGGCTTGGCCAATCGGCGCCATTTTCGGGCCGTGCTGGAGCGCGAGATCGACCGCGTGACCCGTTCGGGTGAAGCAGCCTTGCTGTTGATGCTGGACATTGACCACTTTAAAAAGGTCAACGACACCCACGGCCACCTGGCCGGCGACATGGTGCTGCAGTCGGTAGCGCGCACCTTGGCCGCTTGCGTGCGCCCCATGGACACCCTGGCCCGATACGGTGGCGAGGAATTCGCCGTGGTACTGCCCGCCTGCCAATCTGCCTTTGGCACCGTGGTGGCGGAGCGCATTCGCCGGGCCGTGGCTAACACGCCCATTCGCATTTCTCCATCGATTGAACTCAACGTCACCGTCAGCATCGGCGGGGCGTTTGCCCTTCAATGGATTCGTTCCACCACATTGCTGTGGATTGACCGCGCCGACCACCAGCTCTATCAGGCAAAATCGGCCGGACGCAACCGCGTGAGCATCGAGGAGCAGCCAGACAGCACGGTCAGTGCAGAAGAGAAGAGCTTGTTGTTTGGCCCGCTGTATTCACCTTCTGGCTGGGGCGATCTTCCGCCTCCCCTGGATGCAACAGGCAGCGCCTACTGAAAGTTAGATGATGAGCGACGCGCTGTCCCCCCAACCCACTACACCCAACGCCACACCGCAGCAGGCTACCCCTGCGGCGGGTGCACGCATCATCGCCGTGACCAGCGGCAAAGGCGGTGTGGGCAAAACATTTGTGTCCGCCAACCTGGCCGCAGCGCTGACCCGCCGAGGCCAACGTGTGCTGGTGCTCGACGCCGACCTGGGCCTGGCCAACCTGGATGTGGTGCTGAACCTGCATCCCAAGATCACGCTGCACGATGTGTTCACTGGCAAAGCCACGTTGGACGAAGCCGTGATCAAGGCGCCCGGTGGATTTTCTGTGCTGCTGGCAGGTTCGGGCATGGTCGAGTACTCGCGGCTCACGCCCGAGGTGCGCAGCCAGTTTCTGAGTGTTATCCAGGCCCTGACACCCCAATACGATGTGGTGCTGCTAGACACCGGCGCGGGTATTTCCGACGTGGTGCTGTTCTCCATCTCCCTCGCGTCGGAGGTGCTGATCGTGGCCACGCCCGAACCCACGTCGCTCACAGACGCCTATGCGGCCATCAAGGTGCTGGCGATGCAGCAAAAGCGCCAACACGTGCGCATCGTGATCAACCAGGCGGCACGCCCTGGCGACGGCCGGGCCATCACCAGCCAGTTGCAGCAGGTGCTAGACCGCTTTGTCAGCACCCAATCGGGCCGCCCGGTGCGCCTGATTCACATGGGCGACATTCCAGCCGACCCCTCGGTGCGCGATGCCGTGATGCGCAGGCAACTGCTGCTGCTGAACACCCCAGGCTGCCCTGCGGCCCTGGCGATCTCGCAGCTGGCCAACAAGATCGAAACCGCGCTGCTGACGCAGACTACATAGTCCGGCGCCAGCCCACCCGCTGGCCGGGTGGTGTTACTGCAGCCTGCGCTTGTTGGCATACAGCCCTCTCCAGCGGGCTCGTTCTGGCTCAGTGGCCGATGCCCATGGCGAAGTGCAATGGAGCGCCGCACACCTCTCTCAAGACTACCTTTCGCACCCAACACCCGCCTTTTGCCGTGACTGCTGTTCTCAACATCTCCTGCTACAAGTTTGTGCCCCTTCCTGACGCAGAGGTGCTGCGCGGGCAGCTGCATGCCAGCGCGGTGGCTTTGGACTTGAAGGGCACGATTTTGTTGGCCGAAGAAGGCATCAATTTCTTTTTGGCGGGCGATGCTGCTTCTGTGCGGGGCTTTGTCGAAACCCTGCGTGGCGATGAACGGTTTGCAGACCTGGACCCCAAAGAGAGCTGGTCAGACACGGTGCCGTTTCGCAAGATGCTGGTGAAGGTCAAGCGCGAAATCATCCGCATGGACCACCCCACCATCCGCCCCGCGCAAGGCCGCGCCCCGGCTGTTGCCCCCGCGACGCTGCGCCGCTGGCTGGAGCAAGGCCATGACGACGATGGCCGCGAGGTGGTGACCCTGGACACCCGCAACGCGTTTGAGGTAGACGCAGGCACTTTCAACAACGCCATTGACTGGCGCATTGGCAAGTTCACCGAGTTTCCTGCCGCCTTGCAAGCCCACAAGGCCGCCCTGCAAGACAAAACCGTGGTGAGTTTTTGCACCGGGGGCATCCGCTGCGAAAAAGCCGCCATCCTGATGCAAGAGGAAGGCCTGGAGCATGTGTACCAGCTTGAAGGCGGCATCCTCAAATACTTTGAGCAGACCGATGGCGCGCACTACAACGGCGGCTGCTTTGTGTTTGACGAAAGAGCGGTATTGGCCACCGACCTTTCAGCGCCAGAATCCCTCGATATCGCTATCAAAAAATGAGCTTCTAACGCCTTTCCATCAAGCGCTAGAGGCATTTTTTGGCAAAAAACAATCGACTGCGTAAGAAACACGCCCGTCAGGGCTTGAACCGGTGTGCGGGCAAGGGGATGAATTCTGTCTCGCCAGGCACCTGCCCCATGTGTTGCGCTTCCCAGTCACTGGCTGCCTGCACGATCCGCTCCTTGCGGGTGGACACAAAATTCCACCAGATATGGCGGCGTTCCGCCAAGGCATCGCCGCCCACCAGCATGCAGCGCACGGGCGCAGCACCCGCACGCAAAGCCAGGGGGCGGTCAGCGGGCAACACCGCCATGGTGTGCGGCTCCAGCATCTCATCGGCCACTGACACGGCAGTGTCCACCGCATACAGGCCCAGCTCCTGCGCCATGCCTGCAGGTAGCCTCAGTTGGCCATTGGCGGGCAACTGGATATCCAGGTACAACGCCGGGGCCAAGCTGACCACAGGCGACTGCGCCCCCCAGGCCTGCCCCACCAGCACCCGCACCGTAGCGTCGTCCACTTGCAACTGTGCAATGGCATCGGCAGGCGTGTGCACAAAACTGGGGGCGACTTCCTCATGCTCCGGCGGCAGCGCCGCCCACAGCTGAATGCCGTGGTTCACATAGGTGGCGTTGGCCAAGGTGTCTGGGCGGCGCTCGGAATGCACGATGCCACGCCCTGCCGTCATCCAGTTGATGGCACCCGGCTCAATCTGCTGCACGCAGCCCAAACTGTCGCGGTGCTGGATCGCACCCGAAAACAAATACGTGACCGTGGCCAAACCTATGTGCGGATGGGGACGCACATCGTGCTCTGACTCCGGCACCACCGTGGCAGGGCCAAAGTGGTCAAAGAACAAGAAAGGCCCGACCGACTGGCGAACCATGGCAGGCAGCAGCCTGCGCACTCTGAAGCCGCCGCCCAGGTCTTTGTCATGGGGGTGGATGCGTTCAATGGAAGTCATGGCAGCGGCCCTTCAGTTCAGAGGTGAAGCGTTGAGGCTGAGTGCGGTGGCTGGGTGGCACCACGGCCGCCCAGCCACGCACTCACGTCAAAGACGAATCAAGCCTTGAAACGCGCTGCGATGTCGGCCACGCGCTTGCCGAACAGCTTGGCGGTGTCCAGGTCACCCTGGGGGATTTCAGCGACGGAGGCATCGGAGGGAGACTGCACCAGCAAGCCCACCGAGCCGCCCAGGTTGTTCACATCATTGCGCGTAGCGGCTTTGGCATTGGCAGGCATCAGGCCCAGGCTCACCCACAGGCCGCCGTGCTGCGACGCCAGGGTCTGCAGGTACACCAGTGTCACTTGCTTGTCGCCATTGAAGCTGGCGCTGTTGGTGAAGCCAGCAAACACCTTGTCTTGCCAAGCGCGGGAGAACCAGGCCTTGGACGACGCATCGGCAAACTTTTTAAACTGCCAGCTGGGGCCACCCATGTAGGTGGGGGTACCAAAGATGATGGCATCGGCCGCATTCAGCGTGTCCCAGCCCCCTTCGGGCAGATTGCCGTCTGCATCAATGGCCAACAACTGGGCGCCAGCCCCTTCGGCCACCAGTTGCGCCACGCGCTGGGTGTGACCATAGCCGGAGTGATAAACCACAACGATTTGAGACATGAAAGCTCCTGTGATGAAAAACGACTGACAACGAAACAAACTTCAAAGCGGGCCCTGCGCAATGAAGGGCCCATGCAGGGGTCAACCTTCCAGGTCGAACACCAGCACCTCAGCGTCCTGCCCTGCAGACAGGGTCACGAACGGCTCGTCTACCAGCATGGCGGCATCGCCCGTGCGCAGGCATTCTCCATTGGCCTGCACTTGCCCGCGCACCACGTGCACATAGCCTTTGCGCCCAGCCTTCAATGGCAACGTGGCCGTCTCGGCGCCATCAAAAAGGCCAGCATACAGCGACGCGTCAGCGTGGATCGTGACAGAGCCCAAGGCGCCGTCAGGCGACGCCACCAACCGCAGGGCCCCGCGCTTTTCGGCCGCAGAAAACCCGGTTTGCTCATAGCCTGGCGCAATGCCGCGCACATTGGGCTCCATCCAGATCTGCAGGAAGTGCGTGGTTTGGCCCTCGGCATGGTTGAACTCGCTGTGCATCACGCCCGTGCCCGCACTCATGCGCTGCACATCGCCCGGCGGAATGCCTTTGACATTGCCCATGCTGTCCTTGTGGGCCAGCTCGCCAGAGAGCACATAGCTGATGATTTCCATGTCGCGGTGACCATGGGTACCAAAGCCTGTGCCTGGGGCTATGCGGTCTTCGTTGATGACGCGCAGGTTGCCAAAACCCATGTGCTGCGGGTCGTAGTAGCCTGCGAAGGAAAAGCTGTGAAACGACTGCAGCCAGCCATGGTCGGCGTAACCTCGGTCTTGGGATTTACGAACAGTCAGCATGGTGATTGCTCCTTTCAATGCCTCCACTGTAGGCCTCGCCTGCGGCCTTCTGGCTCTGATCGATTGATGGCATCATTCAAAATGGTTGAACAAAAATAAGCCCACCATGCAAAACGCACGCGATGTCCTGACCCCGGACAGCCTGACCATGCTGCAAGTGATTGCTGAGGCTGGCAGTTTTGCCGCCGCAGCGCGCCAGCTGGGGCTGGTGCCCAGCGCACTCACCTACCGGGTGCGGCAGATTGAGGATGCCCTGGATGTGCTGCTGTTTGACCGCAGCGCACGGCAAGCCAAGCCAACCGAGGCCGGGGCCGAGTTGCTGCGCGAGGGCAATCGCCTGTTGCAAGACATCGATGCGGTGGCCAACCGCGTGCGCCGCGTGGCCACGGGCTGGGAACCACAGCTCACGCTCTCTATTGACGGCGTGATCTCCCCCCACACCATGCTGGAGCTGGTCGATGCGTTCTACGCCATGTCGCCCCCCACCCGGCTCAAGCTGCGCGACGGCATCATGACCGGCACCCGCGAGGCGCTGACCTCTGGCCGGGCGGACCTCGCCATCGGCGTGTCTGGGATGGCCTCAGACGTGGCGGGTTTGCAGCAAGAGTTGTTGGGCGAACTGCTGTTCATCTATGTCGTGGCCCCACACCACCCCCTGGCCAACATGCCCGAGCCCATCACCGATGCCGTCATGCTGCGCCACCGCGCCGTGGCCGTGGCCGACTCGGCCTTGCGAGGCGGCATAACCATGGGCTTGCTGGGCGGACAAGATGTGCTGACGGTGGACACCATGCAGGCCAAGGTGCAGGTGCAATTGCGGGGCCTGGGCGGCGGCTTTTTGCCCGAGCCCATGGTGCGCCCCTATGTGGAAGCAGGCCGCCTGGTGGCCAAGCGCGTGGCGCGCCCTGAGCGCTATGTGCGGCTGCACTACGCGTGGGGCGGCCCTGGCTTCACTGCGCCGGGGCGGGCCTTGCAATGGTGGCTGCAGCAACTGCAAAGCCCCGCCACGCGCAAGGCTCTGCTGGAAAACCACCACCATTTCTGAGCCGAAACACCCTGGCACGCGTGTAGAGTGGGCGTTGTTGGATTTCATTGTCGACCGTCTTCTTACGCTGTCACCGAAAGGCAACCCATGAGCAAAACCGTCCCTCGCCCCGCCAAGCGGCCCCGACGCACCGACACATCCTCCCCGGCCACAACCGCCGCCCCTGGCCGAGGCGCTCGCCACTTCGCCATCATTGGCGCGGGCATGGCAGGCATTGCCTGCGCCCGCACCTTGGTCCAGGCTGGCCACCAGGTGACGGTGTTTGAGCAGGCTGCCGCCCCCGGCGGGCGCACGGCCACCGTCGATAGCGCCTTTGGCTCGTTTGATGCTGGCGCCCAATACTTCACGGTCCGCGACCCGCGCTTTGCCCGCGCCATCGACACCGTACCCGGCCTGTGCAAGCCCTGGAGCGCCAACAACGTGCGCGTGCTGGACGCTTCGGGCCGAGTCACCTCGCCCGGGCTGCTGTCGCGCGAGGCGCACTGGGTGGCCAGCCCCGGCATGCAGTCGCTGGTGGCCACCTGGGCCCAGCCGCTAGAGCAGGCCGGGCGCATCGAGCTGAACGCGCAAGTGCATCGCATTGAAAGGGATTCGTTGAACCCCTCCGGCTGGCAAGTGCGCACCCTGGGGCCCGGCGGATCGCAGCATGTGTACGCAGGCTTTGATGCCGTGCTGCTGAGCCAGCCCGCCACCGCAACGCAAGCCTTGCTGGCCAAGTCGGCCATTGACAGCACTTTGACTCCATCGCTGGCCAAGGTCGCCATTGCACCCTGCTGGACACTGATGCTGGCATACCCCCAAGCGGTGCGCCCTGATCTGGCTACGCTGGGCCCCCAATGGAACGTGGCCCGCAGCACCCATCACCGCATTGCCTGGCTGGCGCGTGAATCATCCAAGCCCGGCCGAGGCTCTGTTGAGCGCTGGACGGTGCAGGCCAACCCCGCCTGGTCGGCAGAGCACCTGCAAGATAGCGAGGCCCGCGTGCAGGCCAAGCTGCTCAAAGCCTTTGCCGAGGTGACTGGCCTGCGCGCAGAGCCTGCCCACGCCGCCCTGCAACGCTGGACCTACGCCCAAACCACCCACGCACTGGGCAAAAGCCATGTGTGGGATGCCAGCCTGGGGCTGGGTGCCTGTGGTGACTGGTGCCTGGGACATCGCCTGGAAGACGCATTCATCTCCGGACTGGAGCTGGCGCTCGCCGTGAAATGACCCTGGCAGGAGGCTCAAACGCTGCAAATGCCCGTGGCTATCTGGGACGCTTTGCGCCCTCGCCCACTGGGCCATTGCATGCAGGCTCTTTGGTGGCCGCATTGGCCAGCTGGCTGGATGCGCGCGCCGCCCAAGGCCAATGGCTGGTGCGGCTGGAGGATGTCGATACCCCGCGCTGCATCCCCGGGGCCGACCAGACCATCCTCCACCAATTGGAGCGCTGCGGCCTGCACCCTGATGCCCCGCCGGTTTGGCAATCACAACGCGGCGCGCTGTACCAAACTGCACTGGACGCCCTGTGCGCCCAGGGGCTGGCTTATCCCTGCGCCTGCTCGCGCAAAGAAATTGAAGAAGCCCACACCGCACGCGGCCACGCCAAAGAGCGGCATGCGGCGCTGCCCTACCCAGGCACCTGCCGCACCGGGCTGCATGGGCGCCCTGCCAGGGCCTGGCGCTTTCATACGGAAAGTTTTATCGAAAAACGCCCTCCAGGGCGCGTAGAAAAAGCGCAAAAAGCTATCAATTCAATAGCATCCAACCCGCTGATTTGGCACGATCGCAGGCTGGGCAAGCAAGCCCAGGATGTTTGCCAAGCCGTGGGCGACTTTGTGCTCAAACGGGCCGATGGCCTGTGGGCCTACCAGTTGGCCGTGGTGGTAGACGATGCCGAGCAAGGCATCACCCACATCGTGCGGGGCGAAGACCTGGCAGACAACACGCCCCGCCAAATTCTGCTGCAACAAGCCCTGGGCCTGTTCACCCCCACCTACCTGCACACCCCGCTGGTGCTGGGTGCCAATGGCGAAAAGCTCTCCAAACAAAACGGTGCAGCGGCACTCGACCTGACCGACCCACTGGCCGCACTGCGCGAAGCCGCGCAGGCCCTGGGTTTGCCTGCGCCGGCACATCCACACAACATTTCTGTAGCAGATGCCTTGGCGCTGTGGGTCAAGGCCTGGCCGCGAATCTACAATGGTGCATCGTGATCGAACAGAACAATATTTCCCTTGACGCAGAGCCCACCGCTTTGCCTACGTCCGCAGCGGGTGCTGCGCCCGCTGGTGTGGCCTATCCCAAAACCATCAAGAGCTTCGTGCGCCGCGCTGGCCGCACGACCACAGGCCAGGCCAAGGCCTTTGAAGACCTGGGCCCCCGCTTTTTGCTGAACTACCAAGCCGCGCCGCTGGATGCCCCCGCCGCCTTTGGGCGCACCGCGCCCTTGATCCTGGAAATAGGTTTTGGCATGGGCGAGGCCACCGCCCACATTGCCCGCGTGCGCCCCGATGACAATTTTCTGTGCTGCGAAGTGCATGAGCCCGGTGTGGGTGCGCTGCTCAAGCGCATTGGCGAGCACGACATCACCAACATCCGCATCCTCCAGCACGATGCAGTGGAGGTCATCGACCACATGCTGCCCTTGGGTACGCTGGATGGTGTCCATGTCTTTTTTCCAGACCCCTGGCACAAAACCAAGCACAACAAGCGCCGACTGATCCAGTCGCCCTTGGTGGCCAAGCTGGCTGCCCGCCTCAAGCCCGGTGGCTACCTGCACTGCGCCACCGACTGGCAACCTTACGCAGAGCAAATGCTTGAAGTGCTGGGCCAGGAGCCCTTGCTCGCCAACACGGCCGAAGGCTACGCCCCCCAACCTGCGTACCGTCCACTCACCAAGTTCGAAAATCGCGGCTTGCGTCTGGGGCACGGGGTGTGGGATATCGTGTTCACACGCC
Source organism: Acidovorax sp. 106 (assembly GCF_003663825.1). Classification (NCBI taxonomy): domain Bacteria; kingdom Pseudomonadati; phylum Pseudomonadota; class Betaproteobacteria; order Burkholderiales; family Comamonadaceae; genus Acidovorax; species Acidovorax sp. 106. Next base: position 4,179,491 of record NZ_RCCC01000001.1, on the reverse strand, counting down.
TCAACTAATGCCCTGACACGGCCTTACGTACTTCCTTGACTATGAAGCCCATACTGCAACACCTGGTTGAAATGACCGGCCACCGCGATCACTTGCGGCTTGAAGTGTCGGTGCTCTCCACCCTGCAAAAGCTCAGCAGCATCAAGGAAGTGCGGGCGCTTGAACTCTTCACCGACGGGGGCGAGCCGCACATCCGGCCACGCACCTGGGTACAAGATGGGCAGCTGGTCTCCACCGACTCGGAAGCTGCGGCAGACCCACGCAAAGAGCCCCTGGAGCGTTACCCCGAACTGTTCGAATGCGTCACCAAGCAAGGCGACAGCGCCCTGGCAAATCCACGCCCTGGGCGCTACACACTTTGGCTGCCCGTGTGGATGCATGAAAAGGTCAGCACATGCCTGGAAATCACCCAGTCGCGCCAGTTCTCAGCCCACAAGCTTGAGGTGCTTAAAGGCGTTTTTCTGGTTTACCAAAACTACCAAAACCTATTGGACTACTCCGAGCGCGATGCACTGACCGGTCTTTTTAATCGCAAGACGTTTGATGAGCAGTTTGCGCGCACGACAACCCCAGGCCTTAGCAGCTCAAAGAGCCCCGAACTGGTGGCTCCGGAGCAAGCATCCATTGAGGGCGAACACGCTCAGAATTGGCTCGCTGTGGTGGATATAGACCACTTCAAGCAGGTCAACGACCGCTTTGGCCACCTGTATGGCGACGAAGTATTGATTCTGATCGCCAACATTCTGCGCACGTCTTTCCGCTCACATGATCGTGTGTTTCGCTTTGGGGGCGAAGAGTTTGTCGTGTTGCTGCGCAACACGACCCTGACCATGGCGCACAAGGTGTTCAACCGCTTCCGAGAGACGGTGCAGGAGCACCACTTTCCACAAGTGGGCAACGTCACGGTGAGCCTGGGCTTTGTGGGTACCTCGCGCGGTTCCCCGGTGGAGATCCTGGGCCAAGCCGACCAAGCCCTATATTACGCCAAAGAGCACGGCCGCAACCAGGTTCGGTTCTATGAAGACCTGATTGCCTCAGGCGAGTTGGCCACCAAGGTGGCCAACGACGACGTAGAGCTGTTCTGATCGGCGAGCCCGCTTGGGCTCGCCTTGGGGTCCCCTTCACTTTCCCCGCTCTGACCCGGCCCGGCAAGACGCCGCCCGCTGCGCTTGCCAGTGCTTTGGGCCCTTACACTGCTGACGCAGCCAAGGCGGCCAAGGCGCTGCGCGCCACCTCGGCAATGGCGGCCTCGCGTTGTTCGGGCTTGGCCTTGGACTGCGTGAGGTAGCAGGTCAACAGCACGGGTGCACCACCGCCCTGGGGCCACAGCACGCCGATGTCGTTGGTGGTGCCGCTGCTGCCCGCTGTGCCCGTCTTGTCCCCCACCCTCCAACCCGGTGCGCCTGCCCGCAGGCGCTTGTCGCCTGTGCTTGTTTCTACCAGCCAGCGCTGCAGCGTGGCACGTGACGCGGGCGTGAGGGCATCGCCCAGCACCAGCTTTTGCATGGTCTGCAGCATGGCCTGTGGCGTGGTGGTGTCGCGTGGATCGCCTACTGCGGCTTCGTTCAAAGTGGGCTCGTTGCGGTCCAGCCGCGTGGCCGTGTCGCCAAGGGTGCGCAGGTAGGCCGTGAGCGCGCTGGGGCCACCCTGGCGTGCCAGCAGCAGATTGGCGGCGGTGTTGTCGCTCAGGCTCACGGTGGCAGAGCACAGCTCGCCCACCGTCAGGCCGCCACCGGCTCCGGCCTTGGGGCCACTCACCGGCGAATAGTCCACCACTTCGCTGGCCGGGTACTGCACACGGGCATCCAACCGCTCTTTGCCCTGGTCGACCAGCGCCAGCATCCAGCCCGCCAGGGGCAGCTTGAAGGTGCTGCACATGGCAAAGCGCTCGTCCTGCCTCCAGCCCAGCGCCAGGCCGCTGCCCGTGTCCAGCAGGGCAGCGCCCAGCCGCCCTTGTGCCTTTTGCTCGATCTGTGCCAGGGCTTGCTGCCACTGCTGCGCCACGGCCGCGCTGGGCGTGCGCGCTGCAGCACAACCCCACAGGGGCGCCAATGCAGCCGCCGCCAGACCCCAGGAAAACTCTCGCCTTTGTATCGCCATCATTCACCTCGTTTGAGAAAGATGCGAACGATACGGGGGATGCAACGCACCCACCAGCGGCAATAATTGCACCCAGCCCCCAGAAAAACTTATGCATCTCCACACACCTGCACCAGCAGTTGTCACCACGCCATGCACTTGCCCCTGAACGCCCTGCGTGCCTTTGAGGCATCTGCCCGGCACCTGAACCTGACCCGTGCGGCGCAAGAGCTGCATGTGACGCAAACGGCCGTGAGCCAGCACATCCGCAACCTGGAAGAACGCCTGGGCAAGCCTTTGTTTCGCCGCCTGCCGCGTGGCCTGGCGTTGACCGATGAGGGGCAGGCGTTGCTGCCCACGTTGAGCGACGCCTTTGCCCGCATGGAGGCCGCGCTGGAGCAAATCCGCGACACCCGCCCGCGCGAGGTGCTGACGGTGGGCGTGGTGGGCACGTTTGCCGTGGGCTGGCTGCTGCCCCGGCTGCGGCATTTTCAGCAAAGCTGCCCGTTTGTGGACTTGCGCCTGCTCACCCACAACAACCGGGTCGATATGGCGGGCGAAGGGCTGGACTACGCCATTCGCTTTGGCGATGGGGCCTGGCATGGCACGCACGCCGAGCGCATTTTGCAAGCCCCGTTGTCGGCCATGTGCACGCCCGCCCTGGCCCAGGGCCTGCAGCAACCCGCTGACCTGGCACGGCTGCCCCTGCTGCGCAGCTACCGCGCCGACGAGTGGACCGCCTGGTTTGCAGCGGCGGGCCTGCCCTGCCCGGTGCTGCGGGGCGCGGTGTTTGATTCGTCCCTGACGCTGGCCGAGGCCGCCGCCCAAGGCGCCGGGGTGGCCCTGCTGCCGGTGGCCCTCTTCACCCGTGAGTTGCAGCAAGGCCGGCTGGTGCAACCCTTTGCGCTGGAGCTACAGCGCGGTGCCTACTGGCTCACCCACCTGCAGTCGCGCAGCGCTACAGCCGCTATGCAGGCGTTTGCACAGTGGCTGCTGGCTCAAGCCCATTCGGCCAGCGCAGGCCTGCCCGCGCCCGATGCGGCGGTGCCTGAAGCAAAGCAGGCGCCCTTTGAAGACCATTAGCCAAATAGGCCTCTAGCGCTTGATGAATAAGCGCAATCAGCTACGCTTTTGATCGCAAACATCTTTGAAAGGCTGTGGCCCATCAGCCCACAAACACCCCTGCCAAGTGCGTCTGCAGTGCGCTGGCACCCACGGTCGCCAGGCAAAAAGCCCCTGGCTGGCGCAGCCATTGCTGCATGAGTCCCTCCACCAAAGCGAACACGCCCAACGCCGCTACTGCAGGCTCAATGCCTGGGCGCAGCGCGCCTTGGGCGGCGGCCTGGGCCAATGCGTTTTGAAAGCACTGCAGGCCCGCCTGGCGGTGGGCCTGCAGCACCTCCACCAACCGCTGGTGGCCCTGCCCCACGCTCCACGGTCCCAAGATGCACAGCAAGCGCTGGGCTGGCACGGAGGCCTCCAGCCACGCCAAAGGCGCTGTGCCCAGGCGCACCAGCGCCTGCCGCAACGCCAAAGGGCTGCCCGTCTGCACGGCACTGGGCAAGGGCCGCACCACCTGCCAGGGCAGCTGCGTTTCGTCCAGCAGGGCCTCCAGCAAGTCGCTCTGGTCCCTGAAGTGCCAATACACCGCACCACGCGTCACGCCAGCGCGGCGGGCCACCTCTTGCATGGCGCTGTGCGCCCAGCCACGCTCCGCAAAAAGCTGCGCGGCAGACTCCAGAATGCGCTGGCGGGTGGCCTGCGCCTGTTCTTGCGTTCTGCGGACCATGGGGGCGTGCGCTACAGGCTGGACGCACTGCCCGACCAACCGCCCCCCAGCGTCTTGTACAGCGTGACGCCATTGGTCAGCTGGGCCAGGCGGGTGCCAATGAGGGTCTGGCGCGCGCTGTACCACGAGCGCTGGGCGTCCAGCACATCCAGGTAGCTGTCCACACCCCGGTCGAACCGGGCTTGCGACATGTGCAGCACCTCGCCACTGGCCTGCACCAGGGCGTTTTGCGCCTGCAGCTGGTCACCCACGGCACTGCGCTGGGCCAGCGCATCGGCCACTTCGCGGAAGGCGGTCTGGATGGCTTTTTCGTACTGCGCGAGCGCAATGCCTTGTGCGGCTTTGGCACTGTCCAGATTGGCCTGGTTGGCACCGCCATCAAAAATAGGCAGGCTGATTTGCGGGATGAAGCTCCAACTGCCCGAGCCCGCCTTGAACAGGCCCGACAGGTCCGCACTGCTGCTGCCCGCCGTGGCAGTCAGGCTGATGCGCGGGTAGAACGCCGCCCGCGCCACGCCGATGTTGGCGGTGGCGGCCTTGAGCTGGTGCTCGGACTGCAGCAGATCGGGCCTACGCAACAGCAGGTCAGACGGCACCCCCGCAGGCAGTGCGGGCAAGGCATTCAGCGTGTCGGCCAGCACCTCGGGCGCCAACGCCTCAGGCACAGCGGTGCCCAGCAGCAGCGCCAGGGCATTGCGGTCTTGTGCCACCTGGCCGGTGTAGCGGGCCACGTCCACACGGGCGCTTTCCACACTGGTTTGCAGTTGGCGCAGGGTCAGGGCCGAGGCAGCACCCAGCTCAAACCGCGTTTGGGTGAGGCGGTACGACTCGCTTTGGCTGCGCAGGGTCTCTTGCGCCAAAGCCAGGCGCTCCAGGTCGGCTGCCCAGTTCAGGTACGCCGTGGTCACCTCGGCCACCAGGCTGATCTGCGTGGTGCGGCGGGCCTGCTCGGTGGCCAGGAACTGCTCCAGCGCCTGGCTGCTGAGGTTGCGCACGCGGCCAAACAGGTCCAGCTCATACGCACTCACGCCCAGGTTGGCGCTGTACTGGTGGCTGGTAACGGCCGTGCCTGCGCCCGACAGGCTGGCCGGGGTGCGTGCTGCCGTGCCGCTGCCCGTGGCGTTCACCGTGGGCAGGGTTTGCGCGTCTTGCACGCGGTATTGGGCGCGGGCCTGTTCGATGTTGAGCACGGCCACACGCAGGTCGCGGTTGTTCGCCAGGGCCAGCTCGATCAGGCTGCGCAGCTTGGCGTCGGCAAAAAACGTGCGCCAGTCGATGTCGGCGGTAGCGCCGCTTTGTGGGGCGCCGCCATCGGCCGCATCCGGGTAAGCCACCGGCACGGGCGCGGCGGGCCGTTCATAGGTGGGGGCCAGGTTGGCACAGCCGGTCAGCACCAAGGCAGCAGCCAGCAGGGACAAGGTCAAGGAACGAGGCATTTCAGTGGCCCTCCGACAAAACAGGGGTGGCAGCATGTGCATCGGTGCCAGGCGCAGGCTTCTTGCGCCCAAACAGCTTTTGCACGATCACGAAGAACAGCGGTACGAAGAAGATGGCCAGCACCGTGCCGGTGACCATGCCACCCACCACGGCCGTGCCCAGGGCGTTTTGCGCACCTGCGCCCGCGCCCTTGCTCAGCATCAGGGGCAGCACGCCCAAGATGAACGCCAGCGACGTCATCAGGATAGGCCGCAGCCGCATGCGTGCCGCCGTGATGGCTGAATCCACCAGCGAGTGGCCCTGTGCGTAAAGCTCCTTGGCAAATTCCACGATCAAGATGGCGTTTTTGGACGCCAACCCCACCGTGGTCAGCAGCCCGACCTGGAAGTACACATCGTTCATCTTCCACGTCAGCACCGCGCCCGCCAGCGTGCCCAGCACCCCCAGCGGCACCACCAGCAGCACCGAGAACGGAATCGACCAGCTCTCGTACAGCGCCGCCAGGCACAAGAACACCACCAGGATAGACACGGCATACAGCAGCATGGCCTGGCCGCCCGCTTCGCGCTCCTGGCGCGACACACCGGTCCACTCAAAGCCAATGCCAGCAGGCAACTCGGCCGCGTGGCGCTCCACCAAATCCAGCGCCTGGCCGCTGGACATGGCGCCTGGCAGGGCCATGCCCAGGATTTCCACCGAAGGCACGCCGTTGTAGCGCTCCAGGCGGGGCGAGCCGGTGATCCACCCCGAGGTGGAGAACGCGCTGAACGGAACCATGGTGCCGCTGCTGTTGCGCACAAACCATTTGCCGATGTCCTCGGGCACCATGCGGTGCGGTGCATCGGCCTGCAAGAAGACCTTCTTCACGCGCCCCTTGTCCAGGAAGTCATTGACGTAGCTGCTGCCCCACGCCACCGAGAACGTGTTGTTGATGTCGGCCATGGACAGACCCAGCGCACCCGCCTTGTGCTCGTCAATGTCCAGGCGGAACTCGGGCGCGTCTTCCATCCCGTTGGGGCGCACGGCCACCAGGCCCTTCTCTTTCATCAGCGCGCCCAGCAGTTGGTTGCGTGCGGCCATCAGGGCGTCGTGGCCCAGGTTGGCGCGGTCTTGCAGCATCAGGTCAAACCCGCTGGCGTTGCCCAGCTCAGACACCGCAGGCGGTGCAAACGCGAACACCGACGCATTGCGGATTTGCGACAGCGCGCCCATCGCCTTGTTGGCCACGGCCTGGGCCTTGAGGCCCGGCGCCGTGCGTTCGCCCCAGGGCTTGAGCTTGACGAAGGCAAAGCCCGTGTTCTGCCCGCTGCCCGCAAAGCTGAAGCCCGCCACGGTGAAGATAGCGTCCACCGCGTCTTTTTGCTCCTCCAGAAAGTGGTGCTGTACCTGGTCCAGCACCTTTTCGGTGTTGCTTTGCGTAGTGCCTGGGGGCAGTTGCACGATGGCAAACAGCGTGCCCTGGTCTTCCTCGGGCAAAAAGCCTGCGGGAATTTTGGTGAACACAAAGCCTACAGCCACCACCAAAATGGCGTAGCCCACCATCCACCGCCCACCGCGCTTAAGCATGCGCTGCACCAGGCTTTGGTAGCCACGGTTGCTGCGATCAAAAGCACGGTTGAAGGCGCCAAAAAACCCTTTTGTGGCCAACCCGTGCCCCTTGGGAATCGGCTTGAGCAGCGTGGCGCACAAGGCGGGCGTAAGGATCATGGCCACCAGCACCGACAGCGTCATCGCCGACACGATGGTGACGGTGAACTGGCGGTAGATGACACCCGTGGAGCCACCAAAGAAGGCCATGGGCACAAACACGGCGGCCAGCACCAGGGCCACACCCACCAGCGCGCCGGTGATCTGGCCCATGGATTTGCGCGTGGCTTCCAGGGGCGACAAGCCCTCCTCGCTCATCACCCGCTCCACGTTCTCGACCACCACAATGGCGTCGTCCACCAGCAAGCCAATGGCCAGCACCATCGCCAGCATGGTCAGCGTGTTGAGCGAATACCCAAACGCCGCCAGCACGCCAAAGGTGCCCAGCAACACCACTGGCACTGCAATGGTGGGGATGAGCGTGGCGCGGAAGTTCTGCAAAAAGAGGTACATCACCACAAACACCAGCACCACAGCCTCGACCAGGGTCTTGACCACTTCCTGGATGGAGATGCGCACAAAGGGCGTGGTGTCGTAAGGCTTGATGACCTTCATGCCCTGCGGGAAGAACTTGCCCAGCTCAGCCAGCTTGGCGTCCACCGCCTTGACGGTGTTGAGCGCATTGGCGCCAGTGGCCAGCTTGATGGCCAAGCCTGCAGCGGGCATGCCGTTGAAGCGGGCCACGGTGGCGTAGCTCTCGCCGCCCAGCTCGATACGCGCCACATCGCTCAGGCGCACAGCGGCGCCGTTGGCCTGGGTGCGCAACAAGATGCCTGCAAACTCGTCGGCCGTCTTCATGCGCGTTTGCGCAGTGATGGTGGCATTGAGTTGTTGGTCGGCAGCGGACGGCAGCCCGCCCAGTTGCCCGGCAGACACCTGCGCGTTCTGCGCCTGGATGGCGGTCTTCACGTCCAGCGGCGTCAGGTTGAAGCTGTTGAGCTTGCTCGGGTCCAGCCAGATGCGCATGGCGTATTGCGAGCCGAACAGCGTGGTGTCGCCCACGCCTTCTACGCGGCTGATCGGGTCTTGCACGTTGGCCGCTACGTAGTCGGACAGGTCCGAGCCGTTGAGCTTGCCGTCTTCCGACACAAAAGCCAGCACGTTCAGGAAGTTGTTGGCCGACTTGGTCACACGCACGCCCTGCTGCTGCACCTCTTGCGGCAGCAGCGGCGTGGCCAGGGCCAGCTTGTTTTGCACCTGCACCTGGGCGGTGTCGGGGTCGGTGCCGTTCTCAAAGGTCAGCGTGATGGTCACGCTGCCCGAGGACTCGCTGGTCGAGGCGATGTAAGAGAGCTTGTCCAGCCCCTTCATCTTCTGCTCGATGACCTGGGTGACGCTGTCTTCCAGCGTTTTGGACGAAGCGCCCGGATACGTGGCCGAGATGGCGATGGCGGGCGGCGCAATGGTGGGGTATTGGGCGATGGGCAGTGTCAGCACTGCCATCACCCCTGCCAGCATCGTGATGATGGCAAGCACCCACGCGAAGATGGGGCGGTCGATGAAAAAACGGGCCATGGGATTCTCTTTGCGGGGTGTTCAACGGGCGCTGGAGGGTGCGCTGGCGGCGGCAATCTTCTGCACCGCTTCCGTCTTTTTGAAGGCGGCGGGGGTGTAGGGCTGGGCTTGCACAGGCTGGCCAGCACGCGCTTTTTGCTGGCCTTCCACCACCACGGTGTCGCCCGCTTTCAGCCCATCCGTCACCAGCCACTGGTCACCCACGGCGCGGTCAGCAGTCAGGCTGCGCTGCTGCAACTTGCCTTCCCCATCGACCACAAAGACGTAGGGCTTACCGGTGGTGTCACGGCCCACAGCGGGCTGGGGCACCAGCAGGGCTTGCTCCAGCACGCCTTCTTCCAAAACAGCGCGGGCATACATGCCCGGCAGCAAATCGGCGCGGGGGTTGGGGAACTCGGCGCGCAGCGTCACGGCGCCCGTGCTTTGGTCCACCGTCACGTCCGAAAACTGCAGCTTGCCTGGCTGCGCGTACACGCTGCCATCCTCCAGCACCAGACGCACCTTGGCGGTGCCGGTTTTGAGGGTGCCTGCGTCCATCGAACGCTTGAGCGCCAGCAGCGTGCTGGTGGACTGCGTCACGTCCACATAGATCGGGTCCAGCTGCTGCACCGTGGCCATGGCACCGGCCTGATTGGCGGTGACCAGCGCGCCAGGGGTGACGCTGGAGCGCCCGATGCGCCCGCTGATGGGCGAGGTGATGCGGGTGTAGTCCAGGTTGATGCGCTGGGTTTGCAGCGTGGCGCGGGCGGCGCTGACTTCGGCCTCGGCCTGCAGCAGCGACGCGGCGGCGTCGTCGGCATCCTGCTGACTCACGGCCTTGATGGCAGACAGCTCCTTGAAGCGCCCGGCCTTCAGCCGCACGGTGACCAGGTTCGCCTCGGCCTTGGCCAGGGTGGCCTGGGCGCTGTCCACATTGGCGCGGTAGGTGGCGGGGTCGATCTGGTAGAGCACATCGCCCGCCTTCACATCGCTGCCTTCTTTGAAGCGGCGCTGCAGCACCAGCCCGGTGATCTGGGGGCGTACCTCGGCAATTAGCGCAGGGGCCACACGGCCGGGCAGCTCGGTGGTCAGCGGCAGGCGCTGGGATTGCACGGTAATGACCCGGACCTGGGGCACGCCCCCGCCGCCGGTGGCCGGCGGCTGAGGCGCTTCGCCGCAGGCGGCCAGTGCCAGGGCGGAAACGGTGGCCAACACGGCCACGGGTCGTTGAATAGCAGGATGCAAGCGCATGAACAAAGCTCCTCGGCCCAGGCGCTTTGGTACGCCCGACCTGACAAGGTGAAACACGATTTAACTGTACCGAACAGTACGGTATTGACGATTATCAATTTGACACATTCGGCTTGTCAAGCAAAAATGGACTCATCGGTACGGTTAAAAGAAATTCATAGGAGCACGGCATGAAAGTTCGCACGGAAGCACGCCGCGAGGCGATTTTGGAAATCGCCTCGCAGGTCTTTCTGGAGTTCGGGTTTGAGCGCGCGTCCATGGCCGAGATCGTTCGCCGCATTGGCGGCTCCAAGTCCACCATCTACGGCTACTTCCCATCCAAGGAGGCGCTTTTCCAAGCGGCGACCATGGCGGTGGGCCAGCGCCATGTCCGGCCAGCGTTCGATGCAATGCTGATGGAGCAGGACGTCAGCGCCGGGGTGGGTCGGCGGCTGGATGAGTTCGCACGAACGCTGGCCGCCTTCATCTGCAGTGATCAGCTGATTGCCATACAGCGCATGGTGCTCGCAGAGGCGGGCCGCTCGGACATGGGCGCCCTCTTCTACGACGCCGGTCCCCACCAGGGCGTGCAGGACCTGGGCTCTTTTTTTAGCCGCGCCATGGACGCAGGCGTCATGCGCTACGGCGATCCCTACCTGGCGGCGCGCCAGTTTTTCTCGCTGCTACAGGCAGAGCTGCTGCCGCGGTGGTACTACCGCAACCTGCCCCCGCTGCCCCCTGCCGAGATCCAGGCCTGCGCCGACCGCGCAGTCAACACCTTTGCCCGCGCGTACGAGATGCGGCGGCCCGAGCACCTGTCCGCCCCCTCCCGGGAAGACCGGGCGCCTACCGCAGCACCCAAAGAGCCCTCATAGCAATGAAATAGAGCGCAATCAGCTATATTTTTTATAGCAATCACAAATCACATTGCAGGGGATCGAGGAACTGGCGTGCATAGCGTACGTGCACACCCTGCCCGATAAACACCGCAAACAGATCGGGGTCGATGTGCCCGTTCTCGCACATGCGCTCCATGATGGACACGGCCTGCGATACCGTCATGCCGCGCTTGTACGGGCGATCGGCCGCTGTGAGCGCCTCAAACACATCAGCGATGCCCATCATGCGGGCCTGCACTGACATCTGGTCGCGCGTCAGGCCCTTGGGGTAGCCGCGCCCGTCCATGCGCTCGTGGTGGCCGCCCGCGTACTCGGGCACGTTCTTGAGGTGGCGCGGCCAGGGCAGCGTCTCCAGCATCTTGTTGGTGGCCACGATGTGGTGGTTGATGATGTCGCGCTCGGCCTGCGTCAGCGTGCCCGAGCGGATGGTGAGGTTCTCGACCTCTTCGGCCGTCAAAAAGCTGGTTTGAATGCCCTGCGGGTTGCGCCACTGGCGCTGCACACCTATGTCGCGCACGCGCTGCTGGTCTGCCGCCGACATGGCCTCTCCCCCGATATTGGCCTTGCGCAAAAAATCACGGTCGGCGTCCAGCACGGCCAGCTCTTGCTGCAAGGCCTGTTGCACCTGGGCTTCCGCCGCCGCATCGGCCACCGGGCGCAGGGCCAGCTGGCGCCGCAGGGCAGCCAGTTCTGCATCGCGCTTGAGCACTTCAAAGCGCGTATCCACCAGTCCGATGCGGTCGTACAGCGTTTGCAGCTTGGTGGCTTTGTCCACCACATGCACAGGGGTGGTGATCTTGCCGCAGTCGTGCAGCAGCCCGGCCATCTTCAGCTCGTAGCGGTCGCGGTCGGTCATGGCAAAGTGGGCCAGCGGCCCCTCTTGCACTGCGTGGGCGGCTTCGGCCAGCATCATGGTCAGCGCGGGCACGCGCTGGCAGTGCCCCCCGGTGTAGGGCGACTTTTCATCAATGGCCAGGTTGATGAGGTTCACAAACGACTCGAACAGGCGCTCGAGCTGCGTGACCAGCAGCCGGTTGGTGAGCGCAATAGCGGCCTGTGAGGCCAGCGACTCGGCCAGGCTTTGGTCGGCCTGCGAAAACGCCATCACCTCGCCCGTCTCCGGGTCACGCGCATTGATGAGCTGCAGCACGCCAATCAGCTCGCGGTCGTGGTTCTTCATCGGCACCGTCAGGAACGACTGCGAGCGATACCCCGTGCGCGCATCAAAAGCGCGTGTCCCTGAAAAATCGAAGCCCTGTGCGCTGTAAGCATCGGCAATGTTCACCGTGCGGTCGTGAATGGCCGAGTGCGCCGCCACCAGCGAGTCATTGGGGGCCCCATCGGTGGTGCGCAGGGGCAGCAGTGGCAGGTCAATGGGTTTGCCCGTGGTGCCCCCCAGGCGTATGCCCAACGAGTCGGTGCGCAAGATCTCAAACTTCAGGGCCGCCTGGTCTTCCGTCACGCTGTAGAGCGTGCCACCGTCCGCAGCAGTGATGGTCTTGGCGGCCTCCAGGATGTTCTCGAGCAGCCGCTCAATGTCCCGCTCGCGCGACAACGCTGCCCCAATGCCATTGAGCTGCTCCAGCCGGCGGAAAAGATGGATAGTGGATTCCTTGCTCATGCGACTCACCTGGCGGCTGCGTTTGGTACCCCGACATCGTAACGAAAGGTGACCGCTATCATCGCCCTGTTTACCCGCCTGCCCCATCTCCCACACTTCGCATCTTTTTGCTATCCCGTGAACCCGGTCGCGCCTCCCTTCATCACCGCCGCCCTCTACCAATTCGTTGATCTGCCCGACTTTGCCGCGCTGCAAGCGCCCCTGCAAAGTCTCTGCGAGGCCCACGGCGTGCGCGGCATGCTGCTGCTGGCGCACGAAGGCATCAACGGCACCATCGCAGGCACGCCCAACGGTGTGCACGCGGTGCTGGGCTGGCTGCGCAGCGACAGCCGCTTTGCCGCCCTGCAGCACAAAGAGGCACCCGCCAGCGCCATGCCCTTCTACCGCATGCGCGTACGGCTCAAAAAAGAGATCGTCACCCTGGGCGTGCCCGGCCTGAACCCCGCGCGCAACGCAGGCACCTACGTCAAACCCAGCGACTGGAACGCCCTCATCGACGACCCCAGCGTGGTGGTCATCGATACGCGCAACGACTATGAAGTGGGCATCGGCACCTTCGAGCGCGCCATCAACCCGCACACGAAAAGCTTTTCCGAGTTTCCGGCCTGGGTGGCACAACAGTCGCAGCCCGGCGGCGTGCTGGCGGGCAACCCCAAGGTGGCCATGTTCTGCACGGGCGGCATCCGCTGCGAAAAGTCCACCGCCTTCCTCAAGTCGCAAGGCTTTGACGAGGTCTATCACCTCGAAGGCGGCATCCTCAAATACCTGGAGACGGAGCCCGCAGAAGCCACCCGCTGGCAGGGCGACTGCTTTGTGTTTGATGAGCGTGTCTCCGTAGGCCACGGCCTGGTGCGTGGCCCGCACCAGCTGTGCCGCTCCTGCCGCATGCCGCTGGGCGAAGCCGAGCTGGCACACCCTCACTATGTGCAAGGCGTGAGTTGCCCCTATTGCCACGGCACCCGCACGCCCGAGCAAGAACGCGCACTGGCCGAGCGCGAGCGGCAAATGCAGCTGGCGGCCCAGCGCGGCCAGGAACACATCGGCGCACGCCAGCCCAGCAGCTCTGCACGGCCCAGCACGCGAGAAGTCAAAGAAGGCAAAGACGACGCAGGCTGCACGGAAGACGCGGCATGACCACCTTGCCCGTTCTCTACTCCTTTCGCCGCTGCCCCTACGCCATGCGTGCCCGACTGGCCCTGGCGGTGAGCAGGCAGGCGTGCGAGCTGCGCGAGGTGGTCCTCAAGAACAAGCCCCAGGCGCTGCTGCAAGCCTCGCCCAAAGGCACCGTCCCCGTGCTCGTGCTGCCAGATGGCCAAGTGCTGGAGCAAAGCCTGGACATCATGCTTTGGTCCCTGGCACTGCACGACCCCAAGGGCTGGCTCACTCCGAGCCAGGGCACATTGCAAGACATGCTGGAGTTGATCGCCGAATGCGATGGTCCCTTCAAACAAGCGCTGGACCGCTGCAAATACCCCAGCCGCTACCCCGGCGCCGATGTGAGCGCCGCGCGTGCCACCGCCGTGGCTTGGTTGAGCGCACTGGACACCCGCCTGGCCACCCGCCACCACCTGTTCGGCCATCGCGCGGCCTTGGCAGACATGGCCATCGCACCGTTTGTGCGCCAGTTTGCGGGCATTGATTCTGCGTGGTGGCAAGCACAGCCCTGGCCCCATTTGCAGGCATGGCTTGCGCATTGGCAGGCCAGCGATCTGCTGGAGAGCGTGATGCACAAGCTGCCTGCGTGGGTGGATGGGACAGAGGGCGTGCGGTTTCCTCACCCTGCTGCAACTTTCGCCCCAGGCGACAGCGCCGGGTTCCATCACTGATCGGTCACGCCCAGATGGTTGCATACGTTCTCGTTGGCATGCTGTGTGCACACTTGCTGTGCTTCTCCGTCATGTTTTTGCTCATCAGCAAACGCCTGCACGGCAAGAAGATGGGCATGGACTTTTTTGCCGTGGGTAACCTCCTGCTGGGATTGGCCTATGTGCTCCAGCTGGTGGAGGGCGGCCCCGCCTGGAGCGTGATGAGCGTGGTTAACCACACCCTCACGCTGGCCTCTCCCGTTGCTTACGGGCTCGGGGTCATGCGGTTTTTTGGCTACCCCGCTCCCCTGTTGCGGCCGTTGATGGCATTTGCCATCGCGTACACCGCCTTGCAGGTGCTGGTGCAATGGAGCTTGGGGCCTGTGGCCCGCTACGCCTTGCTGTCAGGAATGTCCGCACTGCTTTTCCTGATGATGGCGCTGACGGCCCTTTATGGCGTTCGCACATTTGCCAAGCATTTGTATTGGGAGATGGCGTTTTTTGCGCTCCTGATCGGCGGCATTTGCGTGCTCAACGCCATCAAATTCGTGAAGGTTCTGGACGGCGGCCTGGAAGCGCTACACATGGGCAGCCATTTCCAAATGGTGTTCTACATCTATATGTCGTCCCTGGCCACTGTGGTGCCGCCCTCCATCGTTTGGCTGGTACTGCGGCGCCTGACCGATGATTTGAGCAGCATGGCAGCGCGTGATCCGATGACGCAGCTGCTCAACCGCAGAGGTCTTTCAGAGGCGCTGGACCGGTATTTCAATCTGCGCCAGGCGGCTCCGGCCTTCTTGATGCTGTTGGATGTCGACCATTTCAAACGCATCAACGATACCCACGGCCACCAGATCGGAGACGCCGTACTGTGCCGCGTAGCAGAGGTGCTGCGCACCACAGTGCGCCGTGGCGATCTGACAGCCCGCATCGGCGGCGAAGAGTTTGTCGCCATCTGCACAGGCAGCGACGGTGCGGGTGTCCTGCAACTGGCAGAGCGTGTGCGCAAGGCGGTTGAAAATCAAACCATCGAAATCAGCGGCTTTGACGAACCGCTGCGCTGTACGGTCACGATCGGGGTTTCAGGCGACTTCGCCAGCCTTCCGGCCCTGGAAGGCGCCATGCGGGCCGCCGATGCAGCGCTTTACCGGGGCAAGGCCGCAGGACGCAATCGGGTCGAATCGAATGGTGCTTCTGCCCCCTTTTTGCACCAGGGCGCAAGCCCATACACTGCGGGCCAGACATAAGCAGCGAAAGCGGTGGGATAGCCCCCTTTGCACATTGGATCGCACCGAGCAACCTTGACGGCCTGCAGCTACAGGCGGGCCGCCCGCCCACATCCCTCAGCGCGTGAACAGGTACCGTTGAGCGTGCAGACAAAAACAAAAGGCGCTCCACAGAGCGCCTTTTGCCAAGTCGGTGCCTGCAACAATTTTCAAGCAGCCGAGTACCCCGCTGCACCGCGGCGGTCGCCCTTGAAGCCGCGCACCAACAAAGCCAGCAGCACCAGCCCAAAGCCGACAAAGCAAATAAACGACCAGTTGGCGATGGAGCCACCCAGGAAGGTCCAGTCGATGGCAGTGCAGTCACCCGAGCCACGGAAGATCATGGGGATGGCGCGGCCGATGGGGTAGTTTTCAATCATGCCGTAGAAGTCGCGGCCGCAGGTAGCGACTTCGGGGGGATACCACTGCAGCCAGCTTTGGCGGGCGGCAACAAAAGCACCGAACCCTGAAGAGAGCAAGCCCAGCGCAGCAAAACCCATCCACCAGCCTTTTGAGCCTCTAACGCTCGCCAATGCAGCGAAGACAGCTACCAAAATGAGAGCATATCGCTGCACGATGCACATGGGGCAAGGCTCCAGGCCCACCACATGCTGCAAATACATGCCAAAAGCCAGCATGGCCACGCAGGCCACGCTGATCAGCGCCAGCACGCGGCGCGGGGCCTGATCAATCCAGTTCAACACCATCATTCTTATCCTTGTGGCGTATGGTCCTTCAACCGCCTCACGTCGTTGGGGCGCCTTGCCGTGCCAAAGCACTGTCTGCGGCGCCCCGCCTAGTGATGCGGTCGAATCACCATCCGCTGAAAGCCACTGCATCGCGAGCAGCTTTCCTAAGAAAACCGGCTCAGATCCCCGCAGCGTGATCTAAAAAAACACGGGCGCGGCGCGGTGTCACCACCAGCGTTTCACCCTCTTTGAAGCCCTGCTCCTTGAACTGCTGCGCAGGAATCTGCGCTTCGATCAGGGGGTCTGGGGACGCATTGTCCGCTGGTTTGTGGTCTTGGGAGGGAATAAGTTCCAACCGCGCAATCGGCCCCACCACGATGGCGCGGCTAAGCTGCGCCACGATGCCACGTGGGCGGCCTTCGGCGTCCAGTCCTGCGCCGGGCGAATAGCGCTCCACATCCAGATCATGCGGGCGCACGTAGGCAAAGGCTTTGGCGTTTTGTGCCTGGCTGTGCTCGGGCGAGTCAATCTGCATGCCATCCAGGTGCACCAACCCTTCGTGCGCGCGGCCATGGAACAGGTTCACATCGCCCAAAAAGCCGTACACAAACGGGCTGGCGGGCTGGTCCCACACCTGCTGGGGCGAGCCGCTTTGCTCGATGCGGCCCTGGTTGATCACGACCACGCGGTCGGCCACTTCCAGCGCCTCTTCCTGGTCGTGGGTCACGAAGATGCTGGTCACATGCAGTTCATCGTGCAGGCGGCGCAGCCAACGGCGCAGTTCCTTGCGCACCTTGGCGTCGAGCGCGCCAAAGGGCTCGTCGAGCAGCAGCACCTTGGGCTCCACCGCCAGCGCGCGGGCCAGGGCAATGCGCTGGCGCTGGCCGCCAGACAGTTGCGAGGGGTAGCGGTCGGCCAGCCAATCGAGCTGCACGAGCTTGAGCAGGTCGGTCACCTTCTGCTTGATCTGCGCTTCGCTTGGGCGCTCGCCACGGGGCTTGACGCGCAGGCCGAAGGCCACGTTCTCAAACACCGTCATGTGGCGAAACAGCGCGTAGTGCTGGAACACAAAGCCCACGTTGCGCTCGCGCACGTGCACGTCGGTGGTGTCCTCGCCGCTGAAATGGATGGTGCCGACATCGGCAGTCTCCAGCCCCGCGATGATGCGCAGCAGCGTGGTCTTGCCGCAGCCCGAGGGGCCCAGCAGTGCGATCAATTCGCCGGAGGCAATGTCCAGGCTGACATCGCGCAGTGCATGGAAGTCGCCAAACTGCTTGCTGACGTTACGGATTTCGATGCTCATGGTGTTTCTTCCTTCAGCGGGCAGTTCAACGGGCAGCGGCGTCGGCAGGACGCTCGGGCGGCAGGTCGGTCGCCGCCTTCATTGCCTGTTCGTTGCGGTGTTCGGCAACGGTCTTGATAACGAGGGTAACCAGGGCCAGCAAGGCCAGCAGCGAGGCTGCGGCAAACGCGGCCACCGACTGGTATTCGTTGTAGAGAATCTCAACGTGCAGCGGGATGGTGTTGGTCTGGCCGCGAATGTGGCCGGACACCACCGACACCGCGCCAAACTCACCCATGGCGCGGGCGTTGCACAAGATCACGCCGTACAGCAGCCCCCACTTGATGTTGGGCAGCGTCACGTACCAAAAGGTCTGCCAGCCGGTGGCGCCCAGCACGATGGCGGCCTGCTCCTCGTCGTTGCCCTGGGCCTGCATCAGCGGGATCAGCTCGCGGGCGATGAACGGGAAGGTGACAAACACGGTGGCCAGCACAATGCCCGGCACGGCAAAGATGATCTTGATGTCGTGCGCCTGCAGCCACGGGCCAAACCAGCCCTGGGCGCCAAACATCAGCACATAAACCAAGCCCGCCACCACGGGCGACACCGAAAACGGCAAATCCACCAACGTGGTCAAAAACGCCTTGCCCCTGAACTCGTACTTGGCAATGCACCAAGCGGCTGCCACGCCAAACACCAGGTTCAGCGGCACGGCAATCAGGGCGGTGATCAACGTGAGCTTGATGGCCGACCAGGCGTCGGGCTCGCGCAGACCCTCCAGGTAAGCACCAAAGCCCTTGCGCAACGCCTCTGCAAACACGGCGGCCAGCGGCAGCACCAGGAACAGCAGCATGAAGGCCAGTGCAATGGCGATGAGGGTGTAGCGCACCCAGGGCGCTTCGGTCGTGCCCGCTTGGGCGCGGCGAACAGTTCGGGCGTTATTGCCGCTCATGCTGGTGCCCCCGTGTGACGACGCTGCCAGGCCTGCAGCGCGTTGATGACCAAAAGCAAGATGAATGAAATCACCAGCATAACGACGGCCACTGCGGTGGCACCTGCATAGTCGTACTGCTCCAGCTTGCCAATGATGATCAAAGGCGTGATTTCAGAAACCATGGGCATGTTGCCTGCGATGAAGATGACCGAGCCATACTCGCCCACCGCCCGCGCAAACGCCATGGCAAAACCGGTGAGCAATGCGGGGGTGATGGAGGGCAGGATCACCTTGGTAAAGGTTTGAAGGCGCGTGGCACCCAGGCAGGTGGCGGCTTCTTCCAGCTCTTTCTCGGCGTCTTCCAGCACAGGCTGCACGGTGCGCACCACAAACGGCAGGCCAATGAAGATGAGCGCAATCACAATGCCCGCAGGCTTGAACGCCAACTGGATGCCCATGGGCTCCAAAATGCTGCCCACCCAGCCATTGCCCGCCAGCAAAGCCGTGAGCGAGATACCCGCCACGGCAGTGGGCAACGCAAAGGGCAAGTCCACCAGCGCGTCTACGATCTTCTTGCCAGGAAACTTGTAGCGCACCAGCACCCAGGCGATCAGCAGACCAAACACCAGGTTGACCAGCGCCGCCAGGAACGAGGCGCCGAAGGTCAGCCGGTACGAAGCCATCACACGCGGCGCACTGATGGCCGCCCAGAACTGCTCCCAGGTGAGCGTGAAGGTCTTGAAGATCAGTGCCGACAGCGGGATCAGCACGATGATGCTCAGATAAAACAGGGTGTAGCCCAGCGACAGCCCAAAGCCGGGCAGCACGCGTTTGGGCGCACGCCGGCCGGCCGGGGCTGCGGCCACAGCATTCGCAGTGGTCATAAGTGAGGTATGGAAACGAGGAACGCGCTGGGCTTACTTGGCACCGGGCGTGTAGAGCTTGTCGAACTGGCCGCCGTCATTGAAGTGCACTTTTTGTGCTTCTGTCAGCGAGCCAAAGTACTTGGCGACGGTGAACAGTTTCAAGGGCTTGAAAGTGGCAGCGTATTTTTTGAGCACTGTTTCCGAGCGGGGGCGGATGGCGTGCTTAGCGGCAATCTCCTGGGCTTCTTCAGAGTACAGGTAATCCAGATACGCCTTGGCCAATGCGCCCGTGCCCTTCTTTGCCACGGTGCGCTCCACCACCGCCACGGGGTTCTCGGCCACCACGCTCACCGAGGGGTACACCGCGTCGACCTTGCCGGAGCCAAACTCGCGGTCGATCGACACCACTTCGGACTCGAACGTGATCAGCACGTCACCCTGGTTGCGCTGCAGGAAGGTGGCCGTGGCATCGCGCCCGCCCTTGGCCAGGATGGGCACGTTCTTGTAGAGCTTGCCCACAAATTCTGCGGCTTGTGCCTCGGTGCCACCCTTTTCACGGATAGCGCCCCAGGCGGCCAAATAGGCATAGCGGCCATTGCCGCCCGTTTTGGGGTTCACCACGATCACCTGCACGCCGGGTTTGATGAGGTCTTCCCAGTCCTTGATGTTCTTAGGATTGCCATTGCGCACCAAAAACAGCATGGTCGATGTGGTGGGCGATGCATCGTGCGGGAATTTCTTGGTCCAGTCCTTGGCAACCACACCGCTGTCGGCCAGAAACTGCACGTCGGTGGTGGTGTTCATGGTGACCACGTCGGCGGCCAAGCCATCGTTCACAGCACGCGCCTGGGCGCTGGAGCCTGCGTGCGACTGGTCCACCTTCACATCTTGCCCCGTGGTCTTCTTATAGTGGGCGACGAAGGCGGCGTTGTAATCCTTGTAGAACTCGCGGGCCACGTCGTACGACACATTGAGCAGCGCGTTCTGGGCGCCAGCCACGCCACTGACAGTCAGGGCCAAAGAAGCCAAAAGGGTCTTGAGTTTCAAAGAAGTCATGTCGCGTCGCTCAATAAGCTGAAGGTGTTGCATTGTGTACAACGCCTTTTAAAACTCAAAAGAATATATTCTTTTAAATTAATCGAAATGTGGAATATAGAAAGGCGTAGCGCTTGCGCACTGCGGCAGGCCTGCCACCCGTGGCGCGCACAACGCCACCGGCGGCTCGCCCCTCCCCGGTTTAAGTAAAAAAGGCCGCCAGCGCAATCAAATCATGCGCTGGCAGCTATTTATTTCATAGCAAACTCATAGCACATTGGCAGCCACAGACTGTGGTGACTCCGCTGGCGATGCAGGCCACTCGGCCCCGCCTGCCCCGTCATCTGTCAACGATTGCAGTAACGCCCGGCCCAAAGGCCATTCGCCGTGTCCGGACTCCACATTGATGTGACCGGCGTTTTGCATGCGCACAAACTCGCTGCCCCACGCACGCGCATAGGCACCGGCCAGGCGAATCGGGCAGAACGGGTCATTGCTGCTGGCGACCAGAATGCTGCGGTACGGCAGCGCCGCATAAGGCACAGGGGCAAAGTCGCTCAGGATGGCGCGGCGCTCGGGGTCTGCCGGGGCCACCAGCAGCGCACCGCGCACCCGCGCCGCTGCCTCGGGCCCCATGTGGGTGGTGGCAATGCAGCCCAGGCTGTGCGCCACGATCACCACCGGCTGCTGTTGCGCCAGCACGGTTTTCTCTAACTGCGACACCCAGGCTGCGCGGGTGGGCGTGATCCAGTCGTCTTGCACCACACGGCGCGCCTCGGGCAGGCGATCTGCCCACAAGGTTTGCCAATGTCCGGGGCCGGAGTCGCGCCAGCCGGGCACGATGATGATGGGTGTGGAGGTCACAGCGTGAACTACCCCGGCCACCTGCAGCCGCCTTCAAAGGCGGGCCGCAGAGGCGACGGAGCCCTTTATTTACTTGTTGGGCTGAGGGGTGATGCGCAGGTAGGGGCGCACGGCTTTGAAGCCCTTGGGAAAACGCTGCGCGATCTCGGCCGGGTCTTGCAGACTCGGCACGATGATCACATCGTCGCCGTCCTTCCAATTGGCGGGCGTGGCCACCTTGTGGCTGTCGGTGAGCTGCAGCGAGTCGATCACGCGCAGGATTTCGTCAAAGTTGCGCCCCGTGCTGGCCGGGTAAGTGAAGGTGGCGCGGATGCGTTTTTGCGGGTCGATGATGAACACGCTGCGCACCGTGACAGTGGTCGAAGCGTTGGGGTGGATCATGTCGTACAGGTCCGCCACCTTGCGGTCCGCATCGGCCAGGATCGGGAAGTTCACCGTGGTGTTCTGCGTGTCGTTGATGTCGTGCACCCACTTTTGGTGCGAATCCACGGGGTCCACACTCACCGCAATGGGCTTGACGCCCCGCTTGGCAAACTCGCTGGCCAGGGCCGCCGTTTTGCCCAGTTCGGTGGTGCACACCGGCGTGAAATCTGCAGGGTGCGAGAAAAGCACCACCCACGAGTTGCCAGCCCATTCATGGAAACGGATCGGTCCAGCGGTGGATTCTTGTGTGAAGTCAGGGGCGGTGTCGCCCAGGCGCAGCGTGGTCATGCAAAGCTCCTTGGTGGATGGAGCCTGATTTTGGGTTTGCGCCTTTAAAACCCAAACGAATATATTGCTTTTACTTAATCACCAAATGATCTGTTGATTTAGGCAAGAGGGTACGTATTGGTAAACAACCAGCCTCTCCGATTTGCCATTTTTATCATTTTAAAAACCATCGCTGAAGTTGACTTTCTTGATAAAGATCAAGACTGTTTGTGCCCCAAATTCACCATGGCACCAACACCTTCTGCGTGCTAAAGCGCCCCTCTTGGCCCATTCACTGCGCGTACGGACGCTATCGAAACACGACAGGGAGACGAAAGCAAAAAAGCACGCTCTGAGGCGTGCTTCGGTAGGTGCAGGTGTGAGGACGAGAGGAGTTGCCCCCTCCCCGCTCAAGCCCGGCTCAGAAGCTCTCCCACTCATCGTCATTGCCCCCGGCCTTCGCTGCTTTAGGTGCTGGCGTTGCCTTGGGTGCAGGCGCCGTCGCTTGAGGCGCTGCCAAGCTCGCTGCTGGCTTGCTTTGGGCTGGCGCTTTTGCCGTTGTCGCCTTGGGTTTGCTCAGCGCAGGCCGGGCGCTGGGGCTTTTGCCCAAGGTGCTGGCGCTGCTGGCGCGGGGGCTGTAGCTGGCGCCAGGGGCACTGGGGGCGCTGTAGCTGGCATCGTGCGCCAGCTTGAACACCGCCACGGCGTTCACCAATTCGCCCGCTTGGCTGTTCAAGCTGCTGGCCGCTGCCGCCATTTCTTCCACCAAGGCTGCGTTTTGCTGGGTCGCCTGGTCCATTTGCGTGACGGCTTCGCCCACTTGGCC
The DNA here is from genome assembly GCF_003663825.1 of Acidovorax sp. 106. Taxonomy (NCBI): domain Bacteria; kingdom Pseudomonadati; phylum Pseudomonadota; class Betaproteobacteria; order Burkholderiales; family Comamonadaceae; genus Acidovorax; species Acidovorax sp. 106. The sequence goes on along the minus strand of NZ_RCCC01000001.1, from coordinate 4,157,039 downwards.
TACGCCTGCGCTTTGCTCGCTGCTGGCCGCGCTGATTTCTCCCATGATGTCTGTCACGCGCCGGATGGCGGTGACGACTTCGGTCATGGTGCTGCCCGCTTTGTCTACCAGCAGGGTGCCTTGCTCTACCCGCTCTACGCTGGCCATGATGAGGCTTTTGATTTCTTTGGCCGCTTCTGCGCTGCGTCCTGCCAGGTTGCGTACTTCAGAGGCCACCACGGCAAAGCCTCGGCCTTGTTCGCCTGCTCGCGCGGCTTCCACCGCGGCGTTCAGCGCCAGGATGTTGGTCTGGAACGCAATGCCGTCGATCACGCTGATGATGTCTGCAATCTTGTTGCTGCTGGCGTTGATGCCTTTCATGGTCTCCACCACTTCGGCCACGACTTCTCCGCCTTGCGTAGCCACCGTGGAGGCGCTCATGGCCAGTTGGTTGGCCGTGCGGGCGTTGTCTGCGTTTTGGCGCACGGTAGAGCCGAGCTCTTCCATGGACGCTGCGGTTTCTTCCAAGGCCGAGGCTTGCTGTTCGGTGCGCGCGCTCAGGTCGTTGTTGCCGGAGGCGATCTCGGCGCTGGCCGAGGCCACGCTTTCAGAGTTCTGGCGCACGACACTCACGGTGCGCACCAGGCTTTGCTGCATGCGTTGCAGGGCACCGAGCAGCTGGCCGGTTTCGTCGGTGGAGGTGATTTCGATGTGGGCGCTGAGGTCGCCTGCGGCCACTTGGTCGGCCACTTCTACGGCGCGTGACAGGGGGGCTGTGATGGAGCGGATGAGCCACAGAGCGGCGGCAATGGCCAAGGCGATGGCCAGCGCGGCCACGATCAGCAGGGTGTTGCGGGCTGTGTTGTAGGTGTGTTCGGAGTCTTTTTTGGCTGCGGCTGCACCGTCTGCGTTCAACTTGACAAGTTTGTCCAAGATATCGCCGCTTTTAAGAAAGAGCTTGGCGGACTCCCCCTCCACGATCGCCCGAGCTTGGTCGTTCTCATTCTTGCGCGAGTGGGCCAGAGCCGTGTCATTCACGGAGATGTACTTGGTCCAGTTCTCTGCAAACTCTTCATAGAGCTTTTTTTCTTCAGCGCTGCTGATGAAGGTTTCATACGTTTTTCGCAGTTGGGCCATTTTTGCGCGGCCCGCCAGCAGTTGCTGGTCGATCTTGGCCATGGCTGCCTCGTCGGTGTTCATGATGTGGGTGAGCACGATCAAACGTAACGCCGAGGCTTGTGCGTCAATGCTGTTGACCACCTCCACGCTGGGCAACCAGTTGTCGCTGATCTCGACAGTGGCCGCACGCATGGCCGACAGCTGGGCCATCGCTGCAACGGCCAAGCCCACCAGCATCAACACCAGCAAGGCAAACGCGCCAGACAGGCGGGTGGAAATCTTCAAGTTGTTCATGGAACCCTCTTTTAGACGACTGGAAACCTTGCGCTCATCATCCTGTGCAAGCTTCGGCACATGCATCACAAGCCACAAAACCAAGCTGCTGGCGAAGACCGCGATGCTCCTTGGCTACACGGCACTCAAGCTTGCAACGCTGCCGGAAAATCTCATTTTTGCGATTACGCCTGAATTTTTTGGCAGAAGCAACAACGCCAATTCATCAAAAATCAGCATAAATAATAAAAACAAACAGATTTTGATTTCAGTCAAATCCGGGCGCTGATCCATGTTGCCTGCCACCCACGCACAGCTGCAGCCAGCCCAGGCTTGGAACCTCTCTTAAACTGCTTCGCATATCGCTGCGCCCGACCTTTCCCTGCAGCCTCCAAATCCAATCCCCGCGATCACTTCACATGCTCAACACCCTCTGGCTGGGCTTTTTTCTTACGGCAGCCATTGCCGCCCTGGCCCAGTGGCTTCTCGGCGGCCAGGCCCAGGTGTTTGCGGCCATGGTCGAGTCGCTGTTTGCCATGGCCAAGCTCTCGGTCGAGGTGATGGTGCTGCTGTTTGGCACGCTCACGCTGTGGCTGGGCTTTTTGCGCATCGCAGAAAAGGCCGGCATTGTGGATGTGCTGGCGCGCTGGCTGGCACCCCTGTTTGCCCGCCTGATGCCCGAGGTGCCGCGCGGCCACCCTGCCCTGGGCTTGATGACTTTGAACTTTGCCGCCAACGCGCTGGGGCTGGACAACGCCGCCACGCCCATGGGGCTCAAAGCCATGCGTGCGCTGCAAGAGTTGAACCCCGAGCCCGCCACTGCCACCAACGCGCAAATTCTGTTCCTGGTGCTCAACGCCTCATCGCTCACGCTGCTGCCTGTCACCATCTTCATGTACCGCATGCAGCAAGGGGCGCACGACCCTACGCTGGTGTTTTTGCCCATCTTGCTGGCCACATCTGCATCCACCCTGGCCGGGCTGCTGGCCGTGGCCGTGGTGCAACGGCTGCCGCTGTGGCACCCGGTGGTGCTGGCGTATTTGCTGCCAGTAGCGCTGGTGTTGGGCGGCTTCATGGCATTGCTGAGCAGCCTGAGTGCTGCAGCCCTGGCGCAGCTGTCGTCGCTGCTGGGCAACCTCACGCTGTTTGGGCTGGTGGTGGCATTTGTGGCGATTGGCGCCTGGCGCAAGGTGCCGGTGTACGAAGCCTTTGTAGAGGGCGCCCGCGAGGGCTTTGATGTGGCCAAGGGGCTGCTGCCCTACTTGGTGGCCATGCTGTGCGCGGTGGGCGTGCTGCGCGCATCGGGCGCGCTGGGGTATGCGCTGGAGGGGATTCGCTGGTGCGTGAACACCCTGGGGGTGGATGCACGGTTTGTGGACGCGCTGCCGACTGCGCTGGTCAAGCCGTTTTCAGGCAGTGCGGCGCGGGCGATGTTGATCGAGACCATGCAAACGCAAGGCGTAGACAGCTTTGCCGCGCTGGCTGCGGCCACCATCCAGGGCAGCACCGAAACCACCTTTTACGTGCTGGCGGTGTACTTTGGGGCCGTGGGCATTCAACGTGCCCGGCACGCCGTGGCCTGCGCGCTGCTGGCCGAGCTGGCCGGGGTGGTGGCGGCCATTGTGGTGTGCTACCAGTTCTTTGGTTGAGGGCTTGTCACGGTTCAAGCCAAATCGGCCTGCAGCGCCTACCAATCAAGCGCAAGCAGCTATCAAATAAATAGCACCCATCGCCACACTGATGCGAGACATCAACCCAGCGCGGTGTCCAGCAGCATCATCAGCACAAAGCCCCACATCAGCCCGCCAGTGGCCCAGGCCTCGTGCCCTTTGCGGTGGGATTCGGGAATGATCTCGTGGCTGATGACGAACAACATGGCCCCCGCAGCAAAGCCCAGCCCCCAGGGCAGCAGGCTGGCTGCATGGCTGATGACCACCGCCCCCAGCACGGCGCCCAGCGGCTCGACCAACCCCGAGGCCATGCCCAGCCCCACCGCCACCGTGCGGCGGTAGCCCGCAGCCAGCAACGCCACCGCCACCACCAGCCCCTCAGGCACATCCTGGATCGCAATGCCTGTGGTCAAAGCCCCGGCGCGTAAGGCATCGCCGCCAGCGTAGGCCACGCCAATGGCCAACCCCTCGGGCAAGTTGTGCAGCGCAATCGCAAACACAAACAGCCAGGTGCGCCGCAGCGTGCGCGAGGCCTGGCCCTCGACTCCTTTGATGAAATGCTCGTGCGGCAGCCACCGCTCCAGGCACAGCAGTGCCGCAGCCCCCAGCAAAATGGCAGCGCCGATGGTGCCCCCAGCGGCCCAGCCCCCGGCCCCAGCCGCGCGGGCGGCTTGCAGGCCCGGCAAGATCAGCGAGAACGAGCAGGCCGCCAGCATCACGCCCGCGCCAAAGCCAAACAAGGTGTCTTGCACCCGGGCTGACAGCTGCTGCGAGAACCACACCGGCACGGCCCCCAGCGCGGTGGCAAGGGCCGCCAGCAGCCCGCCCAGCAAGGCATCGCGCACCAGCGGCTGCGTAGCCACCATGCGCCAGCCATGCAAAGCCAGCACTACGGCCCCCAGCAACACGATGGCCAAGCCCAGGCGCTGGCGCCAGTGCCCCTGCCAGCGCAGGTAGGCGGGCTGCACGGTGCCGTCATCGCCCTCCTCGGCCGCCCCCGCCCCAACTAAGGCTGGGGCGGGGCTTGCAGCCACAGGGACATGGGATGGCGCTTGGGAAACATGCGGTGTAGACATGGCGGTGGCCTTGCAAAAGGGCAGAAGACGGACGCGACAACAAGGTCAAGTCAAGGGCGCTGCGCCACCTCAGGCCCGAGCCTGCGCATAGCGGCGGGCCACCTCGGGCCAGTCGATGACGTTGTAGAAAGCGGCGATGTAGTCGGCGCGTCGGTTTTGGTAGTGCAGGTAATAGGCGTGCTCCCACACGTCCAGCCCCAGGATGGGGGTGTTGCCCGACATCAGGCCCGACATGAGCGGGCTGTCCTGGTTGCCCGTGCTCTCTACCACCAGCGTGCCCTGCGGCGACACGCTGAGCCAGGCCCAGCCACTGCCAAAACGGCTGATGGCGGCCTTGGTGAACGCGTCTTTGAACGCACCAAACCCACCCAGCTCTGCGTCGATGGCACGGGCCAATTCGCCCTGCGGCGAGCCACCACCGGTGGGTGACATCACGCGCCAGAACAGGCTGTGGTTGGCGTGCCCCCCGCCGTTGTTGCGCACGGCGGGCTGCAGCGCCTCGGGCAGCAGCACCAGGCGCGACACCAGCTCGTCGATCGGCAAGTCGGCATGCGGTGTGCCTTGCAACGCGGCATTCAGGTTGTTGATGTAGGTCTGGTGGTGGCGCGTGTGGTGGATCTCCATGGTACGGGCATCCACGTGCGGCTCCAGCGCGTCGTAGGCGTAGGGCAATGGGGGCAAGGTGTATGGCAAGGGAACATCCTCCGGTTAAAAAAGGGTTGGGTGAGGCGGTGCAGCCAGGTGCGAGTGGGAGAGAGCACGCCCCTGCATGAACAAACGGGAACAAGCGGGAAAGATGCGAGCGCATGCAGCACGCGCCCCAATCGATCAATTAGGCCGCATGGACGGCCAGGGCACATCGGCCTGTAACAGCCGGGTCACTTCTGCATCGGGTGGAGCCCCATAGGCCGCTGCATGGCGCAGCAGCGCCGCCAGGGTTTCGCGCGCATGGCGAAGGGCCGCCTGGCGCAAGGCCGGGGCGCAGGCGGGGTCCCCCATCCAGCGCAGCAAGGTGGCATGCGCCGCACACAGCAAGCGCCTTGATTCAGCCGGGTCGCCCGCCTCTTGCGCCAGCTCTGCCAGGTTAAGGTGCGACACCACCCACGCCGCCGCGCAATCGTCTTCACGCCCCACACGCGGCTCCAGCGCCATCTCGGTCGCCAGCGCCAGGGCTTGGCGCTGATACGCCAGCGCCATGCGCGGCTGCTGCAGATGCATGGCAGAAGCCGCGCGGCGCATCAGCCGCTCCCAGTCATCCAGGGGCGAATGTGCAGGCACTTCTGCCCGATGAAAGAGAGGGCTGACCGACGCGCTGAGGTTCATGAAGCAACTCCTGAAAAGGCCCCGCATGCGTTGGCCGCCGAGGTGCGGTCATGGGGGTAGAACCTTTTGCGTTGGCAGGAGTGCTGCGTAGTCAGGCACATGAATGATAAACATTCTCATTTGAGATGTCTATCTTTGGGCTCATACGCTTAAGGGTGGGTTCAAAGCACACCCGAAGATGGGTGCAAGATGAAGGGAGTTGAGAAAACACCATCACAGTGGGTGCAATAAATCGGGACTTTCCGGACTGAAGGGCTATAAGGAAATGGCCCATTGCAAAGGCGTTTCAATCTTTGCAATCTGACTGAACCACTGGCCTTCAATGCCAGCTCCAGTTGCCCGCAGCAACAAGTCAACCCGAGGAGTTATTCGGCGCTGCTTCTGTGAGGCAGAATTCGGCCACGAGCGGCCGTTGGTACGTGTGGAAGCAGACGCTCAACGCTTGATGGCAGGTACCCGCCGCAGGTAGGTCTTCTAGGCGTAGAGGCTAGCCCTCAGTTTGTAGAACAGCCTCAACAATCGCCCCCTTCGCAAGTGCCTCAATTGAGTGGGCGAAGGTACGTAGCTGCTCGTAGTTGGTGTTCAGCTCTACTGCGACCATAGACTGCGCTTCGGGCCGATCTTGACCCTCGTGCACTGGGGTCGCCAGGGTGACTCGACAGCCAACCTTCCCTATCGATCCGATGGGATAGAACCTGAGGCCAAGATGAAGCTGCTCGATGACTGCTCCTGACTTAGCCCAGTAGCCTCCCTCCAGCGAAAGTGGCGTGTCGGACGGCAAGGGATACGCAGAGGCAAGAGTCTCCCCAAATTCAAGGAGTGCTTGAGCATCGAACCATGCAGAGCCAGTTCCTGAGAATTTCCCTGATGTAACCTCGGCGAACAGCTCACCCGTTCCGTCGGAGTCAAACTCGAACCACAGACGCAGAGTACTTGGCATGGTGATGGTGCTTCACTTAATCCTGTGACATGAACTGGAGGCTGCGAGATACCAATCCGTTTGAAACAATGACCGCTTTTGAAGGGGTGTCCACCGTCGGCTAGGGGCCCAAAGCGGCTGTACGATTTTCACCAAAGCAGTCATTCAACACCATGCCTTAATGAACGCGAGAACCCAGCCCGCCGACCACAAGCCCTGACTGTCGCCCCATCCGCTTTTGCAATCAGTGCTTGTACAAGGCCCAACAGCCCCAACTGGCAGCGCAACACCTCTCACTCCTCCGGCGAACTCAATTCCCAAGACCCCAACTGCTTACTGGTAGCCGCAAGCCGCGACACCAGCACCTTGATAAAAGCCTTGTCAAAACGGGACTGCAGATCGGCAGACGCCTCGCGCAGGGAGGGGTTGCGCACTTTGAGTACCAGCACGTCGGTTTCCGCAGTAGCGGTGGCGCTGCGGATCTTGTGCTCGGGTTGCAAATAGGTCATCTCGCCCAGCGTGACACCCGGGCCCAGCGTGCTCAGTTGCCAGCCCTCTCGGGTGATGCTGACGCGCCCTTCCACCAGCACGTAGAACGAGTCGCCAGGCTGGCCTTCAAACAGGATGACCTTGCCCTTGGGGGCCCAGCGCCAGCGGCCCAGGCGCATCAGCTCCCACAGCGCCACGTCGTGGAAGTCGGCAAAAAACGGCAAGGCCCGCAGCAGGGCAAAGCGCTGCGCTTCGGAGTCTTGCGTGCGCTGGGCGGGCAGCGCGTGCTGCACGGTGAGCAAGGCGTCGGCAAAGTCGGCCCAGGTGGCAAAGCGGTCTTGGGGGCGCTTGGCCAGGGCGCGCAGCAGCACGGCGTCCAGGTGTTCGGGCAAATCGGTGCGCAGCAGGCGCGGTGCGGTGGGCGCTTCGTGGGTGATGCGGTAGAGGGTGGCGAAGTCGGTGTCCGCATCGAACGGGCGGCGCCCGGTCAGCAGCTCGTACACCACCACTGCCAGCGAGAACATGTCGCTGTGGTGCGTCAGGTCCTGCTCTTGCACCTGTTCGGGCGACATGTACGAGGGCGAGCCCACCAACCCGGCCAGTTGCGTGGCATCACTGCGCACCGCCAGGGCGGCGCCAAAGTCGGTGAGCTTGACCTCGCCCTCTTTCGACAGCAGCACGTTGGCGGGCTTGATGTCGCGGTGCACCAGGCCTTCGCGCTGGGCATGCTCCAGCGCGTTGCAGCATTTGTAGGCAATGTCGAGCACCTGGGCCACGGGCAACAGGGTGTCGGGCGTGGTGAAAGCCGACAGGGGCTGGCCATCGACATATTCCAGCACCAGATAGGGCTGGGTGGCTTGCTCGTCGGCATCGAGCAGGCGCACGATGTTGGGGTGCCGCAGCCGGGCCGTGAGCATCACCTCGTTGCGCAGCAGCTTGCGGTAGCGATCGGCATCGTCGGGCTTGCGCAGCAGGTGGGCGTGCACCTCTTTGATGGCCACCTGGCGGCCCTTGAAACCGTCCACCGCCAAGTAAACCACCCCGGTGGCGCCCCGCCCCAGCTCGGCCTGCACTTGGTACTTGCCGATGTGAAAGGGTAAGTCGCAGGGGGTGTTCATGCGGTCAGCTTGCGGCAGGTGGCGGGGATAAAGAGGCTATCAGCCCGCGAGGGCCTGCTCAAAGTCGGCCAGCAGGTCTTGCGCGTCTTCCAGACCCACCGACAGGCGGATCATGCCGTCGCCAATGCCCATGTTGGCGCGCACCTCGGGGCCCGCCTCCCAAAAGATGGTGTGGGCCACCGGGATGATGAGCGTGCGCGTGTCGGCCAGCCCCGTGGCTTTGATGGGCAGGCGCAAGCGGTTGCACAGCGGCAGGCACCGGGCGGCGTCTTTCAACTCAAACGACAGCAGCCAGGAGCCGGATTTGAAGTGCTTGCGTGCCCGCTCGTACTGCGGGTGGGACGGCAGCAGGGGGTAATGCACCTTGGCCACGGCGGGGTGCTGCTCCAGCCACTGGGCCAGGGCCAGGGCGGTGGCGCTGGTGCGGTCCATGCGCAGTGCCAGGGTTTCTGCGCCCAGCGCGATCTGGTGGGCGCTGTGCGACGACAGCGTGCCGCCCATGTCGCGCAGGCCCTTTTTGCGAAGCTGCTGCAGGCCCCAGCCTTTGGCATCGCCCTTGCGGTAGGCCGCGAAGATGTTGGGGTAGGTAGACCAGTCGAACAAGCCCGTGTCGGTGATGGCGCCGCCCAGCGCATCGCCGTGGCCGCCGATGCTTTTGGTGAGCGAATTCATCACCAGCCCTGCACCCACCGTGGCGGGCTGAAAGAGGTAGGGCGAGGCCACGGTGTTGTCCACCACGTACAGCAGGCCCTTGCTGCGGCACAGTGCGCCGATGCCTTCGAGGTCAGGGATTTGCGTGCCGGGGTTGGCAATGGTCTCGACAAACACCATGCGGGTGTTGGGGCGCACCGCCGCTTGCACCTGGGCTGCGTCGGTGGCGTCCACCGTGGTCACCTCCACGCCCAAGTCGGCCAGGGTGCCAAACACGCTGTTGGTGTTGCCAAACACAAACTTGCTGGCCACCAGGTGGTCGCCCGCCTTGAGCAGCGTGAGAAACACCGCGCACAGCGCCGCCATGCCGGTAGAGAAGACGATGGTGCCCACGCCGCCTTCCATCTGGGTGATCTTGGTTTCCAGCGCAGCCGTGGTGGGCGTGCCCTGGCGGGCGTAGTTAAAGCCCCCCTTGGCCGTGCCCTGAAAGACCGCTATCAGGTCTTCGACCGTGTCATAGCCGTATTGCACCGACGAATGGATGGGCTGGTGCACCGCCCCTTTTTCTGCGCCGCCCCAGCGGTCGGCGTGAACGATTTGCGTGGTGAAGTTGGGTTTGTGCGGTGTCGTCATAAATCTCAAAGGCTATGTCTACGGGTCTACATGCAAGGCTGGGCGATGGACACTGGCGTGCGCCAAGGCCAGCGCACCCGTGGAGCTGGCTCTGCCAGGCCACCGGGTGCGTCCCCCTGAGGGGGAAGGCGCGCAGCGCCTCAGGGGGACAGGGATCCTTTGCACGAATCGCCGCGCCGTGTGCATCTGCGGTCTCGGGCGGTCTGCTTCGTTGCAAATACTCGCAATAGCGATGGCTATTGCTGCGCTTTGCGCCTAGCAGCCCATCCCGATCCACAGCGCACACTTACCGCTCGATTCGTGCCAAGGACCCCTACCGTTCCGGCGCGATGTGTTCGGCGTAATCGTACAGCGCACCCAGAATGTCCTGCGTACGGTCATCGTCGGCGGTCTCGGAGAGTTGGTCGATTTCCGTGAACAGTTGCTCCACAGTGCGCGCCCCGCCCTGCCCGTCAAACAGGCAGGCGGCGCGGTGGGCTTCCCAGCGCTCTTGTTCTTCGGGGGTGAGGGTTTGCGGAAAGTTGCGCGCCCGGTAGCGCCAGACCAGCTCGGTCAGGCGCGGGTCGTCAAAGCCCGTGCGGGCCGTGGCCAGCTTGGGGCCAGACATTTCGCGCAGCTCGTTCAGGTAGCGCCGGTCGTTGTTGCCGACAAAGCCGCCGTACAGGTCCTGGTCCACGTCGGGAGTGGTCTCGGCAGGCCGGGCAAACACGGCGGGCCAGATGCCGCTCATGTCGGGCAGGCTGCGCGCCACCTCGGCATGCTGCGCGGCCTGGGCCAGATCTATGCCCCAGCGCTGCGCCAGCGCAGGCGTGAGGGTGTTCACATTGCCCACCACCATGGGCGACTTGTTGAGGTGGATGGTTTTGATGGGCAGGCGCGTGACGCCCTCGGGCAAATCGGCCGCGCGGGTGAACATGCGCAGGCGCAGGTCGTCCACATTCAGCGTGGCCAGCTCGCGCGGGTCGTGGGCCAGGTCCCAGGCGATCAGCTCGTTCTTGTTGGTGGGGTGGCTGGCCAGTGGCCACATCACGCCCAGGCAGCCGCGCTCGGTGGGGAACATGCCCGACACATGCAGAAACGGCCGCGCCGTGATGGCGGTGGTGGGCAAGCGCAGCTCGGCGGCCACCCGGTCTTTTTTGTGCAGCGCCAGGGCAAAGTCAAACAGCTTGGCGTTGTGCTGGCGAATCAGGCGCGCCAGCGCAATGGTGGCGCGCACGTCCGACAGCGCATCGTGCGCGGCCTCGTGCGCCAGGCCGTTGGCTTTGGACAGGTGTTCCAGCTTGAAGCTGGGCGCGCCGTCTTCCTTCTTCGGCCAAGTGATGCCGTCTGGGCGCAGTGCGTAGGTCATGCGCACCACGTCCAGCAAGTCCCATCGCCCGCACTGGTTTTGCCACTCGCGCGCATAGGGGTCGATGAGGTTGCGCCAGAACATGAAACGCGTGATCTCGTCGTCAAACCGGATGGTGTTGTAGCCCACGCCAATGGTGCCAGGCTGGGCAAACTCGGCCTCGATGCGGTTCGCGAACTCGCGCTCTGGCAGGCCTTTTTCCAGGCACAGCTGGGGGGTGATGCCGGTGATGAGGCAGGACTGCGGGTCGGGCAGGTAGTCGTTGGCCGGCTGGCAGTAGATCATCAGCGGCTCGCCGATCTCGTTGAGATCGGCATCGGTGCGAATGGCGGCGAACTGCGCCGGGCGATCGCGCCGGGTGTTGGCACCAAAGGTTTCGTAGTCGTGCCAGAGAAAGGTGTGTGAGGCCATGGTGGTCGCAGTGAAACGGTCGCAAAAACAGTCGCAAGAACAATCGCAAGAAGGCTGCCGTGGGGATACATCCGAACCAGCCCGCAACCCGTGCGGGGGCTTGGCGAAAGCGCCAACTGTAACCCGATTTGAAGTCATTTTGGCACCCAGCGCTTATTGGATAAGCGCTGGCAGCTATAAAACATATAGCAAACAATCCGTATTGCACGCCAGACATGCACACACAGCGATACATCCCGAAGGCACAGCGCGGGGCCGCAGCCCAACACAACGCGGGACAATGCTGCATGCACCGCACACCCCCCACTTCCTTGACGTCCCAGGCCAATGGACGCTCCCACCCAGCGCGCCTGGGCTGGGCTGCACTGGCCTGCGCGCTGGCCTTCACTCAAGCACTGACGGGCTGCGCCAGCGGGCCAGGCAGCGCCCCAGCCCTTGCCACAAAGCCTGCCACGGCAGCAACCACCGCGACGCCCCCTGCGCCAGCCCCGACGCAAGCTGCAGCCCAGCCACCATCCCCTGCAGCCGCGCCCCTGAATGCCGCCGATGCCGAACACGCCCAGGGCTTCGCCCGCTGGCGCGATGCATTTGCGCCCCAGGCGCTGGCTGCGGGCATACGCCCCCAAACCGTGCGCGACGTGCTGGGCCAGGCCCAGTGGCAGCCCCGCGTGATTGAGCTGGACCGCTCCCAGCCCGAGTTCAACCGCACGCCTTGGGCGTACCTGGACAGCGCCGTGTCGCGCCAGCGCGTAGTGCAAGGGCAAGCACAAATGGCGGCGCACCGAGCACCGCTGGAAGCCGCAGCCCACCGCTACGGCGTGCCCGCCAGCGTCCTCACGGCCTTTTGGGGCATAGAGAGCAACTACGGCGGCAATTTCGGCAGCTTCCGCGCCGTGGATGCACTGGCCACCCTGGCTTACGAGGGCCGGCGCCAGGCATGGGCGCAGTCTGAATTGCTGGCCGCGCTGCGCATCATTGACCTGGGCGACATTGCGCCCGAGGCCATGGTGGGCTCTTGGGCTGGCGCCATGGGGCACACGCAGTTCATTCCCTCGGTGTTTCTGGCCCACGCGGTGGATGCGGATGGCGACGGGCGCCGCGACATCTGGGGCAGCATTCCGGACGTGCTGGCCTCCACCGCCAAATTTGTGGCAGCCGAAGGCTGGCAGCCACGCGAGACCTGGGGCACCGAAGTGCGCCTGCCATCGGGCTTTGACCATGCCCGGGCCGAGCTGACGGTGCGCCAAAGCACGGCCCAGTGGGCGGCAGAGGGTTTGCAAGCCGTGTCTGGCGGCCCACTGCCAGACCTGGCATCGGCCTCCGTACTGGAGCCTGCGGGCGCACGCGGCCCGGCGTTCTTGGTGGGGCAGAACTTTCGCACCATCCTGCGCTACAACAACTCCACCAGCTACGCACTGGCCGTAGCCTTGCTGGCCCAGCGGCTCGATGGTGGCCCGGGCGTGGTGGCCGACTGGCCGCGCGACCTGCAACCCCTGTCGCGCGAGCAAACGCGCCAACTGCAGACCGCACTGAACGCACGCGGCTTTGACACGGGCACGCCCGACGGGGTGCAAGGCCCCGCCACCCGCGCAGGGCTGCGCAAGTACCAGCAAAGCCAGGGCCTGGTGGCCGATGGCTATCCCACGCTGGAGGTGTTGCAGGGCCTGGTGAACGGCACGCCTGCCAAGTAAGGAGCAGCAGCGCCCTGCCCCGGTCTGATCTGAACGACTGAGTCTGGGTCAGAGCAAGGGCCAGGGCATCAGAGGCATCAGGTGCCGAGGCCGTATTTGCGAATCTTGTCGTGCAAGGTGGTCTTGGGCACCCGCAGCGCTTCGGCCGTGCGGGCCAGGCTGCCCCCCTGCTGGCGCAAGGCTTCGGCGATCAGGGTGCGCTCAAAGGCCTCCACCGTGGCCGCCAACGCCTGGGGCTGTGCTGCGACACCGGCATCGCCAGCCGCCCCGGCAAAAGGCGCGGCGCCTGCGGCAATGCCCAGCACCATGCGCTCGGCCACGTTGCGCAGCTCGCGCACATTGCCGGGCCAGTGGTAGCCCAGCAGCTGGTGCAACTGGCCAGCGGCCAGCTCAGGCACCGGGCGCTGGTGGCGGGCGGCAGCGCCCATCACAAAGTGCTCCAGCAGCAGCGGCACGTCTTCGCGGCGCTCACGCAGCGGGGGCAAGTCCACCGTGGCGACGCTCAGGCGGTAGTACAGGTCCTCGCGGAATTTGCCCTGGCGGCACAGCTCCAGCAAATCCACCTTGGTAGCAGCCACCACGCGGCAGTCGATGGGAATGAGCGCATTGGAGCCCAGGCGCTCCAGCACGCGCTCTTGCAGCACACGCAGCAGCTTGATCTGCATGGCGAGGGGCATGCTTTCGATTTCATCGAGAAACAGCGTGCCGCCGCTGGCATGCTCGATCTTGCCGATGCGGCGCTTGCCCGCCCCGGTAAATGCCCCGGCCTCGTTGCCAAACATTTCGCTGTCAAACAGCGTATCGGGCAGGCCGCCGCAGTTGATGGCCACAAAGTTGCCCTTGCTGCGTGGGCTGGCGTCGTGCAGGCAGCGGGCGGCCAGCTCTTTGCCCGTGCCGGTTTCGCCGTGTATGAGCACATCCACCGTGCTGGCGGCCAGGCCCGCCAGCACCTCGCGCAGGCGCTGCATGTTGGGTGCACGGCCCATCACCAGGCGCTCAATCGCATCGCGCTGCGCCAGCTGGCTGCGCAGCTGGCGCACTTCCAGCACCAGGCGGCGCTTGTCGAGCGCGCGGCGCACAGCGCCCACCAGTTGCTCGGGGGCAAAGGGCTTTTGGATGAAGTCGTGCGCGCCGTCTTTCATGGCCTGCACGGCCATGGAGACATCGCCATGGCCGGTGATGAGCACCACGGGCAGCTGGGGGTCCATGGCCATGAGCTCTTGCAAAAAGGCCATACCGTCCATCTTCGGCAAGCGGATATCGCTGACCACCACGCCTGGGTAATCACGCCCCAAGCGCATGCGGGCCAACTCGGCACTGGGGGCGCTTTCGGTGGCAATGCCTTCAAGCTGCAAGGCTTGTTCACAGCCCAGCACGATGTCGGGATCGTCCTCAACGATGAGGACCTTGAGGTCGGGGATCATGGGCGGTCTGGGGTGGTATCAGCGTCTGGGCGGGGGGCTGCGGGCAAGGCCAAGTGGAACGCAGCGCCGCCCTCGGGGTGGTTGGCCCCGCTGAGGGTGCCGCCCGATTCACGCACGATGCCCGCCGACAAAGCCAGCCCCAGGCCCAGTCCGTCACCCGAACCCTTGGTGGTGAAAAATGGCTCGAACAGATGGGCCAGGGCTTCTTCGGTGAGGCCCGGGCCCAGGTCGCGCACCTGCACATGCACCTGCTCGCCCCCCGTTGCGGCCAATTGCTCGCAGCGAATATCCACACGCAAAGTGGCACACCCTGCCATCGCATCCAATGCGTTGTTGATGAGGTTGACCAGCACTTGCTCCAGGCGGTTGCCATCGCACCAGGCCACAGGCTCTGGCTCGGCCACGTCCAGCAGCAACTGGGCGCTGGTCTGCTGGATGCGCGGCTCCAACACCGCCAGGGCGTTGGCCAGCGCAGCGCGCAGCGGCACGGGCCGTGGCTCGCCGGTCGATTTGCGGGCAAAGGCCCGCAGCTCGCCAGTGATGCGGCCCATGCGGTCGGCCAGTTGCGCAATGCGCTCCAGGTTGACGCGCACCGTGGGCAAATCGCCCCGCTCGAGAAACCGCACGCTGTTGCCCGACAAGGTACGCAGCGCCGTCAGCGGCTGGTTGAGCTCGTGCGCGACACCAGTGGAAAGCTGGCCAATCACCGCCAGTTTGCCCGCCTGCACCAGCTCGTTCTGCGCAGCGCGCAGCGTGCCTTCGGCACGGATGCGCTCTTGCACTTCAGACTGTAGACGCTCGTTGGTGCTGGACAAATCGGCAGTGCGCTGTTGCACCTTGCGCTCTAGCTCATCGTGTGCGGCTTGCAATGCCTCGCGGGCGGCCAGGCGGTCACGCAATCGGTCGCGCTCGTGCCGGCGGCGCTGGCTGAACATGAAGCCCAGCAGGGCGACAAAGGCGGCACCAATGGTGGCGATCAAGGCATCGCTTTGCGCCGCCTCGTCCGCCCGCGCCAGGTGCGAAAACACGGTGAGCGTCCAAGGCGTGCCAGGCAAGGCACGTGACTGGGTCAGGAAGCGGCCTGTGACCGGGTACACCGACGCCATTTCGGTGCCCTCACGCGCCACGCGCACCAGCCGCGCGCCCTGGTCCAAGTCGCTCAGCACCTTCATGCCCAAGGGGGTGAGTGCCTTGCGGTTGTATTGCAAGGTCTGGTCAAAAGCCTTGCGCGTGGCTTCGTCCAGGGGGCGCAGCGCGGTGAACTTCCAGTCGGGCACCGAGCCCAGAATCACCACGCCGTTTTCATCGGTCACGATGACCGGCGCCTCGACGGTGGACCAGGATTGCTCCAGCTGGTCCAGGCTGACTTTGGTGACGCCCACCCCCACGGTGCGGCTGCCATCCAGCAAAGCGGACGCAAGGTAGTACCCCGGCTCGCCCCGGGTGGTGCCAATGCCAAACAAGCGCCCCGTGCCGGTGCTCAGCGCGTCTTGAAAGTAGGGCCTGAACCGCAGGTCTTCACCCATGAAGCTATCGGGCCTGCGCCAATTGCTGGTGGCCACCACCTGGCCTTGCAGGTTGATCACATAGATGGAGAGCGTGCCTGCGCGCTCGTTGAGCTGCTCTAGGTAGGCATTGACGGTTTCAGCGCGACGGGGCACCGATGGGGCTGACGGAGCCGACAGGAGCTCTAACACGTCTTTCTGCAGCTCCAGCGTGCCGGGCAAAAACGCGTATTTGCTGATCTCGCGCTGCAGGCTGGCGGTGTACAGCTCCAGCCGGTGCAAACCCGTGGCCTGGATCTGCGCCTGCCCCATGCGCTGGGCCAGCAGGTAGGCCATGCCTCCGCACAGCAGCACACCGCACAAAAGCAGCAAAACAGAGAGACGGCGCAAGGATCTGGGCGATGGCATGGAGGGCGAAATAGTAGCAGTGCAAGCACTGCAGGCAGTGGTACGGCATTGGCGGCAAAGCCATGCCTACGCCCAACGAAAAAGGACTGGCACAGGCCAGCCCTTCAGACGCTATGAGAGCGTGCTCAAAGAAGTGACGGCCACATTGCCGCAGCCGCCCCTGTCGTTACGTTGCAGGCTGGGCGGCCTCGTCGTCACCCACGGCAGGAATCATCTCCTCACGCTCGGCCAAGGCCTCAGGCACCGGGTCGATGGCTTTTTCCCACTTGGCGACCACCGCCGTGGCGATGGCGTTGCCCATGACGTTGGTGAGCGTGCGGCCCATGTCCAGGAAGTGGTCAATGCCCAGAATCAGCAGCACACCCGCCTCCGGCAGGTTGAACATGGGCAGCACCGCCGCCACCACCACGAGCGAGGCGCGTGGCACACCGGCAATGCCTTTGCTGGACACCATGAGCACCAGCAGCATGGTGATTTGCGCAGACAGGGGCATGTCAATGCCATAGGCCTGGGCAATGAAGATGGCTGCAAACGTGGTGTAGATCATGGAGCCATCCAGATTGAAGGAATAGCCCAGGGGCAGCACAAAGCCCGTGACCTTGGGTTTGATGCCAAATTTTTCCAGTTGCTCCATCAGCTTCGGATACACGGACTCGCTACTGGCGGTGGAGAAACCAATGAGCATGGGCGTGCGGATCAGCTTGAGCAGGCGGAACACATCACGCCCCAAGACCATGTAGCCAGCCAACACCAGCACCACCCACAACGCCGCCAAGGCCAGGTAGAAGCTCAGCATGAATTTGCCAAACACACCCAACATGCCCAGGCCCTGGGTGGTGATGGCGCCAGCCACCGCGCCGAACACGCCCACGGGAGCAAAGCGCATCACGTAGTCGGTGACCTTGAGCATCACATGGACCACCTCGTCCAAAGTGGCCACCAGGGTGCGCGCAGCCTGGTTGTGCAAGTGCCCCAGCGCCATGCCAAAGAACAGCGAGAACACCAGGATCTGCAGGATCGCGTTGTTGGCCATCGACTCCACAATGCTCTTAGGGAACACCTGGGTGATGAAGTCACGCAGGTTCAAGGCACCTGTCTTGAGTTGTGTGGCGGTGCCCACCTCGGGCAGAGGGATCGACAACGAACTGCCCGGCTGGGTCAGATTGGCAATGACCAAGCCCAACGCCAGGGAGATCAGGGAGGCCCCCATGAACCATGCCAGAGCGCGCGTACCAATGCGCCCCACGGTGCGCGAATCGCCCATGGTGGACATGCCAGCGGCCAGGGTCGCAAACACCAGGGGGGCGATGATCATCTTAATCATGCGCAGGAAGATGTCGGTCAGCAGGCCAAAGTAGCCTGCGATTTCCTTGGCCGCCTCAGGCGTGGGCGCCCAGGTGTGGCAGGCGTACCCGACCAATACCCCCAAAACCACGGCCAGGATGACCATCGCGGTCAGACGATTGAGTTTCATGCGATCTTCTATGGATTGAAAAAGGAAAAGCCCCGCGAGACGGCGTTTCCTGGTTCAGAAATCGCCGCACTCAAGGAATGGGCTATGACTGCATTGCAAATAGCGCGAACGGCACACACGCACCACAGCGCAAGCTGTGGCGAGACCCCGTCAGCCCATGAAGGCAATCGCGCGCCCCAGGGGATGGAAGGACCTCCCCGATCAGACGGATGGGACCACCGTGGGTGGCATGTTGCATGGCTTGTCTCCGATGGGTAACTGGCCACGTCTCGCGCAGCCTGCCCTAGCCTTTGCATGCAATGTGCCAATGCCTGCAGCCGATCCAAGTCATTGATTTGCAAAGACAAAGCGCATGGCGACCGCCCACAAACATTCGGAAAACCGAACAACAAAACGCACCAACATCCGAACCATCGAACAGCCATGCAGATCGGAATGCATCCATCCACTGCACAACGGGTTGCGCTGTGCGAGCTGTAGCGAGACAAAAAAAAGCCGACCCATCGGGTCGGCTTGTGGAGGAGCAGGACACAGATGCCCGTCAGGCACCAGCGTCTACCAGATCAATCGGCGGTCGCTTCCTCAGGCTCCGCAGGCTCTGCCTTGGCTGACCGCTCCTTTTTCGGCAAGGGCTGAATATCCAACAAGACTTCGGGCGTCTCCACACCTTTTTCATCGGTCTTGGTTTCGATATCCACCGTCAAGCGACCACCTTCCGTCAGGCGACCAAACAGCAACTCGTCGGCCAGCGCACGGCGAATGGTGTCCTGGATCAGGCGCTGCATGGGGCGAGCCCCCATCAGAGGATCGAAGCCCTTCTTGGCCAGGTGCTTGCGCAACTGGTCGGTGAAGGTGACCTCCACCTTTTTCTCTGCCAACTGGGTTTCGAGCTGCAGCAGGAACTTGTCCACCACGCGCAGGATGATCTGCTCGTCCAGCGCCTTGAAGTTGACGATCGCATCCAACCGGTTGCGAAACTCGGGCGTGAACAGGCGCTTGATGTCACCCATCTCATCGCCCGCCTGGCGCGGGTTGGTGAAGCCAATGGTCGCCTTGTTCATCGTCTCGGCGCCCGCGTTCGTGGTCATGATGATGAGCACGTTGCGGAAGTCGGCCTTGCGGCCGTTGTTATCCGTCAGCGTGCCGTGGTCCATGACCTGCAGCAGCACGTTGAAGATGTCCGGGTGCGCCTTCTCGATTTCGTCGAGCAGCAGCACTGCGTGCGGCTTCTTCGTGATGGCTTCGGTGAGCAGGCCACCTTGGTCGAAGCCGACATAACCTGGAGGCGCGCCGATGAGGCGGCTCACGGCATGGCGCTCCATGTACTCGGACATGTCAAAACGGATCAGCTCGATGCCCATGATGTAGGCCAGCTGCTTGGCGGCTTCGGTCTTGCCAACGCCTGTGGGGCCGCTGAACAGGAACGAGCCGATCGGCTTGTCGCCTTTGCCCAGGCCCGAACGCGCCATCTTGACCGAGGACGCCAGCACTTCGAGTGCCTTGTCCTGGCCAAACACCACGCTCTTGAGGTCGCGCTCCAGCGTCTGCAGCTTGCCGCGGTCGTCGTTGGAGACATTGGCAGGCGGAATGCGAGCGATCTTGGCCACGATCTCTTCGATCTCGGCCTTGCCGATGGTCTTCTTGCGCTTGCTTGGCACCATGATGCGCTGCGCAGCACCCGCCTCATCGATCACATCGATGGCCTTGTCGGGCAGGTGGCGGTCGTTGATGTACTTGGCACTCAACTCCGCCGCAGCCTGCAGGGCCGCTGCAGCGTATTTCACGCTGTGGTGCTCTTCGAAGCGCGACTTCAGGCCCTTCAGAATGTCGATGGTTTCTTGCACCGTCGGCTCAACCACGTCCACCTTCTGGAAGCGGCGCGACAGCGCGGCGTCTTTCTCGAAGATGCCCCGGTACTCCGTGAACGTGGTGGCGCCAATGCACTTGAGTTGCCCGCTGGACAGCGCAGGCTTGAGCAAGTTGGACGCATCCAGCGTGCCACCCGAAGCCGCACCCGCACCAATCAGGGTGTGGATTTCGTCAATGAACAGCACCGCGTTGGGCTTGTCCTTGAGCGCCTTGAGCACGCCCTTGAGGCGCTGCTCAAAATCGCCACGGTACTTGGTACCTGCCAACAAGGCACCCATGTCCAGCGAGTACACGACGGCCTCGGCCAGGATTTCGGGCACATCGTTTTGCGTGATGCGCCATGCCAAGCCCTCGGCAATCGCCGTCTTGCCCACGCCCGCTTCACCCACCAGCAGCGGGTTGTTCTTGCGGCGGCGGCACAGGATCTGGATGGTGCGCTCCACCTCGTAGTGGCGGCCGATCAAGGGGTCGATCTTGCCGTCCTTCGCAGCCTGGTTCAGGTTCTGCGTGTACTGCTCCAGGGGAGAGGCTTTTTCGGACCGTTCGCTACCGCCCTCTTCGCTCTCTGCGGGGCTTTCGGCCTTGGTGGGCTCTGGCGGCTCGCCCTTTTTGATGCCGTGGGCAATGAAGTTCACCACATCCAGGCGCGTAACACCCTGCTGGTGCAGGTAGTACACGGCGTGTGAGTCCTTCTCGCCAAAAATGGCGACCAGCACGTTGGCACCGGTGACTTCCTTCTTGCCATTGCCCGTGGACTGCACGTGCATGATGGCGCGCTGGATCACGCGCTGAAAGCCCAGCGTGGGCTGGGTGTCCACCTCGTCGGTGCCAGCCACCTGTGGGGTGTTGTCTTTGATGAAGTTCGACAGCGAGGACCGCAGGTCATCGATGTTGGCCGAACAGGCACGCAGCACTTCGGCGGCGCTAGGGTTATCAAGCAGTGCAAGCAGCAGGTGCTCCACGGTGATGAATTCGTGGCGTTGCTGGCGGGCCTCGACAAAGGCCATGTGCAAGCTGACTTCCAGTTCTTGGGCAATCATTTGAGAACTCCTTTGTGCTTGCGGGGTAGGAATAACTTTAGTTCAGGGTCAAAGACCTGTTATTCAACAGGCTCACTGACACATTGCAGGGGGTGGCCCGCTTTTGCGGCGGCATCCAGCACCTGCTCCACCTTGGTGGCAGCCACGTCGCGCGAATAAACGCCGCAAACGCCTTTGCCATCGAGGTGGATCTTGAGCATGATTTGGGTGGCCTGCTCACGGTCTTTACTGAAAAACTCCTGCAGCACCACAATGACAAACTCCATGGGGGTGTAGTCATCATTGAGCATGACCACCTGGTACATCTGGGGGGGCTGGGTCTTTTGGGTGCGCCGCTCAAGCACGACCGAACCGCCATCATCCCGCGCTGGCCGAGAAACAGGCGGCGCGGTGGGGGGAGAGGGTGGTTTTGTTGCCATGAAATTCATTCTAGCGATCCCGAAGCCCGGTTGTCGCCTAAGAAATCTAATGATTGGCGTCTATTTTTCAAGGCCCGGCTGCAAATATCGTGGCGGCCCGTCCAGCGCGCCGCCGTCCTTTCCAAAACGATCACCTCACGGTGAATCAACGCGCCAATCACGGCTATTCGTACACCACCGTGGTGGTGCCACTGCCAGCCTGCGCGCTCCAGGCGGCCAGCGCAGCATCGGTGGGGAAAAACCGGCTGCCCTCGCCCAGCTGCAGCTCGGCAACGGCCCCTCCGGCATAAGACTGGCAACGTACGCCCATGCGAACTCGCAGCCCATGCAAGATGTCGCCCGACTCAGTTTCCTCCTTGTGAGGCGGAAACTCTGACACCAGGCGACGCACATCCGGCTGGGCGTCACCCATTGCAATGTGCAGGTATTTGCCAAACCGGCACCGTGCGCCAGCCAGATCCCACACCTGCTGCACCTTCACGCGCAACCCGCCGCTAAAGTGGTCCATCTGCAGGCGCCCCATCATCACCACGAACTCGTCTTCCTTGAGTTGATTGCGGTAGGTATTGAGCAGTGCCTCGTCTGCCGAGGCTTCGATCATTCCCGACTTATCGTCCAGCTTGAACAGGCCCAGCTTGCCTCGCTGGCCATTGATGACCCGGAAGTCACTGATGATGCCTGCCAAGACTTGTGGCTCACGGCTGTCCAGCAATTCATCGATCTGGGTGCGAACGAACTTGCGCACCTCCCCCGCCACCTCATCGAACAGGTGGCCTGAGAGATAGAAACCCACCGCTGTTTTTTCCTGGGTCAGCCGCTCTTTGATACCCCAGGGGATTGCATCCACCAGATCGGGCTCTTGCGTGCTGGAGCCGTGGGCGTCGTCGCCCATCATGTCGAACAGACCGCCCTGGTTCACGTTGGCCAGCGTGGCCGCTGCAAAGTCAAAGGCTCGGTCAATCGACGCCACCAGAGAGGCCCGATTCATGTTCATCGAATCAAAGGCCCCAGCCTTGATCAGCGCCTCGAGCGTTCGTTTGTTCAGCCGACCTTTGTCTACCCGCACACAAAAATCGAACAAGCTCTTGAAAGGCCCCTTGGTGCTGCCCTGTGGCCCCTCTCCGCGCCCTTCGCGCGCGGCCACCATCGCTTCGATGGCTTGTTGACCCGTGCCCTTGATGGCACCCAGCCCGTAACGAATGACCTTGTCGGTCACTGGCTCGAAACGGTAGAAACCGCGATTGACATCAGGCGGCTCAAAGCTCAACCCAAAATTCTTGCAAGCGTCTTCGTACAACACCTTGAGCTTGTCGGTGTCGTCCATTTCAACGGTCATGTTGGCGCAGAAAAACTCAGCGGTGTAGTGCACCTTGAGCCAGCCAGTGTGATACGCCAACAGCGAATAAGCGGCAGCGTGCGACTTGTTGAAGCCGTAGCCCGCAAACTTCTCCATCAAGTCGAACACTTCGTCCGCCTTGTCCTGGCTGATGTTCTTTTCCGCAGCCCCCTTGCGAAAGATCTCCCGGTGCTCGGCCATTTCCTCGGCCTTCTTCTTGCCCATAGCGCGGCGCAGCATGTCGGCGCCGCCCAGGCTGTAGCCACCCAATACCTGGGCGGTCTGCATCACCTGCTCCTGGTACACCATGATCCCGTAGGTTTCGGCCAGCACCGGCTCGACCAACGGGTGGGGGTACTCCACCGGCTCCTTGCCGTGCTTGCGGTTCACGAAGGTGGGGATCAGGTCCATGGGGCCCGGGCGATACAGCGCATTGAGCGCAATCAAGTCCTCCAGACGGCTCGGGCGGGCTTCTTTGAGCATGCCCTGCATGCCCCGGCTTTCAAACTGGAACACGGCCTCGGTCTTGCCTTCGGAAAACAGCCGGTAGGTGGGGCCGTCGTCGAGCGGAATGTTCTCGTAGGCAAAGCCCTCCTGACCCTTGTGGCGCTTCATGATGAACTCGCGCGCAATCTCCAGGATGGTGAGCGTCGCCAGGCCCAAAAAGTCGAACTTCACGAGGCCAATGGCCTCCACATCGTCCTTGTCGTACTGGCTCACTGCCGACTCGCTGCCGGGCTGCTGGTACAGCGGGCAAAAGTCAGTGAGCTTGCCCGGCGCGATCAAAACACCCCCGGCGTGCATGCCGATGTTGCGCGTCATGCCTTCGAGTTTTTGCGCCATCTCGATGACGGTTTTGACGTCTTCTTCCTTGCGCACACGCTCGTAGAGCATGGGCTCCAGCTCCAGCGCGTAGTTGTTTTTGTCGCCCTCTTTCTTCACCTCGGGCGGGTACTGCAAGGTGTAGGACATGCCAGGCTTACCGGGCACCAGCTTGGAGATGCCATCGCAGAAGGTGTAGCTCATGTCCATCACCCGGCCCACATCGCGGATCGCGGCCTTGGCGGCCATGGTGCCGAACGTTGCAATCTGGCTCACGGCATTCTTGCCGTACTTTTCCTTCACGTAATCGATCACCCGGTCTCGGTTGCCCTGGCAAAAGTCAATATCGAAGTCGGGCATCGATACCCGCTCGGGATTCAGGAAGCGCTCAAACAGAAGGTTGTATTCCAGCGGATCCAGATCGGTGATCTTGAGCGCATAGGCCACCAGCGAGCCCGCACCCGACCCCCGGCCCGGCCCCACGGGGCAGCCGTTGGCCTTGGCCCACTGAATGAAGTCCCCCACGATGAGGAAGTAGCCTGGGAACCCCATCTTGAGGATGGTGCCCAACTCAAACTCCAGTCGCTCCACGTAGCGCGGGCGCTCCTTGTCTCGCTTGGCTTCGTCAGGGAACAGGTGCTTCAGACGCTCCTCCAGCCCCTCGAACGATGCAAAGCGGAAGTACTCTTCAGCAGGCATGCCGTTAGGCGTGGGAAACGCTGGCAACTGCGGTTTGCCCAGCACCAGGGTAAGGCTGCACCGCTTGGCGATTTCTGCGGTGTTGGCGAGCGCCGAGGGCACATCTGCGAACAACGCCTGCATCTGCTCAGCGGACTTGAAATACTGCTCGCGCGTAAAACGCCGCACCCGTTTCGGATTGGCCAGAATTTCCCCGCCAGCGATACACACCCGGGCTTCATGGGCCTCGTAGTCCTCGGCAGTCAAAAACTGAACGGGGTGCGTGGCAACGACAGGCAAGTTCAGCCGAGCGGCCAATTGCACAGCAGCCACCACATGGCTTTCATCGTCCACACGGCCTGCGCGCTGCAACTCCATGTAAAACCGATGGGTGAAAATGCCCGCCAGCCTCAACGCCAGGTCGGCAGCGCCCGCCTCGTCGCCCTTGAGCAAAGCCTGGCCTACAGGCCCAGCCTGCGCACCAGACAAGGCGATCAGCCCATCCGACAACTCCTGCAGCCACGCCCAGGTGGACACTGCCAGATTCTTGACAATGTTCTTGGTCCAGGCGCGCGCTAGCAATTCCGAAAGATTCAGGTAACCCTGCTTGTTTTGCACCAGCAGCAGCAACCGCGTGGGGTCCGCGCCCGACTCACCCTCCAGATAAATCTCGGCGCCAAGCACCGGCTTGACGCCCTTGCCGCGCCCTTCCTTGTAAAACTTGATGGCGCCGAAAAAATTGTTGAGATCGGTGATGGCAAGGGCTGGCTGCCCGTCTGCCGCAGCGGCCTTGACGACCTCATCGATGCGGGTGGTACCGTCAACGACGGAGAACTCTGTGTGCAGGCGCAAGTGAACGTACATGCCCTCCATTGTAGAAAGGCGCCCAAGCTTCCATTCGCTAGCGCCGAGGAATTTGAGGGGGCAAATGAGGCCATTACAATGCCGCTTCAATCTGTGGCCACCGGTAGGAGGATTGCATTGGCAGTCCACCCCGCCCCACTCGTGGAAGACTAGGTTCTTCTAATTGCCTGAAAGCTGCTTGCGATGCGTCTTGCCCCACTGCCTCTTTGCTCTGTCCTGCTAGCGTCCCTGGTGCTGGCCGGTTGCTCCAGCACCCCGGAAGACAAAACCGCCGGCTGGAGTCCGAACCGTATCCACTCGGAAGCGAAAGATGAAATGAGCAGCGGCGCCTATGACAAGGCCGTGCCGCTGCTGGAGAAGCTCGAAGGCCGTGCCGCTGGCACCCCCCTGGCGCAGCAAGCGCAATTGGACAAGGCCTACGCCCAATTCAAGGGAGGCGAAAAAGCCCAGGCCATCGCCACCCTGGATCGCTTCATGAAGCTACATCCCGCCAGCCCGGCGCTGGACTACGCGCTGTACCTGAAAGGCTTGGTCAATTTCAATGACAACCTGGGCCTGTTCTCCTGGATCTCTCGCCAGGACCTTTCAGAACGCGACCAAAAGGCGGCCAAGGACTCCTTCGAGTCTTTCAGTGATCTGGTCACCCGCTTTCCCGAGTCCCGCTATGCGCAGGACTCTCGCCAGCGCATGACCTACATCGTCAATTCGCTGGCCCAGTACGAAGTGCATGTGGCACGTTACTACTACGAGCGCGGAGCCTATGTGGCAGCCGTGAGCCGGGCACAAGTTGCACTGGCCGACTACAAGGATGTCCCCGCACTGGAAGAAGCGCTGTACATCCTGGTTCGCTCTTACGATGCCCTGGGCATGACCCAACTGCGCGATGACGCCCGCCGCGTCATGGCCACCTCCTACCCCCAAAGCAGCTACCTGCGCGAGGGTGGCTTCAAGACCAAATCGGATCCTTGGTGGAAGTTCTGGTGATCTCGGCCAGCGCCTGCAGCGCCTCTTGAAACGATTCGGGGGTTTCCAGGCGCCGCATGGGCGGCAGCACCGCCA
Organism: Acidovorax sp. 106; assembly: GCF_003663825.1. Taxonomy (NCBI): domain Bacteria; kingdom Pseudomonadati; phylum Pseudomonadota; class Betaproteobacteria; order Burkholderiales; family Comamonadaceae; genus Acidovorax; species Acidovorax sp. 106. The sequence goes on along the minus strand of NZ_RCCC01000001.1, from coordinate 4,131,441 downwards.
CCAACCGCTTGCCATAGCCCTTGGTCAATAAGCGCGGGTCACACACCACCAAAATGCCGTGGTCCGACTCGCGCCGGATCAATCGGCCAGCACCCTGCTTGAGGGCCACAGCCGCCTCGGGCAAAGCGTAAGTTTGAAACGCTCGGCCACCCGCCGCCTCAATGCGCTGGGTGCGTGCCTCTACCAGAGGGTCACCCGGTGGAGGAAAGGGCAGCTTGTCGATGACCACCAACTGCAGCGCATCGCCAGGCACATCAAAGCCCTCCCAAAAACCCATGGACGCGATCAGGATGCAGCCTTTTTGCCCATGCGCCGCTCCCGCTCGGAAACGCTCCATCAATCTGCGCTTGGGCCATTCGCCCTGCACCAGCACCTCTAGCAGTGCCCCATGCTTGGCCAGTTCCTCACGCAACGTGGAGGCAATGACGCCCAGTGCTCGCAACGTGGTGGTGAGTACGAGGGTGCGTCCGCCCAGAGTCGCTGCAGCCTGGGCTGCCAAGGCGGCTACCGCCGGGCCATGCTGTGGATCTGACGGCGAAGGAAAGTCCTTCGGCACAAAAAACCCTGCCTGGGTGCTGTAGTCAAACGGACTCTCCACCCGCAAGATGCGAGCGCCCTCCAGCCCACAGCGCTTCACAAACCAGGACAACTCCGCATCGTGCCCCAGCGTTGCTGAAGTAAACACCCAGGCGCGCGAAGGACCCCGAGCTGGCGCGGGCCACCCATCGTCATCCACCGCTTCTTGCGCAGTGGCCAGCAAACGGGTGCGCATGGCTTCTGCAATGTCCAGCGGCGACTCCACCAAGCGCAAGCCGCCTCCCGCCTCCAGCCAGCGCACATAGCCCTCCGGGCAAAGCCCCTGAAACCTGGACAACCGCAACAGCAGCGCCGCCCCCCGTTCGGCCAGCCGGGCCATGTCTGGCGCCACCTCACTGAAGGCCTCAACAGCGTTCTGCGCCTGTGCGCATACCTGCTCCAGCCCAGCCATGGCCGCTTGCCAGCGTGGCAGATCCAGCCCCTCTGGCGCACCATGCCACCAGCCGCGCCTGGATGGCATCGTCCCGTCCGCCCCGGCGACTGCGCTCCATCGGCGCGCGGCCTCTTCCAGCGCGGCGTGAAGGCCCAGCCAATCAGCGAAGCCCCTCGCATGCTGCAACCCCGCAGCCAGAACATCACGCGCAAACTCCTGGATTTGCCCAGATGTCAGCTGCATCCCCAAAAACTGCACCCCAGTGTCGCTCAGCTGGTGTGCTTCGTCAAAAATAACCACGCGCACCGAGGGCAGCAACTCGGCGACGCCCGACTCTCGTACGGCCACATCGGCAAAGAACAGGTGGTGATTGACCACCACCACGTCAGCCGCCATGGCTTCGCGACGGGCCAGATTCACATGGCACTCTTTGGCGCTGGGGCACTGTGAGCCCTGGCAGTTATCGCGGGTGGAGGTGACCAGAGGGATCACTGGCGAGCGCTCGTCCAGGCCCGTGAGTTCAGACAGATCACCCGAGCGGGTGCTGCGCGACCAGTCTTCGATCTTCGCCAGCACGCGCAACATTTGCGCACCTTGCACAGCCATGTCATGGCGCGCCAGCGCCATGCGATGCAGGCACAGGTAGCTGCTTCGCCCTTTGAGCAACGCAATGCGCGCTGGAATTCCCAAAATCTCCAGCAATCTAGGGATGTCGCGCGAACAAAGCTGGTCCTGCAAAGCCTTGGTGGCCGTGGAGACCAAAGCCCGCTCCCCACTGAGCAACACGGGTACCAAATACGCATAGGTTTTGCCGACGCCCGTCCCGGCCTCGACCACCAAGGCACCACCTGACTCAATGGCGCCAGACACCGCCAGCGCCATCTGAACCTGCCCCGCGCGCGGCCGATACAAAGGGTCCGAGCGGGCCAGCAGGCCATCGCCCACGAATATGGACTCCACCACCGCACCCAAAACCGAAGGGGAAGACAAGGGCGCAGCGGAGTCCTGTGGCATAGCTCAACGAAAAGAAAGTGGAAAGGCCGAAGACACTGGGGCACTCGAATGATGCCCAATGCAGCGGCCACGCAAGCGGAGCGAAAAATCTCTATACCCCAGCCTGCGCCGCCTGGCGCCACAACGCAAGGCATCTCAAACAGTGGGCAAAGCTGTGCGGCAGCACCGCCATGGCAAAAACGCCACAGGCAGGCGGATAATACGCGGCTCAGCGCTTCATAATGACCGGCAGCGTTCTACCACGCACCACAATCCCCAGCATGACCAAAGCGTTCCGTCTCATCGCATCCACCGGCATCCACAAAGGTGACCGGGAATACCAGCAAGACCAAGTGGCCTTGATTTCGCACAACCGGCACAACGGCTGTGTTTTGGGCGTGGTGGCCGATGGCATGGGCGGGCGCAGCGGGGGCCGCAAAGCCTCCGACCAAGTCATGATGACGGCCCGCCAGTTGTTTGAGCGCTATTCCCCCGAGACAGACGACCCTGCTGCCATGCTCAAAGCCATGGTGGAAGAGGCCCACATCGTCATCCGGCTAACGGCCATTTCAGCCGAGCAAGAGCCTCACAGCACCATCGCCGCCTTCCTCATCAACCCCCGTGGCGACTGCCATTGGGTGCACGCAGGCGATTCGCGCATCTACCACTTCCAAGGCGGACGGCTCATCCACCGCAGCAGCGATCACTCTTATGTGCAGGCCCTGGTAGACAGGGGCGAGCTGACCGAGGCCGAGGCCAACAACCACCCTCACTCCAACATCCTGGTGGGTTGCCTGGGCACCGAGAGCGATCCGCCCGCAACACCCCACATGATTTCGCAACTGCGCCCTGGCGATGTCCTGCTGGCATGCAGCGACGGGGTCTGGCACTACTTCTCGCCCACCGAGTTGGCCTCGGTGGTTGAATCCTTGTCGCCGCGTGAAGCCACGGAGTTCTTGATTGAAAAAGCCCGCTCACGTGCCCGTGGGGGCGGCGACAACCTGTCGCTGGTAATTGTCAAGATCGAAGCCTTGGCTGAAGAGAAAAAGCACGCCAGGCTGGTCAGCACAACACCCTGATTCCACCCCAACCGACACAGCGACCCAACGGCCCGGCCAGCTCTCTGGCGGGCCGTTTTGCTTTGCATGGGCCAAGGCAGGGCCATCAGCCAGGGCCACCTGTCATGCGGCCCCACCCAATGGCTCACCATCACTGTGGCGTGGGCAACGGTGCTGCGGGCTTATGCCCATCCGCTGCGGATTGGGCCTGCTCTTTGTCTCGCCGGGCCCGACGCGCCTCGGAGGCTTTTTCCGCATCCAACTGTCGTTGGCGGGCCTTGGCTGCGCGCTCGGCGCTTTCTTTTTCACGGGCTGATTGTTCAGCGGCCTGCGAAGACTGGCGAGCCCGCTGCTGGCTGGCCCTTTCCTGGGCCTCACGGTCGCGCAGCACGACCGTTCCGGGAGACTTCTCTCGGGCCGCAGGCTTCCCCCCCTGGGGTGCGTTGCGCACAGTGGCTGAAGCTGCAGACGCTCCCCCCGCAGGCCCCGCAGCATCGGCCGCAGAAGACTGCTTTTCTTCAATCTGGCGCAGGCGCTCCTGGGCCTTTTCTTTGCGCTCGGCATCGTTGATTTGCACCTCTTGGGCACGCAGCCGCGTTTCCACCTGCCGCCACTCGTTGCGGGCATCGCGCAAGCAATCCTCCACGGCAAACAGGCGGTAGCACTTCACCTCCGTCTGCTTGCGCTGTGCCAGATTCTGCTTGCGCTCTTGCTCGATACCCGAACGCTGTGCCGCCCGCTGAGCAGATGCTGCGCGCAGCGCCTCATGCGGGGAAAGGTCTGCGTCACGAGGCTGGGCTGCCGCCTGGCCTGCCGACAACACAGCGACGCACGCCGCCATGCTCCATACCGATGATGCAATGGTCTTTTTCATGTCAGCCCCGTATCCACCAAACGCCGCTCCAAATCCAAAAATTCTTTGGACTGCATTTCGTTGAGCCGCGACACTGTGCGCGGAAATTCATGGGCCAAAGGGCCCTCGGTGTAAAGCTGCTCAGGGGCCACGGCGGCTGACAGAATAAGCTTCACCCGCCGGTCGTACAGCACATCCACCAGCCAGGTAAAGCGCCGCGCGGGCGATGCCATGTTCACCGGCATGTAGGGCACACCCGACAACAACACCGTGTGGAACTGCGTGGCAATCTCAAGGTAGTCGTTCTGTGAACGCGGCCCACCACACAACGTGCTGAAGTCAAACCAGACCACCCCACCCGCTTTGCGTCGGGCGCGAATCTCGCGGGCTTCGATGTGCAACACCGGGTCTTCGTCGTGTACTTCGGCCAGCTGATTGAAGGCGTCATCCATCGCTGCATCGGCCTCAGGGCCCAAGGGCGTGTGGTACAGCTTCACGTGCTCCAGCGTACGGCGCCGGTAGTCGGTGCCGTTGTCCACGTTGATCACCTGCATGCGCTCATTGAGCAACGCAATCGCCGGAAGGATGCGGTCACGGTGCAAGCCGTCTGGGTAAAGACCATTGGGCTCAAAGTTCGAGGTGGTCACAAACCCCACGCCGTTCTCAAACAGCGCCGCCAACAGGCGGTGCAGGATCATGGCATCCGTGATGTCGGCCACATGGAACTCGTCAAAACAGATCAGTTTGTAGCGCTTGGAAATGCGCTCACCCAACACATCCAGCGGGTTCACGGTGCCTTGCAGCACCGCCAGCTCACGGTGCACTTCACGCATGAACTCATGGAAGTGCAGGCGCACCTTGCGCTTGAGCGGTACGGCATTGAAGAAGCAGTCCATCAAAAAGCTCTTGCCCCGCCCCACGCCGCCGTACATGTACACGCCCTTGGGAATGTCCGGTCGGTTCACCAGCTTTTTGAACGCATTGGAGCGCTTGGCTTTGTAGGCGCTCCAATCGTCAGCACAGCGCTGCAAAGCATCGACCGCACGCAATTGCGCCGGGTCACTTTGAAAGCCTTTGGCGGCCAGCTCGGCCAGGTACGCCTGTTTGACACTCACGGTGTTGATGCCTCAGAAAAGGCTAACCCCCGCGATGGCGCGAGGGTTAGCTATTAAATCAATAGCTGCTAGCGCTTATGTATAGAGCGCCAGAGGCCATTTTGACTGAAACTCTGGAATCAGAAGTTCAGCGTGCGCTTGTCCACCGCCAGGGCCGCTTCCTTGGTGGCTTCGCTCAAGGAGGGGTGGGCGTGGCAAATGCGCGCGATGTCTTCGGCGCTGGCCTTGAACTCCATAGCCACCACGGCTTCAGAGATCAGTTCGGAGGCCATCGGGCCCACGATGTGCACGCCCAGGATTTCATCCGTGGCTGCATCGGCCAGGAACTTGACCATGCCCGTGGTATCGCCCAACGCGCGGGCGCGGCCGTTGGCCAGGAAGGGGAACGTACCGGCCTTGTATTTCACGCCATCGGCCTTGAGCTGCTGCTCGGTGCGGCCCACCCACGCGATCTCGGGGCTGGTGTAGATGACCCAGGGGATGGTATTGAAGTTGACGTGACCGTGCTGGCCCGCAATGCGCTCGGCCACGGCAACGCCCTCTTCTTCGGCCTTGTGCGCCAGCATCGGGCCGCGCACCACATCACCCACAGCCCACACGCCAGGCAGGTTGGTCTTGCAGTCGCCGTCCACCACAATGGCGCCGCGCTCGTCCAGGGCCAGGCCCACGGCTTCGGTGTTCAGGCCAATGGTGTTGGGCACGCGGCCAATGGAGACGATCAGCTTGTCGGCGTCCAGCGTCTGGGCTTCGCCCTTTGCATTGGTGTAGGCGATGCTCACGCCCTTCTTGCCGGTCTTGATCTCGCCGACCTTCACGCCGAGTTCGATCTTCAGGCCTTGTTTGTCGAACGCCTTCTTTGCTTCCTTGGCGATCTGCTCGTCCACCGCGCCCAGGAAGGTAGGCAGGCCTTCCAGAATGGTCACGTCAGCACCCAGGCGGCGCCACACCGAACCCATTTCCAGGCCAATCACGCCCGAGCCAATCAGCGCCAACTTTTTAGGCGTGGCGCCAATGCGCAGCGCTCCGTCGTTGGACAGCACCAGCTCTTCATCAAAAGGCGTACCGGGCAAGGCGCGGGCATTGGAGCCGGTGGCGATGATGATTTGCTGGCCCACCAAGGTTTCTTCAGCAGCGCCTGCCACCTTGATCTCGTAGCCGCCTTCAACGGCTTTGACAAACGAACCACGGCCATGGAAGAAGCTGACCTTGTTCTTCTTGAACAGGTACAGGATGCCGTCGTTGTTCTGCTTCACCACGGAATCCTTGCGGCCAATCATCTTGGTCACATCGATCTTCACATCGGTGGCAGTGATGCCATGGTCGGCAAAGTGCTTGTTGGCATGCTCGAAGTGCTCGGACGACTGCAGCAGCGCCTTGGAGGGGATGCAGCCCACGTTGGTGCAGGTGCCACCGGGCGCAGGGCCGCCCTTTTCATTCTTCCACTCGTCGATACACGCCACGTTCTTGCCCAACTGGGCGGCGCGGATGGCAGCGATGTAGCCGCCGGGGCCGCCACCAATCACGATCACATCAAATTGCTTGCTCATAGGAAATCTCTTTGATTCAGTTGAAGAAAAACCCACCGACGAGAGCGCCGCGCAGTGCTTGCGCCCATGCTTCACAGGTGGGTTTCAAGTCTCAGGGCTCGATCAGATGTCGAACAGCAGACGCGATGGATCTTCCAGCGCTTCCTTCATGGCAACCAGGCCCAGCACAGCTTCACGGCCGTCGATGATGCGGTGGTCATAAGACATCGCCAGGTAGTTCATTGGGCGGATCACGATCTGGCCGTTTTCAACCACGGCGCGGTCCTTGGTGGCGTGCACGCCCAGGATGGCCGATTGAGGCGGGTTGATGATGGGGGTGGACAGCATGGAGCCGAACGTGCCGCCATTGGAGATGGAGAACGTGCCGCCGGTCATTTCTTCAATGCCCAGCTTGCCGTCCTTGGCCTTTTGGCCAAATTCAGCGATCTTCTTCTCGATGTCAGCAAAGCTCATCTGGTCGGCATTGCGCAGGATAGGCACCACCAAACCACGGGGCGAACCCACAGCGATACCGATGTCGAAGTAGCCGTGGTAGACGATGTCGTTGCCATCGACCGAGGCGTTCAGCACCGGGTACTTCTTGAGGGCATGCACAGCCGCCTTCACGAAGAAGGACATGAAGCCGATCTTCACGCCGTGTTCCTTGGTGAACGCGTCCTGGAACTTCTTGCGCATGTCCATCACGGGGGCCATGTTCACTTCGTTGAACGTGGTCAGGATGGCGTTGGTCGATTGCGACTGCAGCAGGCGCTCGGCCACGCGGGCACGCAGGCGGCTCATGGGCACGCGCTGCTCTGGGCGGTCGCCCAGGTTAGCGGGCGCAGGAGCGGCCACCTGGGGCAACACCTTGGTGGGCACACCGGTTGGAATGGCGCTGGGTGCAGCCACTGCAGCGGGCTTGGCACCACCGGCCACTGCGGCCAGCACGTCGCCCTTGGTCACGCGGCCGTCCTTGCCAGAACCAGCCACATCGCCGACCGACAGATTATTGTCGGCCAGCAGCTTGGCTGCTGCAGGCATGGCCACATCGGCCTTGGAACCACCGGTGACTGCAGCGGCGGCGGCCACAGGTGCAGCAGCGGGTGCCGCTGGGGCTGCAGCTGCCGGAGCAGCAGCACCAACCTTGCCTTCGGTATCGATGCGGGCGATCAACTGCTCAGCCACGACGGTAGCACCGTCGCCTTGAACAATCTCAGACAGCACGCCAGACGACGGCGCAGGCACTTCCAACACCACCTTGTCGGTTTCGATTTCGATCAGGATTTCATCGGCAACAACGGCCTCGCCTGCTTTTTTCTTCCACGTCAGCATGGTGGCTTCCGCCACGGATTCGGACAGCTGGGGAACTTTGACTTCTACGATAGCCATATCAATTCTTTCGGGAATGGGGTTTTGTTCTGACAGTTTTTTAGAAATGGGCTGGCTGGCCTTACTTGGTCAGTACAAAACCCTTGAGCTTGGCAAACGCGCCGTCCACCAGAGCCTTTTGCTGCTCTTGGTGCAGGTGCGAATAACCCACGGCAGGCGATGCCGAAGCAGCACGGCCGGAGTAACCCAGCTTTTGGCCTTCGAGCATGTTCTCGTGGATGTTGTGCTGGATGAAGAACCAGGCACCCTGGTTCTGCGGCTCGTCCTGGCACCAGACGATGTCGGTCGCGTTGGGGTACTTCTTCAGCTCGGCGGCAAAAGCTTTGTGCGGGAAGGGGTACAGCTGCTCAACGCGGATGATGGCCACGTCGTCAGCGTCCTTCTCGGTACGCTTCTTGACGAGGTCGTAGTACACCTTGCCCGAGCAAGCGATCACGCGCTTGACCTTGGCGGCCTTCTTCTCGATCGCGTCGTCCTGTTCAGGAATCACCGTTTGGAAACTGCCCTTGGTGAACTCGGACAGCGGCGAAGTCGCATCCTTGTTGCGCAGCAGCGACTTGGGCGTGAAGATGATCAGCGGCTTGCGCAGGTCACGCACCATCTGGCGGCGCAGCACGTGGAAGATCTGGCTGGCCGTGGTGGGCTGCACGATCTGCATATTGGCATCAGCAGCCAACTGCATGAAGCGCTCCAGGCGCGCAGAGCTGTGCTCTGGACCCTGGCCTTCATAACCGTGGGGCAGCATCATGGTAAGGCCATTGGCGCGGCCCCACTTGACTTCGCCCGACGCGATGAACTGGTCGATCACCACCTGCGCGCCGTTGGCAAAGTCGCCAAACTGCGCTTCCCAAATCACCAAACTACTGGGGTCAGAGCCGGCATAGCCATACTCAAAGCCCAGCACGGCTTCTTCGGACAGGATCGAGTCGATCACGATAAACGGAGCCTGGTTCTCCGCCACGTTTTGCAAGGGCACGTAGGTGCCGGTGTCCCACTTTTCGCGGTTCTGGTCGTGAATCACTGCGTGGCGGTGCGTGAACGTGCCACGGCCCGAATCCTCACCCGACAGACGCACGGGATAGCCGCTGGCCACGAGCGAAGCAAAGGCCATGGTTTCACCCATGCCCCAGTCCACATTGACGTCGCCCCGGCCCATGGCTGCGCGGTCGTCATACACCTTCTTCACCAACTGGTGGGGGGTCACTGTGGCGGGAATGGTCGTCAGCTTCTCGGCCAGACGCTTCCACTCCGTCAGAGGGATGGCGGTGTCGCCAGCGTCGGTCCACTTCTTGCCCAAGAAGGGGGACCAATCCACGGCGTACTTGCTCTTGAAGTTGGTCAGCACAGGGTCCACCGTGTGCTTGCCAGCGTCCATGGCGGCGCGGTAGGCCTTGACCATGTCGTCGCCCAGCGTGGCGCCCAGGCCTTGGGCAGCCAGCTTGTCGGCATACAGCTTGCGCGTGCCGGGGTGCTGGGCAATCTTCTTGTACATCAGCGGCTGGGTCAGTGCAGGCGTGTCCTGCTCGTTGTGGCCCAGTTTGCGGAAGCAGGTGATGTCCACCACCACATCCTGGCGGAACTCCATGCGGAACTCCAGCGCCAGCTGCGTGGCCAGCACCACGGCTTCTGGATCATCGCCATTGACGTGCAGAACCGGGGCCTCAACCATCTTGACGATGTCGGTGCAATACACGGTCGAGCGCATGTCGCGCGGGTCGGACGTCGTGAAACCGATCTGGTTGTTGATGATGATGTGCACCGTGCCGCCGGTGGTGTACCCACGGGTCTGTGCCAGCGCCAGGGTTTCCTGGTTCACACCTTGGCCGCCGAAGGCGGAGTCGCCGTGCACCAGCACGGGCAGCACTTGGCTGCCCTTGGGGTCGCCACGGCGGTCCATGCGAGCGCGCACCGAGCCTTCCACCACAGGGTTCACGATTTCCAGGTGGGAGGGGTTGAACGCGAGCGACAAGTGCACCGGACCACCTACGGTGGACACATCAGAGCTGAAACCCTGGTGATACTTCACGTCACCAGCAGGCAATTCTTCGGGCGCTGTGTGGTCGAACTCGGCAAACAAGTCCTTGGGCATTTTGCCCAGCGAGTTCACCAGCACGTTCAGACGACCACGGTGGGCCATACCGATCACAATTTCCTGCACGCCCTTGGCGCCAGCGGACTGGATCAGTTCGTCCATGGAGGCGATGAAGCTCTCACCACCTTCCAGCGAGAAGCGCTTTTGGCCCACATACTTGGTGTGGAGGAAACGTTCCAGGCCTTCGGCAGCAGTCAGGCGATCCAGGATCTGGCGCTTCTTGTCGGCCGTGAAGTTAGGTTTGCTGCGAATGCTTTCCAGCTTTTGCTGCCACCAGCGCTTCTGGTTCTGGTCCGATGTGTACATGTACTCGGAGCCCAGCGTCCCGCAGTACGTTTCGCGCAGTGCATTGAGCAGCTCGCGCAGGGACATTTTGTCTTTGCCGAAGAACGTGTTGCTGGTGTCAAACACGGTTTCTTGGTCGGCGTCGGTGAAGCCGTAGAACGACGGCTCCAGCTCAGGAATCTGTGGGCGCTCAGTGCGCTTGAGGGGGTCCAGGTCGGCCCAGCGCTGGCCAACGTTGCGGTATGCGGCAATCAGCTGTTGAACAGAAGTGCGCTTGCGGCCCATTTCGGCGTCAGCGCTGGCAACCACCACTTTGGTGCCACCGGCCTTGGCGCGCTCGGCAAAGGCATTGACCACAGGCAGGTGCGGAACGTCCTTGGCATTGCTACCGTCTACAGCGGGGACATGCTGCAGCGCATCAAAATACTCGCGCCAGTTGTCAGGCACGCTGCCAGGGTTGGCAAGGTAGTTTTCATACATCTCTTCGACATAGGGCGCATTGCCGCCGAAGAGGTAGGTGTTGCCTTGGTAGGCTTGATAGACGGATGTCGTATCGCTCATATTCCGCTGACCTCCGCTTTCCTTGAGAAAGCATTAGCTGGTTAAGAAACCTTCCGCGACACGGCTGAACCGATTGGCGGATGCGACTGTGGCTGGGGAAGGGCCTAGGGTTGCGGGCGCCATTGTGCCACCGAACAGGGCATTAACCAAGATCAAGCCCAAAGGCGCCGCGGCGCGCCAGCCAATTCACAGGCAACGGTGTCGTACATTGCGGGTCTTGCACTTGTGCATCCGATCACCCAGCCCCCAAGGCCCTATGACCCAACACCCGCTCCAGCAAAAAACCTTTCTGCTTTTGCTAACGCTCGTCACCGTTGCGTTTGGCGCCATCCTCTGGCAATTCCATGGGGCCATCTTCTGGGGCATGGTGCTGGCCATTTTGTTCGCACCACTGCACCGCAAAATGCTCAGGCGCATGCCCCAGCGTGAAAACCTGGCGGCGCTGTGCACCCTCGGACTGTGCCTGGTGGTGGTGATTTTGCCCCTGTCTCTCATCACGGTATCCCTGATCCAAGAGGCCAACACCATCTACGAAAGGTTGCGCTCAGGGCAGCTCAATTTCGGCGCATATTTCGAGCAAATCGTGGCAGCTTTGCCCAGTTGGGCCGTGGGCCTACTGGAGCGGCTGAACCTCACTACCATCACCCAAATACAGCAGAAGCTATCCTCCGTGGCCGTACAGGCCAGTCAATTGATTGCGACCCAGGCAGTGAGCATCGGGCAAAACACCCTGGAGTTTCTGGTGGGCTTCGGCATCATGCTGTACCTGCTGTTTTTCCTGCTGCGTGACGGACGCAGCCTGGCGCTGCGCATTGGGCAAGCCACCCCTCTGGACAACGAGCACAAGAAACAGCTGGTCACCAAATTCACCACCGTCATTCGCGCCACCGTCAAAGGCAACATCGTGGTGGCCGCCTCACAAGGCGCATTGGGTGGATTGATTTTCTGGTTTCTAGGCATTCAAGGTCCCGTGCTGTGGGGCGTGCTGATGGCGTTCCTATCCCTGCTGCCCGCTGTGGGTGCAGGCCTGATTTGGGTACCTGTGGCCATTTACTTTTTGGCAACAGGTGCCGTGTGGCAGGGGGTTGTACTTACCCTGTTCGGCATATGCGTCATCGGGCTGGTAGACAACATCCTGCGGCCCATCTTGGTGGGCAAGGACACCAAGATGCCCGACTACGTGGTGCTCATCTCCACACTGGGCGGCATGGCCATGTTTGGGCTGACAGGCTTTGTCATTGGCCCCACCATTGCAGCCCTCTTCATGGCTAGCTGGGACTTGCTGGCGTCTTCAGAAGAAAGCCAGCAAGCCCCACCTGCCGCCTGAGACTCGCTCAGAGCGGCTAACTAAACGCCCCTGGCGTCGTTGTCTCGCCTTGTCGTACTGCTTGTACTGCCTGCGACGAAACGCCTAGCAAGGGCCGCTTCGCTTAGTTTTGTTAGCCGCTCTCAGTCCCTGTGCCCCCCGCCATGCCCACGCCCGTGGCCACGGTGGTCATCATGGTCCCCTCGGTCGTGGCCACGACCGCGCCCAGGTCGCTCATCATGGTGGTCATGCCGATCCCCCTGGGATGGGCCACCATAGTGGGGGCCACGGGGCGGCTGACGGCGGGGCGGCTCCTGCACAAAGTACACGGGCTGACCACAGGCGTTGTAGCGCGCGCAGTGCTTGCCCCAGTTCTTGGCGTGCCCTGGGGGCACGTACATGTAAATAGGAGCACGCTGAACCGGCACTTGGGGACGGTGGATGATCACAGGCTCGGCATAGATCAATGCCGGAGGCGCTGCATTGCCAATCTGGATTCGGCCATAAACGCCCGGAACGATCTGACCATCCACCGTGGCATTCACATAGGCTTGTGCGCTAGCGCCACCAGCCGCCAGCAACAACGCGATAGAGGCCCCAACAACAGGCCCGGTGCGACTGAAAAAACCCATAATTCACTCCAATGATTTCAATTCATCCCGTTTGTAACCAGCTATGAGCCAAAGCATGGCAAATGCCCTGCTTTTTTTGTAACCACAGGGTTTTGGTTCTTTGCCTGGGCATGCTGGTCACTTTTGTGCGTGGGCCCGGGTTCAATAAAACCCTAGGAATAGTGCTGGAGCACCGTAGCGCTTTGCATTAGGATGAGTCGATCCCTCGGCCCAGGAGACCGCACATGCCCCACGAACGCCGCCACTACGTGCGCGTGCAATTTGACGCACCAGCGCTGTTGACCATCGCCACCGCAGCCTTCAGCGTGCAGGTTCTTGACCTATCGCTCAAAGGCGCGCTGGTGACCCTGCCCGACAACGCCATGGTGCCCGCAGGCATGCCTTGCCAGCTCACGGTGCCGCTGGCAGAAACTGGCGATCACATCTCCATGACCGCCGGCATTGCCCATGTAGACGGCAACCATGCTGGGCTGCTGTGCCGAAGCATTGACCTAGACAGCGTCACCCACCTGCGGCGCCTGATTGAGTTGCAGCTGGGTGACCCCGCCCTGCTGGAGCGAGACTTGGCAGAGCTGATCCAGGTCTCGGTCAGCTCAGGCAACTGACACACTTCACACCTGACAAAAAGCCTGCCATTGGCTCTGGCGAACCCGTCATTTCACCCAAAGCCAAGGCAAAAGTAGCGCGAGCCCCCCGTCAACTCGACGCAACCTCACGCTCTTGAAGGGTGCGCCACATCACCTTGCCGCTGCCGCTCTTGGGCAGCGCATCCACAAACTGCACGATGCGCGGCACCTTGTAGACCGCCATGTTCTCGCGGCACCAGTCCATGATCTGCTGCTCGGTCGTGTCTTTGTGCGACGCGCGCAGCACCACCACCGCCTTCACCGTCTCCCCCCGGTAGCTGTCCTTGCTCGCGATGATGCAGGCTTCCTGGATGGCGGGGTGGCGGAACATCAGCGCCTCGACCTCCGCAGGCCACACCTTAAAGCCGCTGGCATTGATCATGCGCTTCAAGCGATCGGTCAGGAAAAAGTAGCCATCCCCGTCCATGCGCCCCAAATCGCCAGAGCGGAAAAAGCGCTTGCCCTCGAACTCGATGAAGGCCGACGCCGTAGCGTCTGGCCGCTTCCAGTAGCCCTCAAACACCTGCGGGCCGTGGATGATGATTTCGCCCTGTTCACCCACCGGCACCTCCTGCAGAGTGTCGGGGTCTACCACGCGCGCATCCACGCTCATGAACGGAATGCCCAAACACTGCTGCTTGGGGCTGTCGGGCGGGTTGGCGTGCGACGGGGCCGCCGTTTCGGTCAGGCCGTAGCCTTCGGCATAGCGCAGGCCGTATTGCTCCAGCAGGCGCTGCGCTACTGCTTGCGGCATCGCCGCGCCGCCACCGCCCATATAGACCAGGCTCGACAGGTCGTAGCTGGCAAAGTTCGGGCTGCCCAGCAGGTCGATGACCATGGTGGGAATGTTGGTCCAGGTGGTGACCTGGTAACGCGAAATCAGGCGCCCTGCCAGGTCGCGGTCCCACCGGGGCATGATGACCAGCGTGGCGCCGCAGCAGATGGACGTGTGCATCACGCTCACCATGCCGGTGATATGGAACATGGGCACCACGGCCAGCGTCACATTGTCGGCCGAGCCATTGCCCCACAGGCTGCTGGCCACCGCGTTGTGCATGATGCTTTTGTGCAAGTGCATGCAGCCCTTGGGCAAGCCCGTGGTGCCGCTGGTGTAGGGCAGCAGCGCCAGGTCATTGGGCCCCACCACCAGTTCAGGCGGCGCATCGACACAGGCCAAGGCCTCCGTCCAGGCATGGGCCTGGCCACCGTCCAACGCTGGCAGGGGATGGCGCGTGCCCAACCATTCGCGCCAAGCCTCAGGCGGCGCATCGGCGCCCGCCACATCCACATCGAACGCATCGCTGAACTGCGCCACCACCAGGTGCGCGAGGCGCTCAGCGGGCGGCAGCGCGTTGCTGGCTTTGGCCAGTTCTGGCGCCAAGTCGCCGGTGGTGAAGGCCACCTTGGCATCTGGGTCGGTGATGTAATGCTTGAGCTCTTCAGCCCGGTTCATCGGGTTGACTGGCACCACCACCGCGTTGGCCCGCAAGATGGCAAAGTGCGCCATCACCAGTTGCGGACAGTTCTGCATGCACAGCACCACGCGGTCACCCCGCTGCACGCCCAACGCAGCCAGCCGGGCTGCCATGCGCTCGGCGCCCTCCATCAACTGCCGATAGCTCAGCGACCGCCCAAAGAAGACCAGGGCCGCCTTGTCTGGATAGCGGCGCGCACTGATCGCCAAGTTATCCCACAGCGATGTGGATGGCAAGGTGATGGACTTGGGCAGGCGATGGGGCCAGAACTTGTAGTGAGAGCGCATGGATTACAAATCTCCTTGAGCTTGCAAGCCTAGATGCCTCGCCAGTGGGGAGCAATGGGGGATGCCCCGCGCCCGCGTCACCAAAGTGACCACAGCAATTTTGCGGCGTCCAACACCCGCCCTTCCCTCACGCGCGCTACCGCCCTCGCGATCGTCAAACCATGACGAACAGCAGACCGCCCCAAGACACAGAAAGCCGACGCGCCATCAACTCTGGATCTGCGCCCACAGCTTGTCCAGCCGCTTCACGCTCACCGGCTGGGGTGTGCGCAGCTCCTGCGCGAAGAAGCTCACACGCAGC
The DNA here is from genome assembly GCF_003663825.1 of Acidovorax sp. 106. Classification (NCBI taxonomy): domain Bacteria; kingdom Pseudomonadati; phylum Pseudomonadota; class Betaproteobacteria; order Burkholderiales; family Comamonadaceae; genus Acidovorax; species Acidovorax sp. 106. The sequence continues at coordinate 4,115,972 of NZ_RCCC01000001.1, read as the reverse complement.
TCCTCCAGCAGCCAGCGCAGCTCTTGCATGCGCGCATCCACCGCCCCCTTGCGCTCGGCCACCAGGCGCCAGTAACGCTGCTCCTGCGGACGCAGTTCGGCCAGTTTGGCGGCGTCGCGGGCGGGGTCGGCGCGGTATTTGTCCAGGCGCAGGGTGATGGCCTTGAGGTAGCGGGCATAGTGGGCCAGCTGCGCCCAGGGAGCCACGGCGATGAAGTTCTTGGGCACCAGGCGTTGTAGCTGCTGCAGCGCGTCTGCTGTGGCGTCGGGCGCGTTCTTGGTGTCCTTGATCTTGCGGGCGGCAGCCGCGTATTCGGTGAGGATGGTGGAGGCCAGACGCGCGACCTCGTTGGCGATCAGAGTGAGGCGGCCCCTGCCCTCTTCCACGCGGCGCTTGAAGGCGTACTCGTCGGTGGGCAGCGGGTCCAGCAGAAAAGCGCGGTCCAGGGCCACGTCGATGATCTGGGTGCGCAGCTCTTCCTGGGTACCCAGCGGCATGTAGGCCACGGCCATCTTCTGCAGGTCGGGGATGTTCTTTTCGAGGTACTTGAGCGCATCTTTGATCTGCAGCGCAAACAGGCGGCGCAGGCCCGCGCGGTGTTTGGCGGCGGCCACCTCGGGTTCGTCGAAGACTTCGATGGTCACGGCGTCGCGGCCGTCGATGAGCGCCGGGAAGCCGATCAGCGTCTGACCGGCCTTCCTGATCTCCATGAGTTCAGGCAGCTCGCCGAATGTCCAGGTGGTGTAGCGCTGGCCTGCTGGGGCCGATGGCGCAGCGCTTGCGGGTTTCGCCGCAATGGGGGCTGCGCCTTTTACTCCTGATTTGATAGCTGCTTGCGCTTTATTATCAAGCGCTGGGGCCGAATTTGATTCAGATTTTGCGCCCTGCGCCGCCGCATCACCGAGCTTGAGCCCCGCCAGCGCCTGGAACGCACCGCGCGCTTTGGCGCCCCACTCGGCCTTGAGTGCGCCCAGGTTGCGGCCGTGACCGAGCTGGCGGCCATGTTCGTCCACCACGCGGAAGTTCATGAACAAATGCGGGCTGAGCATGTCGAGCTTGAAGTCGGCGCGCTTCACATCGAGCGAGGTCTCGTCGCGCACCTGCTTGAGCAGTGCGTCCGTCAGGCTGCCGGTGCCAAAACGCTCAGGCGCGTTGAACAGCTCGGCCAGCCGCGCGGCCGACTCGGGCAGCGGCACGAAGCGGCTGCGCGGGCGCTGGTGCAGGCTTTTGAGCAGCGCCTGGATCTTGTCCTTGAGCATGCCGGGCACCAGCCATTCGCAACGCTCGTCGCTCACCTGATTGAGCACAAAGAGCGGGATGGTCACGGTGATGCCGTCGCGCGCGTCGCCAGGTTCGTGCAGATAGGTGGCGGCGCAGTCCACGCCGCCCAAGCGCACGGTCTTGGGGAAGGCGTTGGTGGTGATGCCTGCGGCCTCGTGGCGCATCAGCTCTTCGCGGGTGAGCTTCAGCAGGTCGGGGTTCTTGCGGCTTTCGTCGCGGTACCAGGCTTCAAAACTGTGGCCACTGCACACCTCGGGCGGCAGTTGCTGGTCGTAGAAGGCGTAGATCAATTCGTCGTCCACCAGCACGTCCTGCCGGCGGGACTTGTGCTCCAGTTCTTCGACCTTGGCGATGAGCTTCTGGTTGGCGGCCAGAAACGGCAGCTTGGTTTCCCAGTTGCCGCCCACCAGAGCCTCGCGGATGAACACCTCGCGCGCGGCATGCGGGTCTACCTTGCCGAAGTTCACGCGGCGGTTGTTGTAGACCACGATGCCGTAGAGCGTGGCGCGCTCCAGCGCCACCACCTCGGCAGACTTCTTCTCCCAGTGCGGGTCGAGCAGTTGCTTGCGCAGCACATGCCCGCCAATCTGCTCCAGCCACTGCGGCTCAATGGCGGCAATGCCCCGGCCAAACAGGCGCGTTGTCTCTACCAGTTCCGACGCCACGATCCAGCGGCCGGGCTTCTTGTTCAGGTGCGCACCGGGGTGTTTGTAGAACTTGATGCCGCGCGCGCCCAGGTACCAGTCTTCTTCGTCACTCTTAGCGCCCACGTTGCCCAGCAGCCCGGCCAGCATCGACAGGTGCAGCTGCTCATAGCTGGCGGGCTGGGTGTTGATCTGCCACTTGTGCTCGGTGACCACTGTGAGCAGTTGGGTGTGGATGTCGCGCCACTCGCGCAGGCGCCGGATGCTGATGAAGTTCTGGCGCAGCAACTGCTCGTATTGGCGGTTGCTGAGCTTGTGGGTGGCGGCGGGTGCGGTGGCGGTAACACTGGGCGGGGCCTCCACAGGGCTTGCGCCGCTGCTGCGCTGCGCCACCGGCAAGAAGGCCTGCGACGGCGCTTTCTGCGCGGCCATGGCCTTTTGGGCACGGGCCGATGGCAGGCTGGGCGCGCCGCCCCGGGCCTCGTTGATCCACTTCCACAGCTTGAGGTAGCCGCTGAACTCGCTCTTGTCGTCGTCGAACTTGGCGTGCGCCTGGTCGGCCTGCTGCTGCGCCTCCATGGGGCGGTCGCGCACGTCCTGCACGCTCAGGGCGCTGGCAATCACCAGCACTTCATCGAGCGCCTTGCGGTCGCGCGCCTCGATGATCATGCGGCCCACGCGCGGGTCCAGCGGCAAGCGCGACAGCTCCACGCCCATCGGTGTGAGTTCGTTCGCGTCGTCCACGGCGCCCAGCTCGGCCAGTAGCTGGTAGCCGTCGGCAATCGCGCGGCCCGAGGGCGCCTCGATGAAGGGGAACTGCGTCACGTCGCCCAGGTGCAGCGACTTCATGCGCAGGATGACGCCTGCCAGCGATGACCGCAGGATTTCGGGGTCGGTAAAACGGGGGCGGCCATTGAAACCGGCCTCGTCGTACAGGCGAATGCAGATGCCGTTGGCCACCCGGCCGCAGCGGCCAGCACGCTGGTTCGCGGCGGCCTGGCTGACGGGCTCGACCAGCAGCTGCTCCACCTTGCTTCTAAAACTGTAGCGCTTGACGCGCGCTGTGCCTGCGTCAATGACGTACCGGACGCCCGGCACGGTGAGCGAGGTTTCGGCCACGTTGGTGGCCAGCACAATGCGGCGGCCCGTGTGGCCGTCAAAGATTCGGTCCTGCTCCGCCTGCGACAGGCGTGCGAACAGCGGCAGCACCTCGGCATTGCGCATCACGGGCTGGTGCGACAGGTGCTTGCGCAGGTGGTCGGCCGCTTCGCGGATCTCGCGCTCGCCAGGCAGAAAGACCAGGATGTCGCCCGCCGCGTTGCCCTGCCAGAGTTCGTCTACGCCATCGGCAATGGCTTCGTTAAGACCGTAGTCGCGGCTGTCTTCAAACGGGCGGTAGCGCTGCTCGACCGGGAAGGTGCGGCCCGACACCATGATGACGGGGGCGGGGCCCTTGGCGCTTTCGAAATGCTTGGCAAACCGGTCGGCGTCGATGGTGGCCGAGGTCACGATGACCTTGAGGTCCGGCCGGCGCGGCAGGATCTGGCGGATGTAGCCCAGCAGGAAGTCGATGTTGAGGCTGCGTTCGTGCGCCTCGTCGATGATGATGGTGTCGTAATTCTTGAGCAGAGGATCGGTCTGCGTCTCGGCCAGCAAGATACCGTCGGTCATGAGCTTAACGGAGGCATCGCGGCTCAGGCGGTCCTGGAAGCGCACCTTGAAGCCCACCACGTCACCGAGCGGCGTGTTCAGCTCTTCGGCAATGCGCTTAGCCACGCTGCTGGCGGCAATGCGGCGCGGCTGGGTATGGCCGATGAGCTGGCCTTTCTGGCCAGGTTTGGCGTTGCACTTGCCCCGGCCCAGCGCCAGCGCAATCTTGGGCAGCTGGGTGGTTTTGCCCGAGCCAGTCTCCCCGCAAACAATGATGACCTGGTGCTTGGCGATGGCCTCCATGATTTCTTCGCGCTTGCCCGACACGGGCAGGGATTCGGGGAACGTGATGCGCAGGGGGGATATGGGCTGGGCACCAGGCGGGGCAGAAGCGGGGGAAAGCTCGGACAAACGCGGATCAGAAGAAGACATAGCCCCGCATTATCGGCAGCGCGCCCCTGTGCCAAGGCGCCCGGCCCCCCTGTTTTGTGCGTTTGACGCGACATTTTTCGCCGCGTTCTGGCCATTTGGCTTGCAGGCGAGGCTCCACGCCGCCACAATCGCGCCTTCTTTCAAGCAAAGCCAGCCACCCCGGCACGGCGCTGAAAGCACTGGAGGTCCCGATATGTCTGCCAACTTCTTCGCACACACCTGACCACAGTCCACCGCCCCGGCTGGACTGTGCACACTCAGTTCAGCCAAGGCTCAGCGCTTTACTTTGCGCTCCACAAGCCCTGGCTACATCGCCGGGGTTTTTTGTTTGTGGAACGCACAACGTATGAGTGCAAAAAAACTGTCTCGGGCATACGCCCAGGGTGAGATCAAAAAGCTGCGCCGCATGAAGCAGCCCCTGGTGCTGAAACTCGAAGCCTCGGGCCCGCCCCGAAACCCTGTAGCCGCCGCCATGGCCCAACGCAGCCTGTCCAGCGCGGCGGGCAAGCACATCCGAACCCGTGGGGCCCAGCGCCGTGCGGACAACGTCGCCTTGCGCAAGGCGATTCAAAACCAAATATTCAATGACTGAAACGAATCCGTACTCCAACGGGTCGCTCTTGCATGGAGCCCACGGGCTGCAGGGGCGGCTCACCCAGGGCTTCGGCCCTCACCAGCCCGCAGGGGCGGCGCAGGCAAAGGCAGGTGCTGCGGCAGCCCAAGCTGTCCAGGGCCTATCCATCCCATCCGACCCATCTGGCCAGCCCATCTCGCACAACCCGCCCACCACAGCCACGCTGGCCTTGCGCCAGCAAACCCTGGCCCATGCCGCTGCGCAGCTCAAGGCAGAGCTGTTTGGCATCGACGATGTGATTGACCGTGTCATCGACGCCATCCGCGCCTGGTACGTGCTGCCACAGCTCATCAGCCGCCCGGTCATCGTCTGCCTTTGGGGATTGACGGGCACAGGCAAGACCCAGCTCACGCGGCGCTTGGCCCAGCTGCTGGGCTTTTACGACCGCTTTGTTGAAGTGCAGATGGACGGCTTCAGCCACGGCGCGAGCTACCGCAGCTCCACCATCTCAGGCATGCTGGGTGACTCTGGCATCCACGAAGGCGCACCGGGCATGCTGGTGCTGGACGAATTCCAGCGCTTTCGCACGGTGGACACCAAAGGTGGGGATGTGAAGGTGGAGCGCTACCAGGACGTGTGGACGCTGCTGTCCGACGGGCGCCTGCCACCTGCGCTCAGCGCGCTGTCCAACATCGAGCGCAAGCTGGCCGATGCCCAGTACGACGCAGAGCGGGCCGAGGACGAGGAAGACGAAAAACGCGCAGGAAAGGCAGCCTACCGCTTTCAGCTGGACGCATGGGACGCGCAGGAACTCAAACGCATGCTCAAGCTGCAAGAGCCCCTGGGCGAGATCATGCAGTGGCCGCCCGGCAAGGTGCAGTCGCTGTACACCCGGTTCCAGCAGTCCAGCCAGGCCTGGGAGACGGACTACAGCAAGCTGCTGGTGTTTGTGTGCGGCAACCTGGACGAGATGTACCACGAGACCGCACAGCGCGTGGAAGACTGCGACACCGACGCCGATATCTTTCACCGCCTGACCCGCAAGCTCTCGCTCATCGACGTGAAAAAGGCGCTGGGCGAGCGCTTCAAGCCCGAGCAAATTGCGCGGCTGGGCAACGAGCATGTGATCTACCCCTCGTTCAGCAAAGCCACGTACGAGCGCCTCATCCAGAATCTGTGCCACCGCTATGTGCACGACATTGCCGCCCAATGTGGTGTGCAGTTCCACATCGGGCAAGACCTGCGCGATGAGCTGTACGCCAACGCAGTGTTTCCGGCGCAGGGCACGCGGCCGCTGTTTTCTTCGGTGCACGCCATCCTCAGCGCCAACTTGGTGAATGCAGCGCTGTGGGTGCTCGAACAACAATTGCCCCTGGCCCAGACATTTGCCATTGGCCTGAGCCCAGACAAGCGCGAATTGCGGGTGTCCGGGCGGAACGCGAGCGGAACCGAGCGAGAGAGCCGCTTTGCAGTCTCTTTGGAACTGAACCGGCTCAAGCAGCGGGCCAATGCCGATTTTCGGGCGCTGCTGGCGGTGCACGAAGCGGGCCATGCGCTGGTGTACTGCCTGTTGTTTGGCCAGGCGCCGCAAGAGGTCAAGATCAACATTGCCTCGTTCGAGGGCGGCTACAACAGCTTTGCGGGCCTGAAGGTCACCACGCGGCAAAACGCACTGGACATGATGTGCGTGGGCCTGGCCGGGCGCGTGGCCGAAGCCATGGTGTTTGGCGAGATGGCCTGCACCACTGGTGCCGAGCAGGACTACAAGCAGGTCACCGCTGAGGCCGCCCGCTATGTCAGGCACCTGGGTTTTGATGGCCGCATCAGCCGCACCGATGTGACGCTGGAAATGGACAACCACATCAACACCGATGTCGCACCCAGCAACGCTGCCATTGAAGCCCTGTTGCAAACGCAGTACCAGCGCGCGCAAGCACTGCTGAGCGAACACCAGGCAACGCTCAACGCCCTGGTCAGCGCACTGATGGCGCACGGCATGATCGCCCAGACCGAGATGCAGCAACTGCTATGCGCCCAGGGGCTGCAGATTCGCACCAGTGCCCCGGTGGGAGCGGACGAGACGCTGGTGCTGGAGCCCTTTGCGCAGCGGTTGGCCCAATTTCAGGGCCAGTGCGCGGCGCAATGAGCGCTTTGTCACGCACAAACTTGCTTTGCATGCTTATGATGCGCGACTTGGCGACCCAGAGCGGTCGCCTTTCGCCGTCTGCCATGCTCCCACCCTGAGGCCCCGTCCCACTGCCATGTCCGCTGTTTTCAACTTCACCTTTGTGCCCTGGTTTCGCTCTGTGGCGCCTTACATCCACAAGTTTCGCAACCAGACCTTTGTGATCGGGCTGACGGGTGAGGCAATTGCGGCGGGCAAGCTGCACAACATTGCGCAAGACTTGGCGCTGATCCAGGCCATGGGCGTCAAGATCGTGCTGGTGCACGGCTTCAGGCCCCAGGTGAATGAGCAGCTCGCCGCCAAGGGGCATGCGGCCAAGTATTCGCACGGCATCCGCATCACCGATTCGGTGGCGCTGGACTGTGCCCAGGAGGCCGCCGGCCAACTGCGCTATGAGATTGAAGCCGCCTTCAGCCAGGGACTGCCCAACACGCCCATGGCTGGCGCTACGGTGCGCGTCATTTCTGGCAACTTCCTCACCGCACGGCCCGTGGGCATTGTGGATGGGGTGGACTTTCAGCACTCAGGCCTGGTGCGCAAGGTGGATGTGGCGGGCATCACCCGCACACTGGACATGGGCGCACTGGTGCTGCTTTCACCCTTCGGCTTTTCGCCCACCGGCGAGGCCTTCAACCTGAGCATGGAAGAAGTGGCCACCAGCGTGGCGATTGAGCTGCAGGCCGACAAGCTGATCTTCTTGACCGAAGTGCCTGGCATTCGCATGCAGCCGACCGAGCCCGAGAGCGAAGACAACCCCATCGACACCGAGCTGCCGCTGGCCGCGGCCCAGGCCCTGCTGGCGCAGTTGCCTGCCGCCCAGGTGCCATCAGACACGGGCTTTTATCTGCAGCACTGCGTCAAGGCCTGCAAAGCCGGGGTGGAGCGCAGCCACATCCTGCCGTTCTCGGTGGACGGGTCGCTGCTGCTGGAGGTGTATGTGCACGATGGCATCGGCACCATGGTCATCGACGAAAAGCTCGAAGAACTGCGCGAAGCCACGATTGACGATGTGGGGGGCATCCTGCAGTTGATTGAACCGTTTGAAAAGGACGGCACGCTCGTCAAGCGCGACCGCACCGAGATCGAACGCGACATTGCTACCTACACCATCATCGACCACGACGGCGTGATTTTTGGCTGCGCCGCGCTGTACCCCTACCCCGAGGCCAAGACGGCCGAAATGGCTGCGGTCACCGTGTCGCCCCAAAGCCAAGGCACGGGCGATGGCGAAAAGCTGCTCAAGCGCATCGAACAACGCGCCCGCGCCATGGGGCTGGAAAGCATTTTTGTGCTGACCACCCGCACCATGCACTGGTTCATCAAGCGCGGCTTCCAGCCCGTGGACCCTGACTGGCTGCCCGATGCGCGCAAGCGCAAATACAACTGGGACCGCAAGAGCCAGGTGCTGGTGAAAAAGCTGTAAACGTCCCTCTACACCCCAAAACTGAAACGGCCTGCGTTACACAACGCAGGCCGCTTGCTTTGGCGAACGCGCCGTCCATGCCTGCCAAGCAAGGGGGGCGAAGCGGCTACTGCATCACGCCTTCAAAGGCGGCGTACAGCTCGTCAATCCAGTGGTCCAACTCGTCCTGCGTGACGTGCAGGTGCTCCATGCAGGCTTGGCCATGTTGCTGCCACTCGCGCGTGGGCGAGAGGTTTTCGTGGTGGTTGACCAAGAACTCGGCCAGCAAGCCGAGGGCGACCAAGTGCCGCACGGTGGCGTCAAACCGCTCATCGTTCAGGCAGGCAAAGTCGTGGTGCAACCAAATGGCCTGCGCCACCTCGGGCGGCAGGTGCCAGGTGCGCGCCACGATGGCGCCCATCACCGCATGATCGGTGCGGTGGGAGGCGTTCTCTGTCTGGGTGAAGGTGCGGTCTTTGCGGGCCAGAGCTTCGGTCACGGTGCCGGCGTAGCCTCGCACAGCCTTCACCAGCACAGGCATACCCACATGGCAAAACAGCCCAAAGCTGTAGCCCAGCCCTGGATCAAAGCTGTAGAGCTGGCGGCCAATGTGCTCGCAGGCAATGGCCTTGCGCTGCGAGCTTTCCCAAAAATGCTCCAGCAGCGGCGTGCGCACATGCAGTGCGTTGCGGGTGATGAAGGCAGATAACAGCTCTACCGAGGGTTGCAGGCCCAACACCGTCAGGGCCATGCCCACGGTTTGCACGGGTTGCGCCAGCGCATAAAGGGGGCTGTTGGCGGTGCGGATCAAGGCGGCAGCCATGGCGACGTCCGAAGACGCCAACTGCTCCATAGCGGCCGAATCCAGCTCGGACGCCGCAATGATCTCTTGCAGGCGCACCAGTGACTCGGGGCAGGGAGGAATCACAATCGCCCGCACGCTGGGATGCGCCCGGGCCTTCTGGATGTCTTGGTCGATCAAATGAGAGGTCACGGCAGGTTGGCGCGCAGACACCGAAGCGGACATGGAGACGCCCTTCGATACGGTTTCAATTGGTTGCATTGTGCCGCCAAAACAGCCCCACGCCACGCAATCAGACCCAGAACAAGGCTGGCAATCATTCGCTTGACATGGCCCAAATCACCCGGCGGGTGCAGTCCACCATTCAAATGCCAGCGCCCTCCAGCCCCTGCAAATCGGCGCGGGTGGTCAGGCTGTTGCGCCCTGGCATGGTCTCGCCCAGGTAGTCCAGAAAGCGCCGCACGGCAGGCGATAAGCCTCTGCGCGAGGCAAACACCGCGTGCACGATGGCCGGCGGTGGCGCCCAATCGGGCAGCACGCGCACCAGGCGGCGCTCGCGCATTTCCTCCTGGCACATGTAGTCGGGCAGCCAGCAAATGCCCGTGCCTGCCAGCGCAGCAAACTTGAGCGTGAGCAAATCGTCGGCCACATAGCGCGGTGTGTAGTGCACCACCTGGTGCACCCCGCCGGGGCCAATCAGGCTCCAGGTGGCGCGCCCGTCGGGGGCGGACATGGCAATGCTGTCAATGCGGGCGAGGTCCTCCAGGGTTTGAGGGGTGCCTTGGCGGATCAGCAAATCCGGGCTGGCCACCAGCACCTGCGTAGCCCGGTCCAGCCGTTTGACGACCATGCTGGCACTGTCCTCCAGCGAAGGCCGCACCCGCAACGCCACGTCGATCCCCTCCTCCACCACATTCACCGCCCGGTTGCTCACCTGCATCTCCACCCGCACCAGCGGGTGCTGCGCCAAGAACGCGGGCATCAGCTCGGCCAACACGGTTTGGGCCAGCGTGACGGGGCAGCTCACGCGCACCGTGCCACGCGGTTCGGTTTGCACCTGGGCCACGGTGTCAGCTGCAGCCTGGGCCGATTCGCGCATGGCCTGGCAGTGCCGCAAATAGGCCTCACCCACCTCGGTCAGCGAGAGCTTGCGCGTGGTGCGCTGCAGCAGGCGCACGCCCAGGTGGGCTTCCAGATCAGACACCCGGCGCGAAAGGCGCGACTTGGGGATGCCCAGGGCCCGCCCGGCGGCCGCAAAGCCACCGCGCTCGACCACCTCGGCAAAGTACAGCATGTCGTTCAAGTCTTGCATGGGCCAGCCGTCCACAAGGGTTGAGAAGCGCAGAAATCAAGCGCAGGGAGCATGTATTGCGGCTTGCAAAGTCACGGGCACAGCCCCAATGCATTCACTCCGATTGTTCCATTTTTAGAACAATCTATCGCATTTGCGGCAGCTTATCAATCTTTGTGAGCCCCATCACAATTCACCCATGGCCGCAAAGTCTGGCGGCATCCACCATCGACATCACGGAAAACACCATGCAATTGCTTCACATCGACTCGTCTATCGCCGGCGCCGCCTCGGTTTCTCGCCAACTCACAGCCCAGGTGGTGGATGCTTGGAAGGCCAACCACCCCGGCACCCAGGTGAGCTACCTGGACCTGGTGGCCAGCGCCCCCAACCACTTCACCATGGACGCCATGGCCCCCCGCACCGGCCAGACCGATGGCCTGAGCGAAGCCCAATTGCGCGAAAACGCCGTGTCCGAACAACTGGTGAGCCAGTTCCTGGCGGCAGACGTGGTGGTGATTGGCGCCCCGTTCTACAACTTCGGCATCCCCACCCAACTCAAGGCCTGGATCGACCGCCTCGCCCAGCCCGGCCGCACCTTCAAGTACGGCGCCAACGGCCCCGAAGGCCTGGCCAAGGGCAAGACCGTGATCATTGCCTCGGCCCGTGGCGGTGTGTATTCCACCAGCGAAGGTGGCCGTGCCATGGAACACCAGGAAAGCTACCTGCAAACCGTGATGGGTTTCTTTGGCGTAACCGATGTACGCTTTGTGCGTGCTGAAGGCGTCTCTATGGGCCCTGACGCCAAGGCCCAGGCGTTGGCCGCTGCGGCCCAGCAGATCAGCACGCACACCGCCGCCTGATCGGCCCGAGACTGCGCGCAGTGCCCCCCCTGCGCACGGCGCTCTGAAGCCCCGGCTTCCTTGGATACGCACCATGCGTGCCCAGGAAACCGGGGTTTTTTGCGCCCACTGCAGGATTGCAAACAATCTTCAAGTCTGCCCAACGGCTGACCCAAGCCGAGACATTTGTGCATTAATGTAAATTCGGTATGACACGCTCTAGGCACTTTGGCTTTTTAGCGTGTAGTTTTCAGGGCGACCCAAGGTGCTTTGGCCCGTCAACGGCTGCAAAGGCGTCCTGGTAGCCCTTCTGGGACTTGAGATTGGCTTGTTTTTTTCTGCGTCGATGGCTGCTGTGCTGCATGTGCTGCATGCCGCTGTGGGCGCAAGCGCAAACGATTGCGTTCATCAATCCGGGCAAGAAAGACGAGCCTTTCTGGCGCACGGTGAGTGAATCCATGCACGCCGCATCGCGCAGCCTGGGCATCCGACTGGAAGAACAGTTTGCCGAGCGCCAGCACCTGAGCACGTTCACCATCGCCAAAGCCATCGCCGCACGCCCCGCCGCGCAGCGGCCGGACTATGTGATCCTGACCAACGACTACGGCACGGGCCCAGAGCTGCTGCGCATTTTTGACGGGACGGGCATTCGCAGCTTCATGGCGTTCAGCACGCTCACCACCCCAGAGCGCGTGCAATACGGAGGCCCACGGGAGCAGTTCAAGGACTGGATCGGCTCGCTCGAGCCCCGCGCGCAAGACGCAGGCTACCTCACCGCCCAAGCGTTGATTGCCAAGGGCCGCGCCATGCGCGCCCACGGGCCTGACGGCAAGCTGCACCTGCTGGCCATTGCCGGAGACCGATCCACCAACTCATCCATCCAGCGCAACGAGGGCATGCAGCGCGCTGTGCGGCAAGCCCCCGATGTGGTGCTGCAGCAAACTGTGTACGCGGGCTGGTCACGCGCCAAGGCGCAAGAGCAAATGGGCTGGCTGCTGCATCGCCACCCCCAGGCCCGGCTGGTGTGGACCGGCAGCGACCTGATGGCCTTTGGCGCCATGGATGCACTCGCCGCCGCTGGCGCTGGCCAGCCGGGCAGCACCGTCTGGTTCAGCTCGGTCAACACCTCACTGCAAGCGCTACAAAGCCTGCACAGCGGCCAACTGGCGGCGCTGGCGGGTGGCCATTTCATCGCAGGCGCCTGGGCGCTGGTGATGCTGTACGACTACCACCATGGCCGCGACTTTGCGAGCGAGGGGCTGGAGTTGGAGCGCCCCATGTTCACGCTGTTCACCCCGGCCATGGCGCGCCGCTACCAGCAGCGCTTTGGCCAGGGGTTTGATCGGCTGGACGTGCGCCCCTACAGCAAGGTGCTCAACCCCACCGTTCAACGCTACCAGTTCGGCTTTGCCCAGCTGCTTTGATGCCCCATATGCCCCAGCGCCCGTTCCGCTCCATTGCCAGTGTGCTCATCCGCCGCACCATCGTGCTGGCGGTGCTGTGCATGTTGCTGGTGTTTAGCGTGCAAAGCTGGCTGCTGCGCGCCCAGCACCAAAAGCAGTTTGAAATGGCGATCAACGATGTGGCCAACACCAGCGTGCCGCTGCTGGCTGTGGCGCTGTGGGACATAGAAACCCAGGCCATTGCCGCGCAACTGCAGCGCATTACCCAGAAGCCAGAGATTGGCTACGCACGCCTGCAAGCAGCGGGTGGCCAGCGCTTCGAGGCAGGCAACCCCGCCCTGCTCGCCCAGGGGGTGTCGCGGCAGATTGCCATCCCGTCGCCCCAACCTGTCCAGGGTGCGTCAGCGCTCGGGGTGTTGGAGCTTACCGGCAACCCTGATTACCTGTGGCAAGGGCTGCGTACCGAGGGGCTGCGCATTTTGCTGGGCTACAGCCTGCTCACCGCGGGCATTTGCGCACTGATTGCCTTCATGCTCAAACAACTGCTGCAAAAACCGCTGTCTACCGTGGCCGAATTTGCCAGCGACGTTTGCCCCCGCCACCTGACCACTCCGCTGCGGCTGAACCGCCCACCCCAGGCGCACAGCGATGAAATCGATCAGCTCGAGGCTGGCGTCATCAAGCTACAGACAGCGCTGCAAGAGCACATCCACAACCTTGATGACCTGGTGGCCGAGCGCACCGAGCAGCTGGAGCGGCTGCTGGAAGAGATTCGCCACCTGTCTGTCACCGATGGGCTCACAGGCACCTTCAACCGGCGCGCGCTGCAAGACAGGCTGCCCGCAGAAATCGACCGTGCCCAGCGCTATGGCCGGGCTTTGTCGGTGATCTTCATGGACATCGACCGCTTCAAGCAGTTCAACGACACCCATGGCCATGCCCTAGGCGACGAGGTGCTGCGCAATGCTGCCAGCCATGTCAGCGCCAGCCTGCGCCATGGGGTGGACTGGGTGGCCCGCTATGGTGGCGAAGAGTTTGTGGTGGTGCTGCCCGAGACCGAGCTGGACGCCGCCATGGCCACCGCGCAACGCCTGTGCCGCAGCCTGCCCGAGCAGCCCCTGGAGTCGGCACGCGTGGCACGCCCTGCCGGGGGCAGCGTGCCGCCGCTGACCATCAGCGCCAGCTTCGGTGTCACGGCCTACCGGGCTGGGGAAAGCACCAGCGCCCTGCTGGCACGCGCCGATGCGCTGGTGTACGAGGCCAAGTCACGTGGCAGGCAGCAGGTGGTGGGCCGGACCTGAGCCGATAGGCGGGCGCAGAAACCGCCATGCAAACGCTATCAAAACAATAGCTGCTAGCGCTTTACCTGCAAGCGCCAGGGGCAATTTTGATCAAAACCTTCAAATACAGGCATCTATCGCATCGTGCTCATCCCCCCGTGGGGGCTGCTGGGCTCCGGCACGTTGCAACCACTGCGCCTGCAACGCCTCGGGCGGCAAGGCTTTGGCAAACAACCACCCCTGAAACCGGTGGCAGCCCATGCCCACCAGTAGGTCAAACTGCGCCTGCGTCTCCACGCCCTCGGCCACGACCTCCAGTTGCAGGGTGCGGGCCAGGGCGTGCACCGTGGCACAAATTTCGCGGTCGTTGGCGTCTTCACAGATGTCGCTGACAAACGCCTTGTCGATCTTCAGCTCCCCCACGGGCAAGCGCTTGAGCTTGATGAGCGATGAATGGCCGGTGCCAAAGTCGTCAATCGACAAAGCAAACCCCATGTGCCGCAAATCCACGGCGGCGGCATACAGGGATTCGTCCAACAGTTCTGACTCGGTGATCTCCAGCACGAAATCAGCGGGTGCGCGCCCGGCCTCATGCACCAAGGCCAGCAGCGACTGGGCAAACTGCGGCTCGCGCAGCTGGATGGTGGAGATGTTCACCGATATCACTGGCACCACGAAGCCCGCAGCGTCCCACACAGCGGCCTGGCGGCAGGCGGTCTCAAACACCCAGCGCCCCAGCGGCACGATGAGGCCACTGGCCTCGGCAATGGGGATGAACTCATCGGGCGGCACCATGCGCCCGTCCAGGCGCCAACGCATCAGCGCCTCCACCCCCACCAGTTGCTGGCGCCTGCCTACCTGCGGCTGGTACTCGAGGCTCAGCTCACCAGCCTGCAGCGCCTGGTGCAAACGGCGACGCAACGCCTGGCGGCCCTGTGCCTGTCGGGTGAACTCGTCGATGTAAAAGCGGTAAGTACCGCGCCCTGCATCTTTGATGGCATTCAAAGCCGTGTGTGCGTTGCGCACCAGGGTTGCCGCATCAGGTGCATCGTCAGGGAACAGGCTGATGCCAATGCTGGCCCCCACAAACTGCGCGCCCACGCCCGGCAGCTGCCAGGGCTGCATGAAGCTCTCGACCAGCGAAGCGGCCAGCTGCGCGACCTCGTTGCGGGTGTGCGAGCGCGCGAGCATGACCATGAACTCGTCCTCGCCCAGCCGCGCCAGAAAGCCCCGCCCCTGCAGGTGATCGGCAATGCGCTTGGCCGCCTCCACCAGCAGCTTGTCGCCCGTGCGGTGACCAAAGGTTTCGTTGACGTTGTTGAAATGGTCCAGGTCCAGCAGCAGCACCGCCACGCACTGCCCGCTCTGGGGGCCCTGCTGCACCGCCAGTTGCACGGCCTGATCGAGCGCGTCTTCAAAGTAACGGCGGTTGGGCAAGCCCGTCAGTGTGTCGAAGTGGGCTACGTGATAGAGCTGCTCTTCGTTGCGCAAAATGGCCGCCTCGGCCATGCGCAAACGTTCGAGCAAGCTCACCACGATGGCCTGGCGCAGGGCCGCCAGCACCAGCACCAACAGGCAGCACCCCAAAATCAAGGCGTAGACCACGCTGCGCGCGCCTGCCGCCGTAAACAGCAGCCACAGCGTTGCGCTGGCCATCAGCATGGTGGCCAGGGGCACCAGGTTCACCACTTGCTCGCAGCGGTGGCGGTACGCTGCATCATTGCTCAACTCGGCCTGAAAATACCGCGAGCCCCAGCCCAAGGCCAGCGCAGCCAGCGAGAACAAACCGTTGAACCAGCTGCCCGGCGCCAGCTCGCCATGCAATGCCAGCAGGTTCCAGTGCATCCAGCTGAGCCCGTAGCACACCATGCCCGCAATGATGAGCCCATGCGAGAGCCGCCAGCGCACCCCCACGCTGGGCACTGCCAGCGCTGTGACACTGGCTGCAGTGAGAAAGCTCACGGGATACAGCACCATCACAGCGCCAACGAGTGCAGATTTCAGCTCGCCACTGGGAACATAGACCACCAGCGTGACAGCCAGCAGGGCCAGTACAGCGCCTCCAAAATCCAAAGAAGTGGGGTACACCCGGTCCGGCGCAATGCGCTGAAAGGTCACGCGCATCACCGTCAGTGCCCACACAGGCCCTGCTGCCAAAAATAAAGCATCGGCAGGCGAAGGGAACGGGTTCCAGTCCGTGGCCACCTGCACATTCCACATCAACTGCCCCGCCAAAATCAGCAAAGCGCCCAACAGCAACCCGTTGTGCAAGCTGTGGTCCACCACCGACGCCTGCACCCTGCCCCGCCACGCCAAAAAGGCCGAAAGCAAAAACGCCAGCGTCCAGCTGGCGTTATCGAAAAAAACCTGGGCGGCACGGTCAGATGCCAGCAATGCAGCGGCGAACAGCCCTACCGTCAGGGCTGTACAGCCAGCAACCAGCCACTTCTCAGCTTGGGGCATCCGCATCTGCATCGGCAAACAGCTCTCCATTCAGGTTAAGCCATGCGTTTACATAAGCTTACATGATGACGATGTCCGGGTTTTCACTGGAGCAAGCCAAGCCCCACGGCTGGCTGCCCGCACGCCCATAAAAAAAGCGGGCCGAAGCCCGCTTTGCTTTCCAGATGGGTGCGAGCCACCCAGCGGATTAGAAGCCAGGGATCACAGCGCCCTTGAACTCGGTCTGGATGAACTTGCGCACTTCTTCCGAGTGGTAGGCCTTGACCAGCTTGCCCACCCAAGGCTTGTCCTTATCGGCCTCGCGCACAGCGATCAGGTTGACGTAAGGGCTCTTGGCGCCTTCTTGGGCAATGGCGTCCTTGCCAGGGTTCAGGCCGGCAGACAGGGCGAAGTTGGTGTTGATGGCCGAGGCGTCCAGATCGTCCAGCGAACGGGGCAGTTGGGCAGCGTCCAGCTCCACGAACTTGATTTTCTTGGGGTTGTCGGTCACGTCCAGGGGCGTGGCCTTCAGGCCCGCTTCGGGGCGCAGCTTGATCAGGCCCTTCTCTTGCAGCACCAGCAGCACGCGGCCGCCGTTGGTAGGGTCGTTGGGGATCCCAAACTTGGCGCCCGACTTCAACTCGTCCAGGCTCTTGACCTTTTTGGAGTAGATGCCGATGGGGAAGTTGACGGTGTAGCCCGCAGAGACGAACTTGTAGCCACGGTCTTTGACTTGCTGGTCCAGGTAGGGCTTGTGCTGGTAGCTGTTGGCGTCCAAGTCGCCTGCAGCCAAGGCTGCGTTGGGCTGCACGTAGTCGCTGAACTCAATGACCTGGATCTTCAGGCCGTCTTTTTCAGCAACCTTCTTCACCACTTCAAAAATCTGCGCGTGGGGGCCGCCGGTCACGCCAATCTTCACAGGCTTGTCCTGGGCCGAGGCGCCTGTCACAAAACCGGCAGCCAGGGCCAATGCGAGGGCAGATTGCAGCAAAGAACGCTTGTACACAGAAACACCTTTCAAATTAAGATGTTTCAGATCGTACGCAGCTTCAGTTAAAACTCAAAAGAATAAGTTTTAATTATCTTAGCCGCTAAAGCATATATAGAGATTCATGCGCCACTGCGCAGCGCCACGTTGTTGAGCTTGTCCAGCCGCTCGGGCCAAGGGCCGCCGTTGGCGGCTTGCAAAAGGATGCGCGTCCAGGCCACCCAGGCGTCCCACTGCACGCGCTTGTCCCACGAATTGCCCCAGGCGCTGAACAGGTGCAAGGCGCTGGTGGCAGCCGCCTTGGCATCGTCCTGCCGCCCGGCCGCCAGGTAAAGCTGCGCCAGCACCATTTGCGGCTCGCCCACCCAGGGGTTGTGGCGCACAGCGCTCTCCAGCACGCCGGTGGCCACGTCCAGGTCCACCAGGGGCTGGTCTTGCTGGATGACGGACCAGTACAGCGACGCGGCCGCCGCCTCGTTGGCGGCAGACAGGTATTGGCTGCAGTGCGCAAACACCGGTGGCATGGGCAGCAAGTCTTTGAGCCCTGGGTGCTGCAGGGCTTTGGCCAGCCCGTTGATCTGGTGCACCATGCGCCCCGTGGGCCGCATGGGCCCGGGCCACAGCGATGCCGCCCAGTGCACGGCCTGCGGGCGGTGCTGCACGTGCGGAAAGCGCGAGTAGATGTCGTCTTGCCAGCTGAACCACTGCTCGATGGTGTCGGCCATGCTCACGATGATGAAGGCGGCCACTTCGTAGGGGCTCAGGCGGTGCTGAGCGCCGTCTTTGTCGAGCAGCAGGCCACCGTCGGCCTCCAGCGCGTGGCCCAGCACCTTTTGCACAAACTGCGTGCGCGACTGGGTGCAGAACAAATACACCAAATGCTCGGCCGACTCGCCCACCAGCTCCCGCAGGCGGGCCCGCTCGCTGGCGGGGTCGAACTTAACCAGGTCTACAAAGGCATTGCCATACACGCTGTGCAGCAGCCCCAGCATGCGCACATCGCGCGGCTGCTGCCACACGGTGAGCGAGCGCGTTACGCCCACCAAGTGGTGCCTGAACGTGCCCGCCTTGTGCCAGTCTTGTCCCACGTTGCGGGCCAGCACGGTGGGCAGCACCGGGGCCAGCTCAGCGTCCTGCGTCAGCCATTCATCGTCCAGCAAGGGCTGGGCACGGGCAAACAAGTCGGCATCAAGGGGGTGAAACGGCAGGGTCATGGCGGTGTGGTCTCCTGGGTTGAGGTGCATTGCGCGGCCACATGGGCAGGCCCATTTCAGACACGCTTTGCTGCCAAGTATGGCGCCACCTGCCAGCTGAGCGGCTCCCCAGTGGGGTGGGTGTTTTCCCCAAAGGCGGGCCGGGCACGCTGCCCCCTGTTTGCCAAAGCCCTTGCGCCACGGCCCCTTGTGGGTAAGCCAGGTTGGTGAGCCTGCGGGTTTGCCTGATACTGCAATGCGACCAGTAAAAGCCCGCGCGGCTGAACTTCAGCCTTGGCCAAGGCTGCTATCGCCCCACCCTTTTACAACCGAGCCCAATCCAACACACGCCCGGCATGGACCACAACCTCACCCTCATCACCACCATTGCCGCGGGCTTCGGCGGTGCGCTGGTCTTTGGTTTCATTGCCGAAAAACTGCGCTTGCCCGCGCTGGTGGGGTACCTGCTGGCGGGCATTTTGATTGGACCGGCCACGCCGGGCTTTGTGGCCGATGCGCACATTGCCTCGCAGTTGTCCGAGATTGGGGTGATGCTGCTGATGTTTGGCGTAGGGCTGCACTTTTCGCTGGGCGATCTGCTGTCGGTGCGCAGGCTGGCGGTGCCGGGGGCCGTGGTGCAGATGAGCGTGGCCACGTTGTTGGGCATGGCCATGGCTTGGTGGATGGGCTGGAGCCTGGGCAGTGGCCTGATTTTTGGTCTGTCGCTCTCGTGCGCGAGCACGGTGGTGCTGCTCAAGGCGCTGGAAGTGCGCGGCGTGCTGGACTCGATGAACGGGCGCATTGCCGTGGGCTGGCTGGTGGTGGAAGACCTGGCCTGCGTGCTGGTGCTGGTGCTGATGCCCCCGCTGGCGGGCCTGCTGGGCGGCACCGCCCCGCAGGCTGAAGACGCGCGCCCGCTGTGGATGGCACTGGGCCAGACCCTGCTGCAAGTGGCCGCCTTCATTGCGCTGATGCTACTGGTGGGCCGCAGGGTGCTGCCCTGGTTGCTGTGGCAGGTGGTCAAGACGGGCTCGCGCGAGCTGTTCACGCTGTCGGTCGTTGCCGCCGCCATTGGCATTGCCTACGGGGCGTCGGCGCTGTTCAGTGTGTCGTTTGCGCTGGGGGCATTTTTTGCGGGCACGGTGATGCGCGAATCCTCGCTGAGCCACCGCGCAGCGCAAGAGTCGCTGCCGCTGCGCGATGCGTTTTCGGTGCTGTTCTTCGTGTCGGTGGGCATGCTGTTTGACCCCATGGTGCTGGTGCAGCAGCCCCTGCCGGTGCTGGGCGTGGTGGCCATCATCATGCTGGGCAAGTCGCTGGCGGCGCTGGCGCTGGTGCTGTCGTTTCGCTACCCGCTCAACACCGCCCTGACGGTGGCGGCCAGCCTGGCGCAGATTGGCGAGTTCTCATTCATCCTGGCGGGGCTGGGGGTCGCGCTGGGCTTGCTGCCTGCCGTGGGCATGAGCCTGGTGCTAG
Organism: Acidovorax sp. 106; assembly: GCF_003663825.1. Classification (NCBI taxonomy): domain Bacteria; kingdom Pseudomonadati; phylum Pseudomonadota; class Betaproteobacteria; order Burkholderiales; family Comamonadaceae; genus Acidovorax; species Acidovorax sp. 106. The sequence continues at coordinate 4,096,087 of NZ_RCCC01000001.1, read as the reverse complement.
CCGGGGCGCTGATTTCGATTGCGCTCAACCCCCTGCTGTTTGCCGCCATTGCTCCGCTGCAGGCGTGGCTGCTCAAACGCTCAGAGCTGGCGCGCAGACTGGACCGGCGCGAAGACCCCTACGCCGAATTGCCCATGAGCACCGAACGCAAATACCTCAAGGGCCAGGTGGTGCTGGTGGGCTACGGCCAGGTGGGCCGCAGCATTGCCAAGGCGCTGGGGGCCGAAGGCGTGCCCTATGTAGTGGCCGAGCAGAACCGGGAGCTGGTGGAGTCTTTGCGCAATGCGGGCCTGGCCGCCGTGTCAGGCAACGCGGCCGAACCCGAGGTGCTCATCCAGGCCCACATCGCCAATGCTGCCGTGCTGGTCATCGCCATTCCAGACACCCTGCATGTGCGCCAGATGGCCGAAACGGCCAGGGCCTTGAACCCGGGCATCGAGATTGTGGTGCGCAGCCACAGCGAAGAAGAATCAGCCCTGCTGCGCGCAGACGGCATTGGCACCGTGGTGGTGCGCGACGAAGCACTGGCCCAAAGCATGGCGCGCCATGTGCTCGAACGCGTGGCCCCTGCGCCCGCAACGGCGCCCGCCCCATTGCACCCAGGCGTGCAGCACTGACACAGGGCCAAGAACAGGTTCTAAGGCGCCACCCAGGTGCGCACCAAGCGCACGGGCAGCTTGGAGTCTTTGCCCACGTCCTTGCGTGCCTCGCCCGTGCGCATGTGCACAGCCCAGCCATGCAAGTAAGACATCTGGCCTTCGCCCTGGCCTGAGCGGTTCTGCATCGTGTTGCTGTAGGTGTACTGGTTCGCCTGTCCGGCTTTCACATCGGTGGTCGATGTCCAGTGCCACTCGGGCGGCGTTGCGGGGAACAAGGCCGCATCCACCGCGGGTGGCTGGGCCGCTTTGTTCACCAGGCGTTGCAGCTCAGGGGCCCGAGGCAGGCGCCAGTCCAGCCCTTCGGCCTTCCAGCGCTCGGTGGCGCGGGCACGGGCCTGGGCACGGTCCAGCATCAGGGGCGTGCCGGTGCAGGTTTTGCCATTCCACTCCATGCCCTCCACACACCGGGCCCAAGCCAGGCGCATGCGTTCGTCCACCACAAAGCTGCCATCGGGTGACGCCACCATGCCCGGCGCAGGCTCTGCAGGGCTTTGGGCCAGGGCCTCAGCGGTGGGCCATCCAACGCCCAGGCCCCATGCACCAAACACCAACAAGGGCCAGGCGGTGCGGGCTTGCCTTGCGGCCCCTGGGGACGGACTTGGAGCGCAGTAGGTCGTGTATGTCATAGCGCCCATTCTTCCACGCCTGCGCCGCACAGGTAAAGGGCGCAGGGTCAACCTTCAGCCTCATCAGACACTACAAACAAAAATAGCTGCCAGCGCTTGCATAACAGGCGCTGGCAGCTATCAAAACCGTAGCAACCAGTGAATTCGTCCAGGGCAATCGCATCTAATCAGAGATGCCCAATAGCTGCTCCAAGTAAGCCAGATTCCAGCCAGCGCGCTTGCGCTTAGCTTGCACGCCGATCTTCACCGATGAGTCGCTCTTGAGCATCTGCAGCGCCATGCGCCGCAGCAGGCTCAGGTTGTGTGGCCCCTGATCTTTGTAGGACTGCGAGGCATCCTCGCGCATGGCTACGTCCAGGCTCCAGTGCAACTGGTTCTCCACACTCCAGTGCGCTCGGATGCTGCGTGCCACCACATGCGCTGGCGTGTGCGCGGGCAGACTGCTCAGGTAGTAGCTGACCTCATTGCTGGCAGGTTTGTCTGCCTGCTGGCGCTGGCGCACCACCTGCACCACGCTGGCAAGTCCAGGCCAATGCGCTGCCGCTCGCGCCAGCGCTTGGGGGATGGGGCTGACCTTGTAGCTGCGATGCTCCTGGCGCCCATGGCCCGTAAAGCACTCGGCGTAGGTGTTGTCTTTGCCAGGGACATCGCCGTCTGGTGTCCCAAAGTGCTTTTGCACCACGGCGTGCATGTGTCGCTGATTGGCCTTGAGACTCAAAACGTAGTCCGCACCATGCGTATGCAGTTGCTCGGCTATTATTTTTTGGCAGCCAATGGCATCAATGGTGACGATGCAGCCCTTCAGATGCAGCAGGCGCAGCAGCTCGGGGATGGCTGTGATCTCGTTGCTCTTGCCATCGACCTTGCACTGGCCCAGTAGCAATCCCATGTCGGCGGCCCAGGCGCTGACCATGTGCAGCGCCCTGGGCGCATCGCCCTTGCGACTGCCGCGCACACTCTTTCCATCAATGGCCACCGTGCCCTGCACCTGGCCTGCGACCTGGCGCAGCCATTGTTGGCAGGCGCTCTCCAATTGTTGCGCATCAAGCAGACGTAGCACCCGCGCGAAGGTGTCGTGTGAGGGGATGCCACAGGGCAAGGAGACAAAGCGGGCAAGCCACTGCTGGTGCTGCTCGCCAAACTCTGCCATTTCTAAACAGTTGTCTGCACCTGCGAGGGTGGCACACAGCGCTATGGCCAGGATCGCTTGCAGATCGTGGCAGCGTGTGCGGTCAATACGGGGATCGGGGATGCTTTGCAGGTGGGCGAGCAGGCTCATCGAAAACAGCGCTTGGGCAGTCGTCAAACGCTGGCGTTTCGCTCAGGCACAGGAGACCGTTTTAGATGCGATTGCCCTGTGAATTCGTCGCAGGCAGTCCTCAGCGATGGCTCAGCTTGCGCACCGCCCAGTCGCCCAGACTTTGCACTGCCTGCACAAAGAAGATCAGCACCAGCACCACGGCCAGCATGATTTCGGGCAAGAAGCGCTGGTAGCCATAGCGGATACCGAGGTCGCCCAGGCCACCACCGCCAATGGCGCCTGCCATGGCGGAGTAGCCCGTCAGGCTCACGAACGTGATGGTCAGGCCCGCCACGATGCCGGGCAGCGCTTCAGGCAGCAGCACCTTCCAGACAATCTGGCTGGTAGTGGCGCCCATGGCCTGGGCGGCCTCGACCAGCCCATGGTCCACCTCGCGCAGGGCGGCCTCAACCAGGCGGGCCACGAACGGCGCGGCCGCAATGGTGAGCGGCACCACCGCAGCAGCGGTGCCGATGGACGAACCCGTCACAAACCGTGTCAGCGGAATGATGGCCACGAGCAAGATGATGAAAGGGGTGGAGCGCACGGCATTGACCAGCCAGCCCACCAGCTTGTTGACCGGGCCGTTTTGCAGCACACCGCCATGGTCGGTCAGGCGCAAGAACACGCCCAGCGGCACGCCCAGCAAGGCCCCTACCAGGCCCGAGATACCCACCATGATGAGGGTCTCCCACAGCGAGGTGACAAACAGCTCCAGCATCGCTTCTGTGAAATTGGCAAACATCGCTTTTAACCCCCGCTCTCAACCACTTGCACCTGCACGCCGTTGGCGCGCAAGTGCTCTACCGCACCGCTCAGACGCGCAGGCTCGCCCGTGGCGTACAGCGCCAGCGACCCAAAAGTCTGGTCCTGAATCTCGTCCACCTGTCCGTGCAGGATGCTCATGTCCACGCCGTACTCGCGCACCATGCGCGAGAGCACCGGCTGGTAGGCGCTGTCGCCCGCGTAAGACAAGCGCAGCAACTGGCCCACATGCCCCGGCGCCGTGGTGCGCAACTGGCCTGCCAGGTGGCGCACATGCTGCAGCACGCTGGCGGGCAGCTCTTGCGGCAGGATTTCGTCGATCAGGCTCTTGGTGATGGCCTGCTGGGGCTGGGTGAAGACATCGAGCACACGGCCCTGCTCAACGATCTGGCCGGCCTCGATCACCGCCACGCGGTCGGCCACCTGTTTGATGACCTGCATCTGGTGCGTGATGAGCACCACGGTGAGGCCAAGCTCACGGTTCACCTGGCGCAGCAGGTCCAGAATCGAACGGGTGGTTTCGGGGTCTAGCGCCGAAGTGGCTTCGTCGCTGAGCAGCACCTTGGGGCGGCTGGCCAGGGCCCGAGCAATGCCCACGCGCTGCTTTTGTCCGCCGCTGATCTGGGCGGGGTAGCGGTCGGCCAGGGCGGCCAGGCCCACCAGCTCCAGCAGCGGGCTCACCCGCTCGCGGATGGCGGCTTTGTCCATGCCCGCCAGCTCCAGCGGCAGGGCCACGTTGTCGTACACGGTGCGCGACGACAGCAAGTTGAAGTGCTGGAACACCATGCCGATGTCTCGGCGCGCTTCGCGCAACTGGGCGTCGCTCAACTTCGTCAGGTCGCGCCCGTTGACGATGACTTCACCGCGCGTGGGCCGGTTGAGTAAATTGATGACGCGCACCAGCGAGCTTTTGCCCGCGCCACTGCGCCCGATGATGCCAAACACCTCGCCGGGTGTGATGTGCAGGTCAATGCCTCGCAAGGCCTCCACCGGGCCTTGTGGGCCCTTGTATGTCTGGGTAATGCCCCGTAATTCAATCATGCAAACAAAGCGCGCCGCCCGGGTGGGTGACCCGCAGCGGCGCTGGATAGTTGGGTCAGGGGCTGAACTGTATTGCTTTGCTATAAAAAATCAAACCATCAAAAAATTACGTCATAAGACACGCAGGTTATTTGGCCGACGAGGCCCCTGCTGCGTCCATCGCGCGCGCTCGGTGCAGCGACCGGCCAATCACCGCCCCCAGCGCCACCACGCCCAGGGCGGCGGCCGTGAACACCGGCACCAGCCAGCCCCGGTCCACACTCAACGCCACCAAAAACACCCCGCACGACTGCCCCAGGAACAACAGGCATGCGAACAAGGTCACGGCCATGCCTCGGGCGTGGGGGGCCATTTGCGTGGCCTGGGTCTGCAAGGTGTTGTGCAGCATGTAAAAGCCCAGGCCCGCAAAGAAGCAACCCACCACCGCCCACGCCACCACGGGCGACCAGGCCAGCAGCAGCAAGCCGCAGGCAATGGCCGAGGCCCCTAACATGGCCAGCCCGTGCTCACCCAGCAAGGCCAGCCAGCGCCGGGCAAACAGGCTGTAGAGCAAGCCGCCAATGCCATACAGCACCATCACGCCCCCGGCCGCTGCAGCCGACAAGCCAAACCCCTCGACCATGCGGCTGGGCACAAACGCCAGCGTGCCAAAGGCCAAGGCGCCCTCGATAGTGACCACGGTGAGCACCCAGCGTACGCGGGGCATGGCGAGCAATTGGCGGGTATTGAAGAGATAGGTGCGCAGCGAAAAAGGCACCGCTTGCGGCCCGGCGTCGACAGGCGCTTGGGCAGCCACTGCACTCACCTGCCGCCACAGCAGCGCGGCAGCCACGGCAAACAGCAGCGACAGCACTGCAAACGCTGCGCGCCAACCCAATGCCTCCACAGCAAAGCCACCAAACCACTGGCCCGCCATCATCCCGGAGACAGTCGCCACCATCAGCCCCGCCAGGGTCTCCTGGCGCTGCTCGTAAGGCACCTGGTCACCAATCCAGGCCATGCTCAGCGGAATGATGCCTGCCGCTGAGGCCCCCATGGCCCCACGCGATACCACCAGCGCCGTCAGGTTAGGTGCCAGCGCCGTGATGGCACTGAACAATGCACACGCCGATGTGGCCCCAATCACCACCCGGGTCTTGCCCAGCCGGTCGCCCAGGGGGCCATAAAACAACTGCAGCAACCCGTAGGCCACGGCAAAGGCTGCAATCACCGCCGAGGCATCGCCCGTGCTGACATTGAACTCCTGCGACAAGGCGGGCAGCATGGGGTCGCACACGCGCATGGAGGCCATGCTGGTAAAAGCGGCCAGCGCCATAAAGCGCAAGGTGCGTTGGGTGGTTTCTTGGGGCGCGGTTTGCATGCAAGCAATTGTCACGGCTTGGTGAACAGCGCGCTGATGCAAACCAGAATGTCCTTCATTCGCATGCCCGTGCCCCCCCCCCCCAGCCGTAATGAAAAGAAACGGCCCAAACAACAAGGGCCGACGGCCATTTCTGGCAGTCGGCCCCTTGAGGCAGTGCGCAGCGGTGCGCGACGTCAGCGCAGCAAGGTCACGCCCGTCTTGGACTGGATCTGCTCGAAGCTCACCCCTGGCGCCAGTTCCACCAACTTCAGTCCTTCAGGTGTCACGTCCATCACGCCCAGGTCAGTGATGATGCGGTCCACCACGCCCACACCCGTCAGGGGCAAGGTGCAGCTGGGCAGGATCTTCATGTCTTCGGTGCCGTCTTTCTTGCGCGCCACATGCTCCATGAGCACGATCACGCGCTTGACACCCGCCACAAGGTCCATGGCGCCGCCCATGCCTTTGACCATCTTGCCGGGGATCATCCAGTTGGCCAGGTCGCCCTTTTCGCTGACCTGCATGGCGCCCAGGATGGACAAGTTGATCTTGCCGCCACGGATCATGGCAAACGACTGGTCGCTGCCAAAAATGGACGAGCCCTTGATGGTGGTGACGGTCTGCTTGCCCGCATTGATCAGGTCGGCATCGACTTCATCTTCGGTAGGGAATGGGCCAATGCCCAGCATGCCGTTTTCAGACTGCAGCCACACCTCCTTGTCAGCGGGCACAAAGTTGGCCACCAACGTGGGAATGCCAATGCCCAGGTTCACGTAAAAGCCGTCTTCGAGCTCATGGGCGGCACGGGCCGCCATTTGGTCTTGACTCCACGACATAGTGATTTCTCCAGCTTGTTCTGTACGGTTGTGCTGCAGCGCGCTCAGACGCCAGCCTTGTCAGTGATGGTGCGCTTCTCAATGCGCTTTTCGGGCGTGGGGTTGTGCACGATGCGGTGCACGTAAATGCCAGGCAGATGGACCTGGTCGGGCGCCATGGCGCCGGTTTCCACCACCTCTTCCACCTCGACGATGCAAATCTTGCCGGCCGTGGCCGCTGCGGGGTTGAAGTTGCGCGCTGTGAGGCGGAACTGCAAGTTGCCCGACTTGTCTGCACGCCAGGCTTTGACCAACGAAACATCCGGCACCAGCGAGCGCTCCATCACATAGGTTTCGCCATCGAACTCGCGCAGCTCCTTGCCCTCGGCCACGATGGTGCCCACGCCAGTCTTGGTGAAGAAGGCTGGAATGCCCGCGCCGCCTGCGCGCAGCTTCTCGGCCAGCGTGCCCTGGGGCGTGAACTCCAGCTCCAGCTCGCCCGCCAGGTACTGGCGCTCAAACTCCTTGTTCTCGCCCACATAGGACGAGATCATTTTCTTGATCTGCCGGGTTTCGAGCAGCTTGCCCAGGCCAAAGCCGTCCACCCCGGCGTTGTTGGAGATGACGGTAAGGTTCTTCACCGCCGAGTCGCGCAGTGCGTCTATCAGGGCTTCAGGGATGCCGCACAGCCCAAAGCCACCCACGGCCAGCAACTGGCCATCGGCTACGACGCCTTCCAGCGCCTTGGCCGCTGAGGGAAATAACTTGTTCACCACGATCTCCTTGCGAATATTGGATGCACTACGATACTACGTACCCTTGTAAGTAGTACCCCGTAAAGATTTGCCCGCAGTGAAGCACTGCCCCCCGATCACAGCACACACCATGGACGTTGACTACCGTTTGGCTTTTGACATGGCCCCCGTCGGGCTGGTGCTGTCTCGCAACCGCACCATGGTGGACTGCAATCGCCACGTCTGCGAGATGTTTGGCGCCTCGCGCGAGGTGTTGATGGGCCAGTCGTTCCAGGTGCTGTACCCCAGTGCAGACGAATACGAGCGCCTGGGCGCACACATGGCCCCCATTCTGAACGCCAAAGGCCACTACGCCGACAACCGCGTGATGAAGCGGGCCAACGGCGAGCTGTTCTGGTGCCATGTGTCGGGCCGTGCACTCAACCGCGACGAACCCCACGCCTCGGGCATCTGGAGTTTTGAAGACCTCAGCTCGCAACGCCCCGTGCGCGCTGAGCTCACGGGCCGCGAGCGCGAGGTGGCCGCGCGCCTGCTGGAGGGGTTGACCTCTAAGGAAATTGGCCGCACGCTGGCAATCAGCCACCGCACGGTGGAGATCTACCGTGCCCGGCTCATGCGCAAGTACAACGCGTCGACGGCGGCCGACCTGGTGCACAAGCTGCTGGCAGGCAATTGATCCCGCCGCCCTATCGCAGGGTTTTAACCTCAGCCCGGCTTGGGCCCGTCAATCACCTCAGCCGCCGAGCGAAAGGCGTCGACCGCAGCGGGCACGCCGCAGTAGATGCTGGCGTGCAGCAGCACCTCCTGGATCTCCTGCACGCTGGCGCCGTTGTTCAACGCGCCGCGCACATGCCCCTTGAGCTCATGCTGCTTGCCCAATGCCGTCAACAAGGCGACGGTGATCAGGCTGCGGGTCTTCAGCTCCAGCCCCTCGCGCTGCCACACATCGCCCCAGGCATTGCGGGTGATGAACTCCTGCATGGGCATCGTGAAATCGGTGGCATTGGCAAAGGCATTGGCTACAAAGTCCTCGCCCATCACCTGCTTGCGCGTGGCAAGCCCTTTGTCAAAATCTTTGCGGAAAGTGTCAGTCATGCAGTGGCAACCCCTGGCTGTGCGAACGCGCGCCCGCCGCGCATTCAGAGCACGGATCATCGCACCGCAGGTGGGTTGGCAGACCTCGTCCAACGCGAGCGCGGCACCTTCGCCCTATGATGGCTGTGCAAGTGCCGACATGGCCCCGCACAGACTTTGAGGAGACAAACGGTGACATCCCCCCGCTACCCGCATCCCGATCTGAACACCCTGCCGCAAGACATCCAGGACCGCATCTTGGCGGTGCAAGACAAGGCGGGTTTCATCCCCAACGTGTTCCTGGCCTTTGCACGCCGACCGGCCGAGTGGCGGGCCTTCTTCGCGTACCACGATGCGCTCATGCTCAAAGAAGAAGGCAGCCTGACCAAAGGCGAGCGCGAGATGATCGTCACCACCACCAGCGCGGCCAACCAGTGCCTGTACTGTGTGGTGGCGCACGGCGCCATCTTGCGCATCTACGAAAAGAAGCCGCTGGTGGCCGACCAAGTGGCTGTGAACCACCGCAAAGCCGACATCAGCCCGCGCCAGCGCGCCATGCTCGACTTTGCGATGAAGGTGTGCCAGCAGTCGCATGCCATTGAAGACGCCGACTTCAGCACGCTACACGCCCACGGCTTTGACGACGAAGACATCTGGGACATTGCCGCCATCACAGCGTTCTTTGGCCTCTCCAACCGCATGGCGAGCTTTGCCGGGATGATGCCCAACCCCGAGTTCTATGCGATGGGCCGCATGCCCAAGGCGCCCCAATGATCCGAACTGCAAAGCGATCCGTGGGCAGGCTGTTGAGCCGCTTGCTCCGGCTGCTGTGCCTGGCCGTGGGGCTGCCCGCTGCCTTTGGCCACGCAGCGGGACTGCCAGAGGGCTTTCGGTGGGCCCCTGGCCCGACCAACGCCCTGGCACTGAGCGCCTTGGAGATAGAGCAGCAGCCAGGCCGCTTGCAGCCCTGGCCCAGCACATCACTGCTGTACAACGGCGCACAGCCGCCTGCCTACTGGATCACCGCTGGCATAGGCATAGCGCGCCTGGGCATTGACGACCACCCGCTGGCCACTGCCTGGCGCGTGGAAGCCACAGCCAGTGGCGCCCGCCTCGTCCACGTGCCCATGGCCGATGTCAAAGCGCCCGACGTGCGCGTGGTGCAGCACAGCGAATTGCTGCCCATGACTTGCGCATCAGGCTTTACCGACGACTGCACCAGCATCGACGGGGTGCTGCGCATCCACACCACGTTTGAGGGCAAGAAACGCACGCGCACGGTGGGTGGCGGTTTCTACGGCACGGAGGGCACCATCCAGCAGGACGTGTACACCGGCACCCGCACACTGACCATCACCCACCAGCCCACAGGCCGCAGCCTGCAACTGACTGAGCGGCTAAGGGACACCCCTGCCTACACAGCACCGCAAACCGCCATACGCTACCTGCCCAGCCTGCGCCGGGTGCTGCTGCTGGGGGTGGTGAAAGACCGTGGCATGCCGCTGGGGTACTGCGTGGTGCTGCCTGAATCCGCCGTACCCAGCAGCGCAGTATTGCCACCCAATCGCTCCTGATTAGATAGCTGCCTGCGCTTATCTATATTGGTTTTAGCAGCATTTTCCTACTCGTTTTGCAATATGGGGCAATGCGCTGCGGTTTGTGCAAGCAGTCGCAGCAGTACAAGCAGCCCCCACTGCCAGTGGCCGCTACGCTGCGTTTTGTGAGCCGCGCTCAATGGCGGACCTGACGCCAATGGCTGGGCAAAACACCACGAGCAGCACGGAATGCTTTGCTGAAGTGGCTCAGGCTGGTGAAGCCTGTGGTCAAGGCAGTATCTGTGACGCTCACACCGTCGGCCAGCAACGCAGCGGCGGCGGCCAAGCGCACTTCGCGCAAATGCTCATGCACGGATCGCCCTGCCATTTCCCGAAACCCAGCCTGCAGCTTCTTCTCGCCAAGCCCTACAGCACGGGCCAGCTTGGCAATCGTCCAGTCTTCACCATAACGCTCGTCCATCAAGCGGCGCGCCTGCAGCAAGCGCGTGCGCTCGCGGGCCATGCGGCCTGTCGGGGCGGACGGCCCCACCGTCTGAAGCACAATCGCCAGCGCCTCTAACGCCTTGGCCTGCAGGTACAGACGGCACACCGTCTCATCGCCAAAGTCGCTGGTCAGAATGTCGGTGGCCACGCGCAGCAACTCGGCCGGCGCAGGAAAACCGCCCAAAAGCGTCTGCGACTGCACCAGGCTGCAATCCTGCAAAAACCGCCCTTGCAATGCCACCAGGGGCTTGCCGCCCACACGCTGCAACCCCTCTAGAGAAAAGCGTATGTCGACCAACCGACTAGGCTGTCCCCCACGCATGGCAAAGCAGCCGGACACTGGCCGTGCCGCGGTTTGCACCACCGCCATGCCAGAGCGCAATTCCAGCATCGGCCCGCCATCGAGCGCCATGCTGGCGCTGCCCTCCAACAAAACTGCGATGCAGAACATGGGAGGCCCTTTGGCGCTGACCTGAAGATCGCTTGCTGGCTGGCCACTCCAGCAAGTCAGGGTGATTCCATCGGCCAGATCGTGCACCCGTGAGGCCTGGGCCCAATCCAGAGGCAGGCTGACTGCAGGCAGCAAGGGGTGGCCACTGTAGGCCGCCACGGCATCGGCGGTTGCATACGGTTGGCCTTTGTCCATACCCACGAGATTTCTCCTCAAAACCGCTAACCCGGAACAAAAACCGCTAGCGCAGCCGCACCCAAATAAGAACAATTCTCATTTTATACAAATGAGTACACAACATGCCGCACCACTTCACGCGCGCCAAGTCGCCACCTCATGTACGGCTGCCCTTGGCGGCTGCCTGCTTGGCCAGCCTGTGCAGCCTGGGATGGGCCCAGACCGCTGCACCGGATGCCACGCTGCCCGATGTCACGATTTCCTCAGGCAAACGTGACCAAGCGTTGTCCCGATTCATCGGCAGCGCCGTGGTGCGCGATCATCAGGCGCTAGAAGACGCTCAGATTGCGACGACACAAGACCTGCAGCGGGTGCTGCCCGGGGTGCAAATTTCGCAAAGTGCCTCATTTCTGTACCCCATCATCAGCCTGCGTGGTGTGTCCTCGGCCCAGGACTTTTACAACCCAGCGCTGACGGTTTACGTCGACGGCGTCCCCCAGTTACCCATTTTTGCCATCCAGTCACTGCAGGACGTGGAACGGGTCGAGCTGCTCAAGGGGCCCCAAGGCACGTTGTATGGCAAAAGCGCACAAGGCGGGGTGCTCAACATCATCGGCCAGCGCCCCGACAATGAGACCCGGATGCACTTGGGCGCAGGCGCGTCCAGCCGCGGCGGCTACCGCGTCGAAGGAACTGCCAGCGGCGCTATAACGCCCAACTTGCTCTACGGTTCAGTGTCTGTCTCGCGCGATGACGCCCTCGGCGCGCTGTACAACCCGGTCACTGGCCAAGACCACCAAGGCGGCGCCCGCGCCACCCTGGGCGCCGCCAAGCTGCGCATGGCACCAACGGGAGCGCCCTGGGAAATGGCGCTGAACCTTGGTCGCGAGTGCACACGCGCAAGCCAAGACGCCTATGTGCCCTGGGACAACATCGAAAGCCAGCAAGCCTATGTGATGCCGACCATGCCCACCGCAGTGGCCAGCTTCGCGCAGCGGCGCTGCACGACAAGCCAGACCCTTAGCGGTCAATACGACCTGGGCGACTGGCGCCTGTCTGCCACCACCGCCTGGCAAGACGCTGACATCGCCCGCCGCTACCCCATTGGCCCCTACGACAGCCAGCAACCGGAGACGTGGAAACAAAACATGCAGGAGATTCGCCTGGCCACCCGTGGCAAGGACTCCGCAGGCAACCACACCCGCGCGTGGGATGGCGTCTTCGGCCTGTACCGCCAGTCCGTGCAACAAAGGCGCGACTACGTCAACGCACTACCAACCTATGGCTTGACAGGCTTGAACTCTGCATCCTCCAACAACAGCAGCTCGGTGGCTGGCTACGGTGATGTCATTTGGCACGCCACCTCTGCGCTGGACTTGAGTGCGGGCATTCGCCACTCCAAAGACAAGGCGTCCACGAATTTCGCTGGTGCATCCCTCAACGCGGCCTACAGCATGGACCGCTTCAGCGGCAGTGGGCGCATCGATGGCAACACCACCCTGGGCAAGCTGGGCGCGGCCTACCAATGGACGCCCGCCTGGCGCAGCTACGCCACGGTGTCGCAGGGCTACAAGCCCGGCGGCTTCAACCTGGCACCATCCAACGCCTACGACGCCCAGCCCTTTGGGCGCGAGCGATCCACCAGCGTCGAGCTGGGCTCGCGCTGGCAACAGGGGGACTGGCAAGTCGGCGCAGCGCTGTACCAGGTGGCCATCCAGGACACGCAGCTGTACCGCGGCAACGACCTGGGCTACCAAACCCTGCGCAACGTCGGCGACACCCGCTCGCGTGGGCTGGAGCTAGATGCCCGCTGGAAGCTGAACGCGCAGTGGACGCTGGACGCCTCCGCAGCGGTGAACAAAGCCACGTTCCGCCGCTATGAAGACCCCGCCTCTTGCGCTGCATGCACGGGCAACGACGTGCCCTTTGCACCCCATCAATTGCTGTCGCTGGGCTTGAGCGGGCGCTTTGCCACGGGGTGGGGTGTGCTGCGGCCCACACTCTCGGTGCGCCGCACGGGCTCGCAATATTTTGACGCTGCCAATACCCTGCGCCAAAACGGCTACACCTTGGTCGACCTGTCACTTCACTGGGCCATTGACAGCCACTGGCAAATCACAGCCTACGCACACAATCTGACTGACAAAAAATACCGCGTGTACGGGTTCAGCAACGCCGCTGTCGGCACCATGGCGCAAGTGGCGCTGCCGCGCACCGTGGGTGTCATGCTGGCCTATGACTACTGAGTCCACCACCGCTTTGCGGGTGCATCCACACTCAGAGCGACCCACACTGGCCCTCACCACCAGCGCACTGTGTGCGGCACTGCTCGGTATCTATGCGGTGCAAAGTCTCATCACGGGGCTGGCCACGCAGGCTCTGCCGGCCTTGCTGCGCAGCACAGGGGCGTCTTTGCAAACCACTGGCCTGGCCTTTTTGGTGTTGGCTCCGTGGGTGCTCAAAGGCCTGTGGGCCCCCTGGGTGGAACGCTGGAGACTGCCCGCAGGCCGCGCAGAGCGGCGCTCGCGGCCCCTGATTCTGGCTGGGCAATGGCTGGTAACCCTGTGCATGACCATGCTATGCGCCTTGGCCCCCCGCAGCGCACAGGCAGCAGGCTGGAGCCATAACCAGCTGACCGCCGTGGTAGCACTGCTGGCCATGGCTGCCCTGGCCACCGCCACTGTGGACATCGCAGCCGACGGCTTTGCCATCGATCAACTCCCAGTGCACCAACGTGGCTGGGGCAATGTGGCGCAAGTGGGCGGCAGCTACATCGGCATGGCCATGGGCGGCAGCGTTTTTGTTCTGCTGTTTGAACAGGTGGGCTGGGCAGCCGCCATAGGCACAATGGGCGTGCTGACAGCCGCCCTCACACTGCCCTTGTGGCGACTGCGCGAGCCACCACGCCCAGTCGCTGATTTAGCCGATGCAGCCAGCACCCACCACCGCGCCCACTGGCGCCATGCCTGGCAAAGCACCGCAATGCGCTCGGGCATGGTGTTGGTGCTGGGCTTGGGCCTGGGGGTTCGGCTGTGCGCAGGCATGCTCGGTCCCTGGCTGATCGACCGCGGTGTGGGCATGGCCCAGCTGGCAACGTTTTGGGGAGTGGGCGGGCTGTGCGCAGGGCTGGCAGGCACCGTGGCCGCAGGGGCGCTGGTGCAGCGTGCCGGGGTGTGGCGGGCCTTGCACGCTGCGCTGGCCATCGAAGCCACAGCGCTGCTGCTGGTCGCCATCTGCGCAGCATCAGCAGCACCCACCGCTGCGCTGCTGGCGGCAGCTACCTTCTTTTTGATCGCCATGGCGTGTGGCTTTGTCGCGCGCTACGCCTGGCTCATGGGCCTGACCAGTGCGCGCCAGCCGGGGCTGGACTTCACCCTGCTGCAATGCACCGATGCCGCCGTGGCCATGGTCGGCGGCGTAGCGGGTGGTTGGATGGCCTCACTCACGGGCCACCCCCACAGCTTCGCCACAGCCGCCGCCTTAGGGGCGCTGGCCCTGGCGTTGCCAACCTGGGTGCGCCGACGCGGCGGCCTGGCCGCCACGCCGGACCAGCGCAGCCCAGGCCCGCAGCAGGGGCCACACCACCCCGCTGCCGAGCCACCTTGCATGACTTCCTCTGACAAACCAAGCACCTCCCCATGATGACCTCGGCACAACCCCAATCCATTGCCCAACCCATTGCCCCAGCCAAAGCAGCCCGCCTCACCACGGGCGCACCAGTGCGGGACCCCACCCCTGCGCATCGCAATGCGCCCTTGGCGTTGATCGCAGGTGCTGGCATCGCGGGCCTGGCCGCTGCTTGGTGGCTCCACCACATAGGCTGGCGCGTACACGTCGTGGAGCGCGCCAGCCACCTGCGCGATGGCGGACACATGATGGGACTGTCTGGCCCTGGCCTGGGCACCGCCCGGCGCATGGGGCTGGTGCCCGATCTCAAAGCCGTCGCTTACCCCGACATGGGCACACACACCTACCGCGACCGGCGGGGCCGCGACATCCTGAGCGTGGACTACCGCCAACTGCTGGCCGAGATGGACTGGATCACGCTGCGGCGCACGCAGTTGGTACATGTGCTGCACAACGCCGTACGCGACCATGTCCAGATCAGCATGGGCACCTCGGTGCAGGGGCTGCAACACGACCCCGCCGGAGGCCTCCTCAGCGTCCTGTTATCTGATGGCAGCAGTTGCGAAGCCGATTTGCTGATCGCCGCCGACGGTGTCCACTCCAGCCTGCGCGCCCAGCACATTGCGCCCTCTGCCGATTGCTTGCGACCGCTGGGGTATCGCTACGCGGCCTATGACATTCCCGAGAATTGGCAGCCGACAGAAGACTTTGTCTCGTACGCAGAGCCCGGCCTGCAAAGCGAGTATTACAGCCTCGACGCCCAGCGCACTGCCGCCTTGCATGTGTGGCGCAGTCCCGTCCACGGCCCCGTCCCCCTCGAAGGCAGGCATGCTCTGCTGGCCCAAGTCACCGCCCACAGCCATGCCGTGGTGCAAAGCGGGCTGGCCGCTGTGCAGGCCGGCACAGAACTGGTCATCGACGACCTGGCGCTGGTGGTTTTGCCCAGTTGGCACCGGGGCCGCATCTTGCTGATGGGCGATGCAGCACACAGCCTGTCGCTCATCTCGGGCCAGGGGGCGGGCATGGCGCTGGCATCGGCTGGCGTGTTGGCGCAAGAGCTGGAACGCAGCACTGGCAAAGGCCAGGCCCCCAAGGCAGAGCAACTAGAGCAAGCACTGGTCGCACACAGGCGCAGGCTGCACCCGACCATCGAACGCCTGCAACGGCGCAGCCGCAAGATCGCCCCCGCCTTTGTGCCTGCCACGCCGGTGTCCTTCTACCTGCGCAATCTGGCCTTGCGCTGGATGCCAGGGGCTGTGATGCGACGGGTGTTCCTGAGCGGACTGAAATCCGAGGCTCAGGCGATGGCGGCATTGGAGTGACCAACGCGCCGCAGTGAAAGCGAGAGCGGCAAAGCCTCAGCGCAGGGCCGCCTGCACGTCAAAAACTCAAAAATGATAGCTACCCACACTTACCAGATAAGGGCTAGAAGGGCATTTCCATCAAAACCCTGCCACCCGAATCAAATCGCAAAGCCGTCGTCCGCCGCAATCACCGCGCCGTTGATGAAATGGCTCTGGTCGCTGGCCAGCATCACCAGCAGCGCGTCCAGGTCTTCGGGGCTGCCCACACGCTTGCGCGGCAGCATATTCACCAGCTTTTGGCCTTGTTCGGTCTGCCAGTGGTGGTGGTTGATTTCGGTGTCGATGTAGCCGGGGCAAATGGCGTTCACGTTGATGCCAAACTTGCCCCACTCCATCGCCATGGCGCGCGTCATGTGCACCACGGCGGCCTTGCTCATGCAGTACACGCCGATCTGGGGCAAAACCTTCAGGCCGGCCATGGATGCAATGTTGATGATGCGCCCGCCCGTGAAGCTGCCCGGCGCTGCACCGCGCGAACGGGCCAGCATGCGCTTGCCCACCTCTTGCGCCACAAAAAAGGCGCCCTTCACATTGGTGTCGAAGACGTAGTCGTAGTCCTCGGGTGTCACGTCCTGGATGCGCTGGGTCGTGCTCACGCCCGAGTTGTTGACCAGGATGTCGATAGAGCCCATCTCGGTCTCTGCGTGCGCCACGGCAGACTTGATGGAGTCGTGGTCGGTCACGTCCAGCTCGACCACATGGGCATCACCGCCCTCGCCTTCGATGCGCGCGCGCAGCTCCTTGAGCTTTTCGATACGGCGGCTGGCCAGCACCACGCCCGCGCCTGCACGCGCCAGGGTGCGGGCAAACTGTGCGCCCAGCCCGCTGGATGCACCGGTGACAAAGGCCACGCGGCCGGACAAGTCGATGCTGTATGCCATTGAAAGCCTCCGATTTCCACAAAAAAGAACGGTCGTTCGATTGTCTGTATTCCTTGAATACAATCAGTCGCCAGCCAGACAGTGGTTCACACTCCTGTCTGTAGAAAATCAGACCATTATCAAACGCCCGACGAGACGCTCATGACGAACGAAGAAATATTGACCCAGTACGGTCCCCGCGAATCCATGGAGTACGACGTGGTCGTTGTGGGCGGCGGCCCAGGCGGCCTGTCCACCGCCATCCGGCTCAAGCAACTGGCCGCTGAAAAGGGCCAAGACGTCTCGGTGGTAGTGCTGGAAAAAGGCTCTGAGCCTGGCGCGCACATTCTCTCGGGCGCCATCATGGACCCCAAAGCCCTGACCGAGCTGATCCCCGACTGGAAGGCCAAGGGCGCACCGCTGAACCAGCCCGTCACCGATGACGCCTACATCTTCCTGAGCAAAAAATCGGGCTTTCGGGTGCCCAACCCGCTGCTGCCCCCCTTTGCGCACAACCACGGCAACTACATCGTGAGCCTGGGCGCCGTCACCAAGTGGCTGGCCGAGCAGGCCGAGGCCCTGGGTGTGGAAATCTTCCCTGGCTTCACAGCGGCAGAGGTGCTGTACAACGACGATGGCTCCGTGCGCGGCGTGGCCACGGGCAACCTGGGCATTGGCAAAGAAGGCGAGCCCACCGACAACTTCCAGCTGGGCATGGAACTGCTGGGCAAGTACACCGTGTTTGCCGAAGGCGCACGCGGCCACCTGGGTAAGCAGTTGATTGCGCGCTTCCACCTCGACGAAGGTCGCGACCCACAAAGCTTTGGCATCGGCATCAAGGAACTGTGGGAGATCGACCCCAAGCGCCACCAGCCCGGCTTTGTGATGCACACCGCTGGCTGGCCCATGGAAAACGACACCTACGGCGGCGCGTTCCTCTACCACCTGGAAGGCAACAAGGTCGCTGTTGGCTTTGTGACCGGCTTGGGCTACACCAACCCCTACCTCAGCCCGTTTGAAGAGTTCCAGCGCTGGAAGACGCACCCCAACGTCCGCTACTACTTCGAGAATGAAAAGGGCGAAGTCACCGCCAAGCGCCTGTCATACGGCGCACGCGCCATCAACGCCAGCG
This sequence comes from Acidovorax sp. 106, assembly GCF_003663825.1. NCBI lineage: Bacteria > Pseudomonadati > Pseudomonadota > Betaproteobacteria > Burkholderiales > Comamonadaceae > Acidovorax > Acidovorax sp. 106. The sequence goes on along the minus strand of NZ_RCCC01000001.1, from coordinate 4,078,060 downwards.
GCATCAACGCGCTGCCCAAGACGGTGTTCCCTGGCGGTGCGCTGGTGGGCTGCAACGCGGGCTACCTGAACGTGGGCCGCATCAAGGGCAGCCATGCCGCTATCAAGACCGGCATGCTGGCCGCAGAAGCGGCTTACGAAGCCATCGTGGCGGGCCGCCAGCACGACGAGCTGAGCGCCTACCCCAAGGCGTTTGAGGCCAGCTGGCTGCACACCGAGCTGAACAAGGACCGCAACTTCAAGAACTGGTTCAAGTACGGCCTGACCACGGCCACACTGATGAACGGGTTCGAGCAGTTCGTGCTGCGCGGCCACATCCCCTGGACGCTGCACCGCGACAAGCCCGACCACGCGTACCTGAAGCCTGCCGCTGAGTGCAAGCCCATCGACTACCCCAAGCCCGATGGCAAGCTGACGTTTGACCGCCTCTCCAGCGTGTTCATCAGCAACACCAACCACGAAGAGAACCAGCCCGCGCACTTGACGCTCAAAGACGCCAGCGTGCCCGTCAACATCAACCTGGCGAAATACGCAGGCCCCGAGGCGCGCTATTGCCCCGCAGGCGTGTACGAATTTGTGCCCGACACCGCCAAGGGCGGCGATGCCCAGCGCCTGCAGATCAACGCGCAAAACTGCGTGCATTGCAAAACCTGCGACATCAAGGACCCCACGCAGAACATCGTGTGGGTCACCCCCGAAGGCGGTGGCGGCCCCAACTACGCGGGCATGTAAGGCGCACCCGTCCTGTACATCGAGGCTCCTTCGGGAGCCTTTTTTGTGGGCCTGCCATGTCGATGCAGGGCGCGGCGAATCACCGCCACGAACAACCATTGCTCTCAAATCAATAGCTTCCAGCGCTTTCAGAATAAGCGCTACAGCGGTAAATCAGCCTTCTTTAGCGTGCGCAACACAAAGCTCGAACGGCTGTGGCGGATGCCTTTGATCTTGTAGAGCTTCTCGCGCAGCAGGCGCTCATAGTCCCGCGTGTCTTTGACCACTACGCGCAGCAGGTAGTCGTAGTCGCCCGATACCAGGTGCGCTTCGATCACCTCCGGAATACTCGCCAGCGTTTCGCCAAACTTCTCCAGCGTGTTGTCGGAATGGCTGTCGAGCGTGACCTGCACCAGCACCGTGTCGGCCAGGTCTAGCGCCTGCGGGTTGATGCGCACCGTGTAGCCCTGGATCACACCCGCCTCTTCCATCTTTTTGATGCGCCCCCAACAGGGCGAAGGGCTCAGCCCCACAGCCTGCCCAATCTCTTGCAAGCTGGCGCGGGCATCAGCCTGCAGCACCGCGAGAATTTTCCGGTCAATCTTGTCCATGCTGCGCATTATTCCGCCATAGGCGACTATTCAGAAGAGTTTTCTGAATTTCTCAAAAATCAAAGACAAAACAGAAAACAAAACCAGGAAGCAATCCGCATACTTGCTCCATCAAGGCGCTCTTACCGGAGCCGCACAAACTGCCAAGGCCCCGGCTGGTTACCGCCAGCACGGGGCGCTTGCCATGTTGGGTATCTAATGCCAGCACCACCCACCCTGCCACCCACAACACCTACACGGCCTGTAGCCCATGTGACTGATAAGCACACTTACCAGCACAAACCCCGATGCTCCTGCGGGAAGCAGGCCAACATAATGAATCCAAATCGGCGTGCCACCGTGGGCGCGCCGCACAACAGGAGACACCATGCAATTGACCAAACTCGTCGTTGGACTGAGCCTTGCGCTCGGCTTTGTGGCCACTGCCGCAGCGCAGACCACCATGCGCATCAGCATCTCTACGGCCCAGAACTCGCACCAGGGCGTGGCCATCGACACGTTTGCCAAAGAAGTGGAAAAGCGCACAGCCGGTCGCTACAAGGTGCAGACCTTCTACAACGGCGCACTGGGCGGTGAGCGTGAGTCGATTGAAGCCGTACAACTGGGCACGCAAGAGCTGGCATTCAGCTCCAGCGGCCCGGTGCCCAACTTTGTGCCAGAGACCAAGATCCTCGATGTGCCCTTCCTGTTCCGCGACAAGGCCCATGCCCGCGCGGTGCTCGATGGCCCCATCGGCCAAGACCTGCTGGCCAAGTTCGATGCCAAGGGCTTCAAGGCACTGGCCTGGGCCGAAAACGGCTTTCGCCACATGACCAACAGCAAGCGCGATGTGAAAGAGCCCGGCGACCTCAAGGGCCTGAAGATGCGCACGATGGAAAACCCGGTGCACATTGCCGCGTACAAGGGGTTTGGCATCATCACCACGCCCATGGCCTTCCCTGAGGTGTTCACAGCCCTGCAACAGGGCACCGTGGACGGGCAGGAAAACCCGCTGTCGGTCATCATCTCGGCCAAGTTCGACCAAGTGCAAAAGCACCTGTCCCTGACCGGCCACGTTTACTCGCCCGCCATCTTCGTGATGAACAAGGCGTCGTTCGACAAACTGTCGGCGGCTGACAAGCAAGCCTTCCTTGACGCAGCCAAGGAAGGTGCCAAGGCCAACCGCGCCCGCGTGGATGAAGACGATGCCAAGGGCGTGGCCGACCTGCGCGCCAAGGGCATGACGGTGATCGACAACGTTGACAAAGCCAAGTTTGTCGCAGCCCTGGCACCAGTGAACGCCGAGTTTGAAAAGCAGTTTGGCAAAGCCGCGCTCGACAAGATTCGCGACGTCAAGTGACTCAACCATTGATGCGACGCGCAAGCGCGAGGCAGACACGCCGCCGCTGACCCCGAACGCCCGTGGCGCCTGTGCCTACGGGCGTTTTGTCTTCTCATACTTTCTGTTCAGTGGCGGCCTGCACCCCATGAAAAACGCTTTTTTAACCTTTGAACGGTGGACCACATCCACCGCCATGCTCGGGGCCTGCGCCATGCTGGCCCTGGCCTCTGCCCTGGGCATGTTCCAGATCCTGATGCGCTTTGTGCTGGAGCAGCCTGCCGAGTGGACTGAAGTGCTCATCCGCTTCAGCCTGATCTGGATGGTGTTCCTCGCCATCCCGGCGGCCTTTCGCCAAGGCGCCATGGTCAGCGTGGACGTGCTGTACCGCTGGAGCCCCCCGCGCATGAAGCGTGTGCTGGACTGGGTGGTGACGCTCGCGGCGCTGGCGCTCATCCTCATCATCGTGTGGTTTGGCTGGGACTACGCGCGCCGCGGCGGTGTGCAAAGCATGGCCGGGCTGGAGTCTGTGTCCATGTTCTGGGCCTACCTGGCCATGCCAGTCGGCGGCTTGTTTTGCATCGTCGGCATCATCGGTAATCTGATCGACCCACTGCGCATGGAACTGGAGACTGCCCAATGAACGCCGCGCCGAGCCGCCTCAAGCAAGTGAACGGCCCCCTTGGGGGACAGCGAGGACATGCATTGCCGAGCGTGGGGGCCACGCTATGAGCGTCGTAATGATCTGCACCATGGTGCTGTGCTTTGCACTCACCGTCTCCGTGGCCGTGTCCATCGGGCTGGCGTCCATCCTGGGCATCCAGGTGTCCAACGCCAACATGCTGATTTCGGTGAAGGAAATGTTCGCCTCGATCAACAAGTTCCCGCTGGCGGCCATTCCGTTCTTCATCCTGGCAGGCAACCTGATGGAAACCGGTGGTATCTCACGCCGGCTGGTCGAGTTTGCCAAGAGCATTGTGGGCGGTGTGCAGGGTGGCCTGCCCATGACCTGCGTGCTCACCTGCATGATTTTTGCCGCCGTGTCGGGCTCGTCGGTGGCCACCACGTTTGCGATCGGCGCCATCCTGATTCCGGCGCTCATCAAGCACGGCTACCCCACCAGCTACGCGGCGGCGTTACAGGCCACCAGTGCCGAGTTGGGCGTCATCATTCCGCCCTCCATCCCCATGATCCTGTACGGCGTGAGCGCCGAGGTCTCGATTGGCGAGCTGTTCATTGCAGGCTTTGGCCCCGGCATCCTCATCAGCCTGGCGCTGATGGCGTTTGTGTGGGCGTACTGCAAATACAAGGGCTGGGGCAAGAACGATGGCGATGGCCGCCTGTCCTTTGGCAAGGCCACGTTGCAAGCGGGCTGGGCGCTGCTCATGCCCGTCATCATCCTGGGCGGCATCTACGGCGGCGTGTTCACCCCCACCGAGGCCTCGGCCGTAGCCGTGTTCTACGCATTGATTGTGGGCGTGGTGATCTACCGCGAGATCAAGATCAAGGACCTCTTCGCCATTTTGCGCAAGTCGGCCATCTCGTCGGCCGTGATCATGTTCATCATCGCCAATGCCGGTCTGTTTGCCTTCCTCATCACCCGCGCGGGTGTGCCTGATGCGATTGGCCGCTGGTTGGAATCGGTGCTGCAATCGCCTGCCATGTTCTTGCTGGGCGTGAATGCGGCGCTGTTCGTGATCGGCATGTTCATCGAAACCAGCGCCGCCATCATCGTGCTGGCGCCCATCCTTGCGCCGGTGGCCATGCACTTTGGCATCGACCCGGTGCACTTCGGCCTGATCATGGTGGTGAACCTGGCTTTGGGCATGATCACGCCCCCGTTTGGTGTGAACCTGTTTGCCGCCTGCACGGTGGCCAAGATCTCGCTGGACCGCATCGTGGGACATCTGCTGCCGTTTGTAGGCGTGATCCTGGCGTGCCTCATGGTCATCACCTACGTGCCTTCGATTTCGCTGGCACTGCGCGATCTGGTCTACGCAAAGTAGGCTTACAATCGCGGCCGTCAGGAGAGAGTGTCCCACCTTGAAACCCAAGGCAGCGCGGCACCGCCGAAGGCGCAGGCAGCAGCCGAACGCTCAGGCAAAAGGACTGACCACCGCCCGCAGTGATGCGGGCGTTCCCTTGCTGGAGAGAGGTGGTCCCCACATGAAAACTGTGTGCGAGGCCATCCACCGAAGGAGCAAACCGCACGGCCAGCCAGGGCACTGCGGTGAATCTCTCAGGTAAAGCGGACAGCAGGGCAAATGTCGTAACCCGCATTGGGTTGCGCTCCCTATTTGCCCTGGAGTCACCCATGTCCGCACCTTCTGCCACGCCAGCCGCCCCCCTGCTCTCCACACCGCTGAACGCCCTGCACATTGAGCTGGGCGCCCGCATGGTGCCGTTTGCCGGCTATTCCATGCCCGTGCAGTACCCCGCTGGTTTGATGGCCGAGCACGTACACACCCGCACCGCTGCGGGCCTGTTTGACGTGTCGCACATGGGCCAGCTCAAGCTGATCGGTGCCGACGCCGCCGCCGCGTTCGAGACCCTGATGCCCGTGGACGTGATCGACCTGCCCGTGGGCAAGCAGCGCTACGGCCTGCTGCTGACCGACGAAGGCACCATCATTGATGACCTGATGTTCTTCAACCAAGGCGTGGTGGACGGCGAGCCAACGCTGTTCGTCATCGTCAACGGCGCCTGCAAGGTGGGCGACATTGCCCACATCCAGGCCCGCATTGGCCAGCGCTGCAAGGTGGTACCCATGCCCGACCACGCCTTGCTCGCGCTGCAAGGCCCGCAGGCCGTCACCGCCCTCGCCCGCCTGGCGCCCGGCGTTGAAAAGCTGGTGTTCATGACAGGCGGCACATTCACCATCGCAGGCTGCGGTTGCTTTGTGACCCGCAGCGGCTACACCGGCGAAGACGGTTTTGAAATCTCGGTGCCCGCAGCGCAGGCCGACACCCTGGCCCGCGCCCTGCTGGCCCAGCCCGAGGTCAAGCCCATTGGCCTGGGTGCGCGCAATTCGCTGCGGCTCGAAGCCGGTCTGTGCCTGTATGGCAATGACATCGACACCACCACCACGCCACCCGAGGCAGCGCTGAACTGGGCCATTCAGAAAGTGCGCCGTACCGGTGGTGCACGCTCTGGCGGCTTCCCTGGCGCAGACAAGGTGTTGGCGCAGATCGACAACCCCGCCCCCCTGCCCCGCAAACGTGTCGGGCTGGTCGCGCTGGAGCGTGTGCCCGTGCGCGAGCACACCGAGCTGCAAAGCGAAGGCGGCCAGAAGATTGGCGAAGTCACCAGCGGCCTTCTGGGCCCCACGGTGAACGAACCCGTGGCCATGGGCTACGTGCTGCCTGCGTTTGCCGCCATCGGCACGCGCGTGAACGCCATCGTGCGTGGTAAGGCCGTGCCCATGGAAGTGCGCGCCATGCCTTTCACGCCCGCCAACTACTTTCGCGGCTGAAGCCAGCGGGGCGATGCTGCGTCATACGCCGCCCCTGCTGCAGCCGCTACATTCAGGTTTCGCGTTTTCAAACCCTTTTCAACCCATTTCGAGGAGCCCCTCATGACCGTCAAATTTTCCAAAGAACACGAGTGGATCAACACCGCTGACGCCGCTGCCGCTGTGGTGGGCATTACCGTGCACGCGCAGGACGCGCTGGGCGATGTGGTGTTTGTGGACCTGCCCGAAGTGGGCGCCACATTCAACCAAGGCGATGTGGCTGGCGTGGTCGAGTCGGTGAAGGCCGCTGCCGATGTGTACATGCCCGTCACCGGCGAGATCGTGGAAGTGAACGAAGCCCTGCGCGCCGACCCCTCGCTGGCCAACAGCGACCCGCTGAACACCGGCTGGTTCTTCAAGGTCAAGCTGGCCGACGCCAGCCAGCTCGACGGCCTGATGGACGAAACCACCTACACAGCCTTCGCTGCCAACGCGTGATGCCCTGATGGCTGGGTGGGCTCTGCGGCCCATTCAGCTTCAAAAACCATAGCTGCCTGCGCTTTATTCATCAGGGTTTCAAAAGAAATCCTTTGCAAAGCCCATCGAATCAGCGCAGCCAGCTCTCTTTTTCATAGCACCCCAGACTGCCCGCCATGACCGCCGCCCTGCCCACATCCCTGCCGTTGTCCGAGCTTGAAAACGCCACCGAATTCCTGCCCCGCCACATCGGCATTGATGCGGCTGATGAAGCGCACATGCTCTCGGTGATTGGCGAGGCCTCGCGCCGCGCGCTGATCGACTCCATCGTGCCCCGCTCCATCGCCCGCAGCAGCGCCATGGACCTGCCCCCGGCCACGACCGAAGCCGCCGCGCTGGCCGAACTCAAGGCCATTGCGGGCAAGAACCAGCTGCTCAAGAGCTTTATCGGCCAGGGCTACTACGGCACCCACACGCCCGGCGTCATCCTGCGCAACATCCTGGAGAACCCCGCCTGGTACACCGCCTACACGCCCTACCAGGCTGAAATATCCCAAGGCCGCATGGAAGCCCTGGTCAACTTCCAGACCATGGTGTGCGACCTGACGGGCATGCCGATTGCCAACGCATCCATGCTCGACGAAGCCACCGCCGCTGCCGAGGCCATGACACTGGCCAAGCGCTCGGTCAAAAGCAAGAGCAACGTGTTTGTGGTGGCGGGTGACGCGCATCCGCAAACCATCGAAGTCATCCAGACCCGCGCTCTGCCACTGGGCATCGAGGTCAAGCTGGCCAACTCCGCCGAAGAATGGAACACCCTGCTGGCGGGCGACTACTTTGCCGTGCTGGCGCAATACCCGTCCACCAGCGGCCGCATTGATGACCTGCGTGCCGACGCGGAAACAGCCCACGCCAAGCAAGCCGCCTTCATCGTGGCGGCAGACCTGCTGGCCCTCACGCTCATCACCCCGCCCGGTGAACAGGGTGCAGACATTGTGGTCGGCACCACCCAGCGCTTTGGCATGCCCATGGGCGCGGGCGGCCCGCACGCCGCCTACATGGCCTGCCGCGACGAATTCAAGCGCAGCATGCCCGGGCGCCTGGTGGGCGTGAGCGTGGACGCGCACGGCAAGCCCGCCTACCGACTGGCCCTGCAAACGCGCGAACAGCACATCCGCCGCGAAAAGGCCACCTCCAACATCTGCACGGCCCAGGTGCTGCCCGCTGTGGTGGCCAGTATGTACGCCGTGTACCACGGCCCCCAGGGCCTCAAGCGCATTGCCCAGCGCGTGGCCAGCTACACCGCCATCCTGGCCCAAGGCCTGAAGCAACTCGGCGCCCCCGTGCGCGAACAAGCCAGTTTCGACACCCTGAGCCTGCACACCGGCGCCGCTACCAAAACCATAGCTTCCCGCGCCGTATCCATGGGCGCTAACCTGCGCATTTACTTTGAAGAGTACCTGTGCATTGCGCTCGATGAAACCACCACACGCGCCGACATCGAGCTGCTGTGGAAAATTTTCGCCAAAGACGGCCAAGCCCTGCCCAGCTTCAGCGCGTTTGAAAACGGCGTGGAGCTGCTGATCCCCGCCGCACTGCGCCGCACCAGCAGCTACCTCACGCACCCGGTCTTCAACACCCACCACTCTGAGACCGGCATGCTGCGCTACATCCGCGCGCTGTCAGACAAAGACCTGGCGCTGGACCGCAGCATGATCCCACTGGGCAGCTGCACCATGAAGCTCAACGCCACCAGCGAGATGATCCCCATCACCTGGCCCGAGTTTGCTGGCGTGCACCCCTTCGCCCCGGCAGACCAGCAGCAAGGCTACCAAGAGCTGGACGAGCAGCTGCGCGCCTGGCTGTGCCAGGCCACTGGCTACGCAGGCATCAGCCTGCAACCCAACGCAGGCAGCCAGGGCGAATACGCGGGCCTCTTGGCCATCAAGGGCTACCACGAGTCGCGTGGCGAAGGCCATCGCAACATCTGCCTCATCCCCAGCAGCGCCCACGGCACCAACCCCGCCAGCGCGCAGATGGTAGGCATGCAGGTGGTGGTGACCAAGTGCGACGACAACGGCAACGTGGACATGGCCGACCTGCAAGCCAAGTGCGAACAGCACAGCGCCCACTTGGCAGCCATCATGATCACCTACCCCAGCACGCACGGCGTGTTTGAGACCAGCGTGAAAGAGCTGTGTGCCCTGGTGCACAGCCACGGCGGCCGCGTGTATGTGGACGGAGCCAACATGAACGCCCTGGTGGGCGTGGCCGCCCCCGGCGAGTTTGGCGGCGACGTGAGCCACCTGAACCTGCACAAAACCTTCTGCATCCCCCACGGCGGCGGCGGCCCCGGCGTGGGCCCCGTGTGCGTGGTGGCAGACCTCGTGCCCTTCCTGCCCGGCCTGCCCGGTCAGAGCGACCAGCCGCAAGCGCCCGCCGCAGGCAAAGTGGGCCCCGTCAGCGCCGCGCCCCTTGGCAACGCCGCCGTGCTGCCCATCAGCTGGATGTACATCCGCATGATGGGCGCCGACGGCCTGAAAGCCGCCACCGAAACCGCCATCCTCAGCGCCAACTACATCAGCGCCCGCCTCAAAGACCACTACCCCACGCTGTACGCCAGCGAGGGCAAAGACGGCAAGCCCGGCCACGTCGCCCACGAGTGCATTCTGGACCTGCGCCACCTCAAGGACACCAGCGGCGTCATGGCCGAAGACGTGGCCAAGCGCCTCATCGACTACGGCTTCCATGCGCCCACACTGAGCTTTCCCGTGCCCAACACACTGATGGTGGAACCCACTGAGAGCGAAACCCTGTCAGAGCTGGACCGCTTCATCGACGCGATGATCGCCATCCGCGAAGAAATCCGCCAGATTGAAGCAGGCAAGCTGCCGCAGGACAACAACCCGTTGAAAAATGCGCCTCACACTGCAGAAAGCCTGCTGAGCGGCGACTGGACCCGCCCCTACACCCGCGAAGCCGCCGCCTACCCCGTGGCTGCGCTGCGCCAAGCCAAGTACTGGTCGCCCGTGGGGCGCGTGGATAACGTGTATGGGGATCGGAATCTGTTCTGTAGCTGTGTGCCGGTGGAAGAGATGGCTTAAGCCGAGATTTCTCTGCGCCTGGGCGGACTCTGCGCAAAGCGGTGCAGCCCTATGGAAGTAGACAAAAAAGGCCTGAGAGATCAGGCCTTTTTTGTTCCGCCACACAGCGAGCATTCATACAGGGGGCCATTTCTGTCAACGCTGTCTGCGAATGCTTCAGCACCGCAACAGTCCGTTTAGCAGAGCAGACTTGGTAACAAACTGGAATAAATTTAGTATCATTGGCATAAACCAAAAATTAAATTTATTTTCCCAAAAAATAAATACAGAAGTTTGCGAGTTTTACAAATAACTTTTTATAAAAGTTCTTTTATAAAATAATTTTCATAAATATATAATTATCAAAATGCAGTTTACCAAAGAAGAAAAAAAGATGCTTGCTTGGCTTCGTCAGCAACACGAAGGCTGGCGTTCCGTTCGAGTAATAATTCTGACATGCTCCATTCTGTGCGCTTTATTTGCCGCCTTAGACATTTTCAGAACGGGTTTTGGTGTCCACCCATTTTTCCTAATACTCATTGCTGGTTACGGAGCAAGCTACACGCTGGGGAGTTGGTCAGGCCGCCCTGAAGTCTCTCTTTTGCTCAAATTGGTCGAGGCGCAACAGCCGCTGCGTGATGACCAACCCGGCGATCAAGTGGACTAACATTCAGCCAGCCAACAATTTCCATTTCCCTTATCCAAATAGGAAAATCCATGCAATTGCGTTAATTAATTAGAGAGGCACTCACTCAAATCGTACATGGTGTGCGTGACTCGCAAGAGCCGAATGGGGGCACTTCACTTTTGAATCAGCCCCTACTAACAACGCCAGAAGCACATTCACCGCCCTCAAAAGGGGCACAGAGGTTGGCAACTAAACAACCGCAAGACTTCGCAATGCGTTACAGGCAAAAGCCCCTAACATCAGGCCTTCGTTTTTTCCTGGAGTTTTCTTCATGCGCGTTCTTTTCGCCTTGCTCGCTTCGCTGGCCCTTGCCCCTGCCACCATGGCGCAGACAGCCCCTGTCACTACCGGCAGCGGTCTGGTGTACCAATCGATCAAAGACGGAACCGGCGAGTCGCCCAAGGCTACCGATACCGTGAAGGTGCATTACAAGGGCATGTTCCTCGATGGCAAGGAGTTCGACAGCTCTTACAAGCGCGGTGAGCCGACCGAGTTTCCGCTCAACCGCGTGATTCCCTGCTGGACCGAAGGCGTGCAGCGAATGAAGCCCGGCGGCAAGGCCAAGCTGACTTGCCCGCCCGGCATTGCCTATGGTGCCAACGGCGCTGGCGGCGTGATTCCACCCAACGCCACGCTGAACTTTGAGATCGAGCTGATTTCTGTGAAGCGCTGAGCTTCCAGATGCTGCTGAAGGTGGGAGAGCTGGCGCAGCGCGCGGGCCTGACGGTTCGCACGCTGCACCATTACGACGCCATCGGCCTGCTCACGCCTTCGGGCAGGTCAGAGTCGGGTTACCGCCTTTACGGCCAGGCCGATGTGCAGCGGCTGCACGCCATCCAGACGATGCGCCAGATGGGTCTGGCGCTCAATGACATCACCCACCTGCTGGAGGGCGACAGTGTGGCGCCCGAACGCATCATCGGCCAGCAGATCCGCGCGCTGGACCAACAAATAGCGCAAGCCACGGAACTGCGCGGGCGCCTGACCATGCTGCGCGACGGCCTGATGGCGGGGGCCGAGCCTGACATGGGTAACTGGCTCGAAGCGCTGGCGCTCATGACCACCTATGGAAAGTATTTCAGCTCGGCCGAACTCAAGCAGATCTTCAGCAGCTGGAACCTGATTGAGTCGGATTGGCTGGTCGTGAAGGACCTGGTGCAAAGCGCCATGGACCGCCAGTTGCCACCTGACACCCCCGAAGTCCAGGCGCTGGCCTACCGCTGGATGGGACTGATGCTGCACTGGATGGGGGGCGACTTGGACCTGCTGGAGCGTTGGGGTCACATGTTCCGCACCGAGCCCAGCACGCAAGGGCGCAACCATGCGCCCCCAGGCGAGATGATTGCGTACATCGAAACGGCCATCAAGCTGCGCATGGCACTCCTGGAGAAGTACCTGACACGCGACGACCTGCGCACGCTGGGCCATGTGCCGCACACCGACTGGGCGGCATTGGAGGCCGATGTGCAACAGCTTCTGGCCCGTGCCGTACCACACCAGCATCCTGACGCTGCAGCCGCCGCGCTGCGTTGGAGCGCGCTGTTCGACACACTGACGCGCAGCAGCCCCGAATTGCGCCAAAAGCTGCTCACAGCATCTGCCAGCGAACCGCTGCTACAGGCGGGTTCGCCCCTGAGCGCACCTGTGCGCTCGTATCTGCAAGCGGCGCTGGCACGCGCAGCCACAGCCAACGCATCGACTGAAGCGCGGCCATACGCACAGGGGTAAAAAAGTGCTCAAGAGTGCTTGACCCTCACGCAACGTGAGGGTCCATAGTGGGTCCCCATGAATGGATCGACCTATGACTATTGACACAGCATCCCCCCACAAGCCGCAGAGCCCCAGCACTGCCTCTGCCAAAGACCCACGCGCCGCGCTGTTCAAAGACCCCAACTTTCGCTGGATGACGGCTGGCTCTTTCCTGTCCATGCTGGGCGACCAGTTCACGCTGATCGCGCTGCCCTGGCTGGTACTGCAAATGACGGGGGACACGCTGGTGCTGGGCACTGTGCTGGCCCTCATCAGCATCCCGCGTGCGGTATTCATCCTGGTGGGTGGCGCGCTGGTAGACCGCCATTCGCCCAAGCAGGTGTTGATGGTCACCAAATACATCAACCTGGTGCTCCTGGCCGCACTGGCGGGGCTGGTGCTTGCCGGCACCCTGACGCTGTGGATGGTGTATGCCCTGTCACTGGGCATTGGCCTGGCCACTGCCTTCAGCATCCCTGCCGGCACGGCCATGATGCCCCACGTGGTAGCGCGCCCGCAGTTGCAGGCGGCCAATGGCATCAGCCTGGGCCTGCGCCAGCTCACCATGTTTCTGGGGCCGTTGCTCGCGGGGTTGTTGATTGCGTTGTTCGGCACCGGGGACACGGCCAGCGGCGAAACCACGCGCGCGAACGCCACCGGCATTGGCCTTGCCTTCGCGTTTGATGCGCTGAGTTTTGCGGTATCGGCCTGGACACTGCGGCAAGTGCAAACCCATGCGGCCCCCACCGCCCCCGCCGCCCCCACCGCTGCGCCGCAGGCGGTGCTGGCCTCTGTGGCGCACGGCCTGGCGCATTTTTGGCGTGACCAGGAATTGCGCACCTGTTTTCTCTACTGGAGCGCCATCGCCCTGTTCATCATGGGGCCCATCCACATCGCCATTCCGGTGCTGGCCAGCAGCACGCCGCAACTCGGCGCCGCAGCCTTTGGCACCATGGTGGGCGCGCATGGCGCAGGCACGCTGCTGGGCATGGTGGTGTCGGGCATGGTGCCTCGGCTGCGCGTCGGCAGCCTGGGCCTGACGATCTTGGCGTTCGATGCAGTCATTGGCGTGCTGTTCATGCCCTTGGGGCTGATCACGGCGGTGTGGCAAGGCGCTGGGTTGATGCTGGCCATCGGACTGTTGGGCGGATTCATGCAGGTGAGTGTGTTTACCTGGATACAGCAGCGTGTACCGCCTGCGCTGCTGGGCCGCGCGATGAGCCTGTTCATGTTCATCTTCATGGGCTTGGCACCGATCTCTGCGGCTGTGACGGGGTGGGTGATGAAGGGCATCACGCTGGCCCAGTTGTTCGCAGCCAGCGGTGGCACGCTGCTGGTGCTAGCCGCTCTGGCCTTGCTATTCACACCGATGCGCCAGGTGACGGACACGGCCCCCGCTGCGCGCTAAAAAACGCGCTGAACACATCGGTCGGCGCCGAAGCGAGAGATGGTGCTGAAAGCAAAAAAGGCCGGACGCATACGTCCGGCCTTTTTTGCGAGGGGTGGAGAACGTGGCTTAGACGGTCGTCACAAATTGATCCAAAGGACGGCGCACCTTCTTCAGGTTCACCAGCCAGTCGCCTTCGTCGGCGCGGTAGCCCAGGGGCAAGATGGCGACGCTGCGCAGGCCCTTGGCGCGCAGGCCCAGGATGTCGTCGAGGGCGGCGGGGTCAAAGCCTTCCATGGGGGTGCTGTCCACTTGCTCAAAGGCGGCGGCAATGATGGCGGCGCTCATGCCGATGTAGGCCTGGCGTGCGGCATGCTGAAAGTTCACTTCAGCGCCGCGCTGGGGGTAGGCGCCCAGCAGCATGTTGCGGTAGTTTTCCCAGCCTTCGTTCTTGAAGCCGCGCACGTCGTTGGTGTAGTCGAACATGGCGTTGATACGCTCGGCGGTGTAGTCGTCCCAGGCGGCAAACACCAGCAGGTGCGAGCCGTCGGTGATTTGGGCTTGGTTCCAGGCGATGGGCTTGATGCGCTCGCGCACGGCAGCATCGGTCACCACAAAAATCTCGAAAGGCTGCAGGCCGCTGGAGGTGGGTGCCAGGCGAGCGGCTTCGATGATGCGATCCACCTTGTCTTGCGCCACCACCTTGGTCGGGTTCATCTTCTTGGTGGCGTAGCGCCATTGCAGTTTGTCGATGAGGGCGTTGTCAGCAGCGGTGTGGGTGGTGGTCATGTGAAAGCGGCTTTCCAAAAAATGCGGGGAAATGGGAGAGGGATTGGGTGGGTAGCGTGAAGAATGTAGTTTTGATTGAGCCTGCCAGAAAGCTCGCAGTGGGAAATATATTGTTCGCGATCTGGCAACAATCAACCGTGCGCCAAGGCACATTTGGGCCACATCGAGCACCAATGCAGCATTGAAAGCCCGCTGCCAACCGGGTACGTGGTGCAAGTGCCCCAGGCATTGCAAGGCCTGAGAAGGCTCTGCGCGCCCATGAAGCACGTACACTGGCGCACGGCTCCTTTCCCCTGCGAATCCTCTGGGGCCTTAGGTAGCCCACTCACCAAGCAACCGTTGTTGTGGCATTTGCTAAGTCCCGTTGCTGGAATCCACCGCAGGGACTTATCGCGCCAAGCCTCCATGAGCCAACCGGACCTCTCCTTTTTGCTGAATGCTGAGCCAGGCGGTGCCCAGTTGCCTGTGCCTGCCGAGCGCCGCCAACCCGACCGCCCCAAGGGCTCGGTGGCGGGATTGATTGCCGAGCTGCGCGCCTCCCAGGCGGAGCTGGAGGGCCAGAACAAGGTGCTGCGCTACAGCCAGATGGTGGCTGAGAGCGCGTCCGAACGGTTCGAGACGCTGTTCTCCAGCGTGCCGCTGGCGCTGATGGTGGTGGACGAATACGACATGGTGGTGCAGGCCAACTCGATGGCGCACCGATGGTTCCAGCCCTCCGAGCGCGACCGCCCCCTCACGGCGTTGATGCCTTTTGTCTCTGAAGCCGATGCGCAGCGTGTGCGCGCTGCGTTTGAGCAAGCGCAGGCCGAGGGGCACAGCGAGGTGACCGAGGTGGTCTTCCCCATCGGCCCCCAGGTGCACATCACCGGAGACCTGCACATTGCGCGCATTGAGGCTGCGCAGGATGACGGGGCGGTGCAGCTGCAGTTTTTGTGCGCGGTGATTGACCAAGGCCCGCTGCTGGCCGAGCGCCATGCGCTGCAGCAAAGCGCGCTGGCAGTGCAGCAGCGCAACGAGCAACTCCACGCCAGCGAAAAGCGGCTGGAGGCGGTGATCAACTCGGCGCTGGACGCCATCATTTGCGTGGACCAGCACGGCCTTATCACCGTCTTCAACCCCACGGCGGCAGCCCTGTTCCAGTGCAGCGCGCAAGATGCCCTGGGCAGCCCACTCGAGCGTTTTTTGCCCGCAGCCGGACAGGCCATGGCGTTTGCCCAGCTCACCACCCAGGCCATGCTGGGCGAGATGACGGCCTGCACCGCCAGCGCCAAAGAACTGGCGGTGGAGGTGAGCGTGTCGTTTGAGCGCCATGCCGAGGGCGAAACCACCACCGTGTTTGCGCGCGACCTCACAGGCCGCAAAAAGACCGAGGCGCACCGCAACGAGCTGGAGGCGCAGCTGCGCGAATCCCACAAGATGCAGGCGGTGGGCACCATGGCGGGCGGTATCGCGCACGACTTCAACAACATCCTGAGCGCGATTTTGGGGAATGTGGAGCTGGCCAAATCCGACTGCGGCCCAGGCTCTGCCGCGCTGGAGAGCCTGCTGGAGATTGAAAAAGCCGGGCGACGGGCGCGCGACTTGGTGCGCCAGATTCTGACTTTCAGCCGCAACGAGCCCCCCCGGCGCGCCGCCGTGGCGCTGGCCGAGGTGGCACACGACACCGAGCGCCTGCTGCGCGTGACCCTGCCCCCAGCCATTGAGCTGCACATGCACCTGCCCACTGGCCTGCCCCCTGTGCTGGCAGATGCCACGCAGGTGGAGCAGGCCCTGCTGAACCTGTGCACGAACGCCATCCATGCCATCCAATCGATGGGCAGCGCCAAGGGCAGCATCCACGTCGAAGCGGTGGCCGTCCAACCAGACCAGCGACTGAGCGAGCGCCTGGGGCTGGCCACCGCCGACTATGTGGCCCTGAGCGTGCGCGACACCGGCCCCGGCATGGATGCCGCCACGCTGCAGCGCATTTTTGAGCCCTTCTTCACCACCAAGCCCGTGGGCCAGGGCACGGGCCTGGGCCTGGCCGTGGTGCATGGCGTGATGCGCACGCACGAAGGCGCGGTGGACGTGCAAAGCACGCCAGGCGAAGGCAGCCGCTTCACGCTGTACTTTCCGGTGGCCCGACCTGAGCAGGCGGCAGAGCCTTCAACACCAGCCACAGCCCTGCCCGGCGCGCAGGCGCCAAGCAAGGGCCCTGAGCCCACCACAGAGACCCCAGCCACACCCCCCGCAAACGCACAGGCTCCCCGGGTCCACCACGTCATGTATGTGGACGACGACGAAGCTCTGGTGTTTCTGGTGCAGCGGCTGCTGCGCAGGCGGGGTTATCGCGTCAGCGGGTTTACAGACCCCCACGAAGCCACGGCAGCGCTGCGCGCCCAGCCGCAGGACTACGACCTGCTGGTGACCGACTACAACATGCCGGGGTTTTGTGGCGTGGATCTGGTGCGCGAAGCCAGGCTGATTCGGCCCGATCTGCCCGTGGCCCTGGCCTCGGGCTATGTGACGGCAGAGATTGAACAGGCCGCACTGGCTGAAGGCGCACGCGCCCTCATCCACAAACCCAATGATGTGGAAGAGCTGTGTGCCACCGTGCACCAACTGGTGCATGGCGACGATGCAATCCCTCACTGAAGAACGCGTTGGTCCACCGGCCGCTGTGCAACCCACTGCAGCAGCGCCCTCTGGCATGCAACCATTGCCTCCAGCGCCCCCAGCGCTAGAGATCCCAGCCGGGGTACAGGCAGTGTACGAAGACGAGCACCTGCTGGTGCTGCACAAGCCCGCAGGCCTGCTGTGCGTGCCCGGCCGGGGCGAGGACAAGCAGGACTGCCTGAGCGCCCGGGCGCAAACGCACTGGCCCGGCGCCCTCATCGTGCACCGGCTGGACCAAGCCACATCCGGGCTGGTGCTGATGGCCCGCAGCCTGGCGGTGCAACGCCAGTTGAGCGAGGCGTTCGCCACCCGGCAAGTGCAAAAGCGCTACGTGGCCGTGGTGCACGGAGCCCTGGGACAGCACCAACCCCAGTCCCAACCCGAAGGCCCCTGGCAACTGATTGACCTGCCCATTGCCGCAGACTGGGAGCGCCGCCCCCTGCGCGTGGTGGACGCCACCACTGGCAAACCCAGCCAGACCCACTGGCGGGCCGTGGGCTATGACAGCGCACAGCACACCACCCGCGTGGCGCTGGAGCCCCTCACGGGCCGCACCCACCAGCTGCGCGTGCACCTGAGCGCCCTGGGCCACCCCATTGTGGGCGACACGCTGTATGCACCACCACCGCACCACCCTGGCCAGCGCCTGCTGCTGCATGCGCGGGAGTTGGGCTTTGCCCACCCGGTGCACGCCACCTGGTGCCACGTGGTGGCGGCAGAAGACTTTTAGTGTTTATGCCTCTACCGCTTTAAAAACAAGCGCCAGAAGCTATCATTTCAATAGCAAATTGACACACAGGCAGTGTCAAGCATCAGCCCAGATACGCGGCACCCCGCTGGCGCTCAACAACCCAGGGATGCAAAGAGAGCGACGGCGCAATCACTGCGCCCCTTACGGCACGGCGCAATGCCCCACAGACACATCAACCGGCCCAGGCGATAGCCCCACCGCCCGTACCAAATGGTCCTGCCAAGGCAGGGCATCCACCACCGTGGCGAGCAACTCCAGATTTTTGATCCACCCGGTGTCGCCCCCTGCGGCATAGACCAGCATGACATTGGTGCGCGGCTGCCCCAATCGGACCCACTGAAAGGTCTGCTGCGCCTGCGACAACTGCAGTTGCCAGTCCCAGCCGATCGAGACGGCGGGTGACGAGGCACTGACCCACTCGGTGTAGCCGCTAATCACGGTCTCGCGGCCGCACTCCCGCAGCGCAACGGGGCAGGCCCCAGCCAACTCGCTGTCCACCCCAGACACCAGGTGCGCGATGGGCAAAGACAGCAGCTCGTCTATCGACAAGCGCAGCAGCCCGTCAGATGACAGCTGCATGGCCCTCTGCCTGCGGTGAATGAGGTCGCTGCACGCTGCCTGCACCACGCAAGGCGCATGGGCTGCGCGGGCTTGGAGCAAAGGCCATCAGCCCAGCAGGCCCAGCATGGCGGCGCGCACGGTGGCCGCCGTCTTGTTGGTGGTCTGCAGCTTGTACACCGCGTTTTTCACGTGGAAGTTGACCGTGTTTTCCGATACCTCCAACAGCGAAGAAATATCGGCAGACGTCTTGCCATCGGCAGTCCATTTGAGCACCTCGATTTCTCTGGCGGTCAAGTTGGGCTGCATCTGCTCAGCTTGCCGTGTGGTGAAAATCCGCGACAGCACCACATGCGCCATGTGTGCCAACCATCGCATCTTCATCTCGTTGTGATCCACCTCTTGCGCAGTCAAAGCCTCGCCCGAGCGAGCCAGGGTCAGCATTCCGCGAACCCCGCCGCCATCGATACAGGCCTTGGCCCACCCAAAGCGCAAACCAAACGAACGAGCATCCTCCCAAAACCCTTGTGCCTGCGCAAACACCTCATCAGTCCACACCAGCGGCGTGTTCTTGCGGCAACCGTGCTGCACCGTGGGGTCAATCTGCACATAGCCTTGCTGGGCATAGCGCTCCTGCCACTCAACGGGATAGTTATTGAGCAGGATGGTGCGGGGGTTGGACAACGGCAAAGGCACACGCAAGCCATAGGCGCAGTAGTCAAACCCGAGCGACCGCGCTGCAGCTTCAATCCTGCGAAACACCTCATGCTCCGACTGCGCCTGGTCGAGCACGTCCAACAGATCCTCTTGCCAGTTTGTCATAGGACTCCACCCACGAACTAAGAGCCAAGCACACCGAGGCCACGCAAAACCGATGACCCACCGGGATCAAACCGTTAGTAATTTGTTACGTGCAAATCATTCTGGCGCTTGCGGTGCGTTTTGGCGAGTGGATTTTTGCAGCGAAAACCCTCGGGCCTCACCTACCAAAGTTGGTAGTTACAAATCTCTTGGCGCAATTCTCTAATGACTCAAACATCTGAGAAGGAATTGACATGCGCATCACTTCGGGTTGTTCTGCAGAATTGCGCCCTCCGCTCATGACCCGCCTTGCCCGCTATCGGCATCGCGTGTTTGTGGAGACGCTGGGCTGGCAGCTGCAATGCCGTGATGCGCTGGAGTGGGACCAGTTCGACCGCGACGACACGCTGTATGTGATTGCCCAGAACACCGCGGGCGATGTGATTGGCACGGCACGTCTGCTGCCCACCACTCGCCCCTACCTGCTGTCTGAGGTGTTTCCCTCCCTGCTCAATGGTGCCGCCCCGCCTCAGTCGCCCACCGTGTGGGAGCTGTCCCGCTTTGCAGCCGTGGACTTTGCAGGCACCACGGGCTCGGCGCTGGACCAGTTTTCGTCACCTATCACCACCAACCTGCTACGTGCCGCCAGCCGCTGCGCCATGGCCCAGGGCGCGCAGCGCATGGTGACGGTGTCACCGCTGGGGGTGGAGCGCCTGCTGCGCCGCACGGGCTTTCAGTCACACCGGCTGGGCCCGCCCATGGTCGTCAATCAGCAGCCTTTGTTGGCCTGCTCCATCCAGTGCCAATAGCCCAAATAGCCCTTCACACATCGCCCCATGAATGCCCTGCCCCACACCCTACGCTCGGCCATAGACGCGGCTGAAAACGCAGCGCCCGCCGGCGCTGCGCCAGTGCGGGTGATCGTGCCGCACGCTGGGCACATCACGGCGCACCTGCGCCAGCACTTGCTGCAGCAGCGCCCGGTCACGGTGTGGTTCACCGGGCTCAGCGGCGCAGGCAAATCGACCCTGGCCTATGCGCTAGAAGAGCGCCTGCACCACAGTGGCTATGCCAGCTTTGTGCTCGATGGCGACAACCTGCGGCACCGACTGAACAAAGACCTGGGCTTCAGCGCCCGCGAGCGCAGCGAGAACATCCGCCGCGTGGCCGAGGTTGCAGCCCTGATGAACGAGGCCGGCCTGATGGTGTTTACCGCCCTCATATCGCCCCAGCAAGAGGACCGCGCCATGGCCCGCGCCATCGTGGGTACCGAGCGGTTCATGGAGGTACACGTCAGCACCCCCCTGGAAATCTGCGAGGAGCGAGACCCCAAAGGCCTGTACGACAAAGCCCGCGCGGGCGTCATTCCGCATTTCACGGGGGTCTCTGCGCCTTACGAGGCGCCCGCAGCCGCGGACCTCACGCTCAACACTGCAGGCATCAGCCTGGAGTCCGCCGCCCAGCAGGTGCTGGACTTGCTCGTCCAACGTGGCTTCATGCCTGCACCATGACTGCACCCGACCACACCACCCCCGAGGGCGCGACACCGCTCCCCCACGCACAGGCCCCGCACACAGCGTACGACCTGTTCAACGGGGATGCCGATGGCCTGTGCGCGCTGCACCAGTTGCGCATGTTGCAGCCACGCGACACCGTGCTCCTGTCTGGCACCAAGCGCGACATTGCGCTGTTTGACCTGCTGCCCCAGGGACACCCACTGGAGGTGACAGCGCTAGATATTTCTTGGGATCGCAATGCCCACAGCGCGGTCCAAGTGCTGGAGGCTGGCGGCAGCGTGACCTATTTTGACCACCACGCCGCACAAACGCTGGTGCGCCACCCACGACTGCAAAGCCACATCGATACGTCTGCCCAGGTCTGCACCAGCATGCTGGTAGACCGGCATTTGAAGGGTGCCATGCACCAGTGGGCCATTGTGGCGGCCTATGGCGACAACCTGGAGGCCGTGGCCGATCAGATGGCCCGTGCACATGGCTGCACCGCAGGCACACGGGGCGCCCTGGCGCAATTGGGCTACCTGCTGAACTACAACGCCTATGGCGAAAGCACGGAAGACCTGCACTTTCATCCCACACAGCTGTACCGCTCGCTGCACCGCTTCGAGAGCCCGCTGGACTTCATCGCCAAAGCCTATGAATACCGGCGCCTGCTGGAAGGCCACGCCGACGACCAGCGTGCAGTGCACGACCTGCAGCCCTACGCCAGCCACCCCCGCGCTTGCGTGTATGTGCTGCCCGACAAGCCTTGGGCCCGGCGCCTGTGCGGGTCGTTGGCCAACCAGCTGGTGGCGGGCCATGGCGGGCAGTCCGTGGCCGTGCTCACCCCCCGCTCGGACGGGCATTTTCTGGTGAACCTTCGCATGGGCTCGGCCAGCACCCGCCGCGCCGACGTGTTTTGCAGCCGCTACCCCGCAGGTGGCGGGCGCCACGCAGCGGGGGGCATTGACCGACTGCCCCCTGGCGATGTGGACCACTTCATCCAAGACCTCTTTCAACACCTACAGGAACAGGAGCGCGCCGCATGAGCCACACCACGGATACCACATCCCCCAGGCCACTCCCGCTGCTGATGGTGCCGCTGCGGCGCTGCGGCAGCCACGCACTGCGCCTGCGCCTGAACGTGAGCCCCGCGTTCCACTCGCCCTACCCACTGCACATCGTGGACTTCATGCCCCTGGTGCCGCTGTATGGCGACCTGGCCGATGACGGCGCCTACCGACAGCTAGTGAAAGACGTGGTGGGACTGCAAGCCGCCATCATGGTGAAGTGGCCCGGCGTTCACTTTGACGCGGATGAGATTTTTGAGGCGCTGCGCCACACGCCGCGCAGCGTGCACCGCATCGTGTGGGAGCTGTTGCTGCGCAGCGGTGAGCAGCATGGCGCCAGCGTGGTCATGGACAAATCCCTGGACAGCATTCACTACGCGCCCGAGTTGATGGCGCTGTACCCGCAGATGCGTTTTTTGAACGTGGTGCGCGACCCCAGGGCGCAGGTGGCATCCATGAACCGCGCCATCATCCACGACTTCGACACCACGCTCAATGCACAGGCCTGGGTCAGGGCCCACAGCGCCGGACGCGCACTGGCCGCCAGCCACCCAGACCGCGTGCTCACCATCCGCTACGAAGACTTTCTGAGCGACCAGGAGAGCATCCTGCGGCGGGTCTGCCAATTCATCGGCCTGGAATTCCTGCCCGCCATGCTGGACATTGGCGCATCGCAAGAGGCCCGGGAACTGTCCAGCATGTCGGCACTGTGGGAGTCCAACTGTTTCGCCCCCATTGCGGCCAACAAGGACAAATTCAAGTCGCAGCTGACGCTGCACGAGATCGAAACCATCGAAACCCTGGCGCGCGAGCACATGCAGCACTACGGCTACGAACCCATGACACCCGCCCATGCCCCGCTGCCTGACGCTGCCGTCCTCGAACAATGCCGCGCGCAATCGGCACGCCTGCGCCATCTGGCGTGGGAGCAGTTGCGGCTCAACGCCCCCGGCGACTATGCCGCCCGCCGTGTCCGGGCCGAGTACCTGGAGCGGGTGCACCAACGCCTGCTGGCCCATAGCCCCGACCAGACCAGCCTGGAACCCGCAGCCTGACGCCACGCCCACCCGCCACTTTCTGAGTACTCCCTAGGAAACACCATGCGCATCAAAGACCTGAAACTGGGTATCCGCCTCGGAGTAGCCTTTGGGCTGCTGCTGCTTATCACCATCGGCATTGCCGCCATGGGCATTGCCAACATCTCGGCACTGCAAAAGAGCAATGAACACATCGCAACGTCAGAGCTCAAACGCCAGGACCTGGTCCAGCAGTGGCAAACCGATATTCAGATGAACTGGCTGCGCACCGAGGCCCTGCTCAAAGCCAACGATGCGCAATACACCGCCAAACTCAAGAAGGACATGTCGGGCGTGGTGGAGGTGCAAAGCAAGCGCATGGACGACATACGCACCTACTTGCAGCCCGGCAAAGAGAAGGAGCTGTACGACCAGGCCATTGCAGCGCGCGATGCCTACCGGGTCAAACGCACCGAGCTGGTGAAAGCCAAGGAGGCCGGGCAGGACGTGGCAGCACAAACCGATGCCAATCTCGCACCGGTTTTCAACCAATACTCCGGCGTGCTGCAGCAGCTCACCCAGACCCTGGACGAAGGCGTTAACACCACGCTGAAAGAAACTACTGGTAAGGCAAAAAGCAGCATGCTGTGGGTGAGCGGCAGCACCGTGCTGGCGATTGTGGTGGGCTTGTTCCTGGCTTACTGGACGACCCACTCCATCACCGTGCCGGTGCAGCAGGCCGTGAACGCTACCACCGCCATCGCAGCAGGCGATCTGGCCACACCCATTCCGCAAGGCGCAAAGGATGAACCCGGCCAGTTGCTGACCGAGCTGTCCATCATGCGCAGCAAGCTGGCAGAGATCGTATCGAACGTGCGCCAAAGTGCAGAAAGCGTCTCCACCGCCAGTGCCGAAATCTCGCAAGGTAACCACGACCTGTCAGCCCGCACTGAGCGCCAGGCGAGCGCACTGGAGGAAACAGCGGCGTCCATGGAGGAGCTGGGCGCAACGGTGAAGCAAAACTCAGACAGCGCACAGGCTGCCAACCAACTGGCCGCCAAAGCAAACACCGTGGCCGTTGAAGGCGGCGAAGTGGTGGCGCAGGTGGTCGAGACCATGAAGGGCATCAACGACAGCTCGCAAAAGATTGCAGACATCATCAGCGTGATCGACGGCATCGCCTTCCAGACCAACATCCTGGCGCTGAACGCGGCCGTGGAAGCCGCCCGTGCAGGCGAGCAGGGCCGCGGATTCGCTGTGGTGGCGAGCGAGGTGCGTGGCCTGGCAGGCCGCTCGGCCGAGGCCGCCAAAGAGATCAAGCAACTCATCTCTGCCAGCGTAACCCGCGTGGAACAGGGCACGGCACTGGTCAACAAGGCGGGGGTGACCATGAACGAGGTGGTCAGCTCCATTCGGCGCGTGACAGACATCGTGCGCGAAATCAGCGCGGCCAGCGCAGAACAAAGCGATGGCGTCTCGCAGGTAGGCGAAGCCGTCATGCAGATGGACCAGACCACCCAGCAAAATGCCGCGCTGGTGGAGGAAATGGCCGCCGCAGCCAGCAGCATGCGAACCCAATCCCAAGAGCTGGTGGACACCGTCGCCGTTTTCCGGCTGGCGCAAACAGCCGGTGCATCTACAGCGCGTGGGGATGGCAACAGCCCCCCCATCAGCAGTACTGCGGCGCTGCCCGTGTCTGCCCGTCGCGTGGGGCAGCGCGCACTGGCCGCCAGCTAAAGGTGGAACGCGCTATGCAGTGGCGCGCTCAAAGCGCCCCGAAGTTTGGTCAACTCTGGGGCCGCGATACAGACCACTGCACCACCCCAATACAGACCAGCACGGTGCACATTCCCAACAGCGACCAGCCGGCCAATGCTTGCCCCAGCAAGGCCCAGCCCAACACCACGGCCGCCACGGGGCTGAGCAGGCCCAGCGATGCCACCGCCACCGAGGGCAAGCGGGCAATGCCCCGGAACCACAGCGCATAGGCCACCAGCGCACCGGCAATGCAAAGGTAGGCGTAGCCCAGCACGTTCATGCCCGTGAGCGCAGGCAAAGGCGGGTCGGCCCACCAAGCCACGGGCAGCAGCATGGCCCCGCCCAGCAGCAGTTGCCAGCCGGTAAAGGCCAGCACGGGCAATTGCGTTTGCCACTTGCGTGACCAAAAGGTGCCTGCCGCCATGCTCAGCGTGCCAGCCAACGCGGCGGCAACACCTAGCGGGTCCCACACCGTGCCGGGGGCCACCAGCAGCAGGGCCATGCCAACCACCCCCACAGCGCCCGCCAGCAGCACCGTGCGTGCGGGGCGCAGCTTGTCTACGCCCCAGGCAAAGCCCATCACCAGCAGCGGCTGCACCGCTCCCACCACGGCAGCCACGCCACCCGGCAATCGGTAGGCCGCCACAAACAACATGGCCTGAAAGAACCCGATGTTCAGCGCAGCCAGCACCAGCAAGCGCAGCCAGCTGTGCGCTGCGGGCCAGCGCCGGCACCACAGCACCAGCAACAAGCCCGCAGGCAGTGCACGCAGCACGGCCGCGGTGAAGGGGCGGTCAGGCGGCAACAACTCGGTGGTGACGATGTAGGTTGAGCCCCAGATGAGTGGCGCCAGCGCCGTCAACAACACATCCAGCGGGCCTGCCGCTGGGTGGCCAGGGGCGCGCATGGCAGTCGAAGCCTGTACAGGAGCAGCCCCCGCCCCGTTGGACGATGGTGCTTGCGAGGGCGTGAGGGTGGAAGGCCGAGAGTGCATGGGTCGATATTTCAGAAGCAGATGACAAAGGCATTAATTACCTTGAATTCAAGATAAAACGATACCATAAAATCTTGAAATCAAGACAATATACCAATCACTATGCCCCCAAACCGCCCTACCCGCCCCACCGATGCGGTCGATGACATCCTGGCCCAGTGGCAGCGAGAAAGGCCCGACCTGGACGTGAGTCCCATGGGCATCATTGGCCGCCTCAACCGCTGCACCGCCTTACTGATGCGCAAGGTGGAAGAGGTCTTTGCCCAGTTCGATCTGAGCGCCTGGGAGTTCGACATGCTGGCGGCCCTGCGCCGCTCGGGTACGCCCTACACCCTGGCGCCCACCACGCTGTTTTCCACGCTCATGGTCACCTCAGGCACCATGACGCACCGCATGCAACGGTTGGAGGGCCGAGGCTTGGTCGCCCGACTGCCCAACCCCAGCGATGCGCGCAGCTCGCTGGTACAGCTCACCAGTGCGGGGCTGGATTTGATCGACCGGGCTGTGGAGGCGCACGTTGCCAACGAACACCGCCTGCTGGCGCAGCTAAAGGCGGCCGATCTTGCGGCGCTGGAGCACCGCCTGTCTTTGCTGCTGCTCACGCTGGAGCCAGACCATGAACCAGCGCAAAGCCAAGTCGACCTACCCAGCCAGACAGCGGCTGTGGGCATGAAGTAAAGGCAATCAAGGCAAGGGGGCGTAACGCTTTGCGCACCATCATGCGGGGGCAATCCCCATGCGGCAAATGCTGCACATGACGGTACGATGCTCGCATGCCTCCAACACAGCTTTTTATCCTCACCGGTGCATCGCGCGGCATGGGCTTGGCCATGGCGCAGCAATTGCTCAAACCACACCACACCGTGGTCTGCATCGCGCGCCACAGCAACCAAGACCTGACGGCCGCTGCCATGGCCTCTGACGTGGCGCTGGAACAGTGGCAGCAAGACCTGTCGCGCGGCCAAGCCGCTGCCGAGCATTTGCGGGCCTGGCTGAAAAAGCAGGCCCCCGCCGCCTTCGCTAGCGCCACGCTGATCAACAACGCGGGTGTCATCCCCCGCATTGCCCCCTTGTCTGACAGCGACCCCGCCGACCTGGCCAATGCCCTGCGCGTGGGGCTGGAGGCCCCCATGCAGCTCACGGCGGCTTTCCTGCACGCCACCGCAGACTGGGCCGTGCCGCGCAAGGTGCTCAATATTTCGTCTGGGCTGGGCCGCCGGGCCATGGCCTCGCAGGCAGCCTATTGCGCGGCCAAGGCGGGCATGGACCACTTCACCCGCTGCCTGGCACTGGACGAAGCGGCAAAGCCCCACGGTGCCAAGGTATGCTCCCTGGCCCCCGGTGTGATCGACACCGACATGCAGGTGCAACTGCGTGGTGCACCCACCGCAGACTTCCCTGATGCACCCAACTTTGCCCACCTCAAGAGTGGTGGGCTGCTGACCTCGCCCGCCGATGCCGCCACCCGCGTGCTCGCCTGGCTGGACCGCGCAGACTTTGGCACCCAACCCGTGGCCGATGTGCGCGAGGGCTGAGCCAGCCCGATTTTTTGCTCCATTTTTTATAGCTGCTAGCGCTTATAGATAAAGCGCTAGCGGCCTATTTCATTTGAAAGGACTTGATCATGAGCCGTGAAGTCGTCGTCGTGAGCGCAGTGCGCACCGCCATTGGTACGTTTGGCGGCAGCCTCAAAGATGTGCCGCCCACCGAGCTGGGCGCCCTGGTGGTGCGTGAATCCCTGGCACACGCCAACGTGGAGGGCAAAGATGTGGGCCACGTGGTGTTTGGCCATGTGGTCAACACCGAGCCCAAGGACATGTACCTCTCGCGCGTGGCCGCCATCCACGGCGGTTGCGGCGAAGGCACACCCGCCTACAACGTCAACCGCCTTTGCGGCTCGGGCCTGCAGGCCATCGTCAACGCCAGCCAGTCCATCCTGCTGGGCGACGCCGACGTGGCGATTGGCGCCGGTGCCGAGAACATGAGCCGCGTGCCCTTTGCCAGCCTGAACATGCGCTGGGGCGCCCGCATGGGCGACACCAAGATGGTGGACATGATGATCGGCGCGCTGCACGACCCCTTCCACAACATCCACATGGGTGTGACGGCCGAGAACATCGCCGCCAAGTGGGGCATCACCCGCGAAGACCAGGACAAGTTGGCCGTAGAGAGCCACAACCGCGCCGAGCGCGCCACGCAGGCTGGCGTGTTCAAGGACCAGATCGTCCCCGTCACCTTGAAGAGCAAGAAGGGCGACGTGCAGTACGCCACCGACGAGCACTTCCGCCCCGGCGCCACGCTGGAAGACATGACCAAACTCAAGCCCGTGTTTGTCAAAGAGAACGGCACGGTGACCGCAGGCAACGCCTCGGGCATCAACGACGCCGCTGCGGCCGTGGTGCTGATGGAGGCCGGTGCCGCCAAGGCGCGCGGTGCCAAGCCCCTGGCGCGGCTGGTGGCCTATGCCCACGCAGGTGTAGACCCCAAGTACATGGGCATTGGCCCTGTACCCGCCACGCAACTGGCGCTGAAAAAAGCGGGCCTCACCGTTAACGACCTGGACGTGATCGAAGCCAACGAAGCCTTTGCCGCCCAGGCCTGCGCCGTGACTCGCGACCTGGGCCTGGACCCGGCCAAGGTCAACCCCAATGGCTCGGGCATTTCGCTGGGCCACCCCATTGGCGCCACCGGTGCGCTCATCACCGTCAAGGCCATCCATGAGCTGCAACGCGTGCAAGGCCGCTACGCGCTGGTGACCATGTGCATTGGCGGTGGCCAGGGCATTGCGGCGATTTTTGAGCGCCTGTGAGGAGCCCTCCTCCCTCCACCAAACGAACCCACGAACCGACCGAGACACCCTGACATGATTCGCGCACTGATTTCCTTCACCGCCCTGACCTTGGCCCTGGGCAGCACCGTGCAAGCCCAGACCGCCGCCTCGGCGCCCGCCGGGGCCTACCCCAGCAAGCCCATCCGCCTGATCGTGCCCTTCCCACCCGGCGGCGGCACCGACATCCTCTCGCGCCTGGTGGCTACCAAGCTCACCGAGCAGGCCAAGTGGACCGTGGTGGCCGACAACAAGGCTGGCGCAGGCGGCACCATCGGCATCACCGAAGCCGTGAAGGCCGCGCCCACAGGCTATGACCTGGTGATGGGCCAGAAGGACAACCTGGTGATCGGCCCCTGGCTGTACAAAAACCTGCCGTGGGACCCCACCAAAGACCTGACCGCCGTAGCCCATGTGGCCTACACGCCCGTCATCATCGTGACGAACGCCAACTCCAAGTTCAAGACACTGGCCGATGTGGTGGCCGCAGCCAAGGCGTCGCCGGGTACCGTCACCTACGGCTCGCCCGGCAACGGCACCTCCATCCATTTGGCAGGCGACCTGTTTGAAAAGGCCGCAGGCATCAAGCTCAGCCACATCCCCTACAAGGGCTCCAACCCCGCGCTGATGGATGCACTGGCGGGCAATGTGGACCTGCTCTTGTCCTCGGTGCCATCGGCCATGGCCCAAATCAAGTCCGGCAAGCTGCGGGCACTGGCCGTCACCTCCGCCAAGCGCAGCAGCTCACTGCCTGATGTGCCCACGGTGGCTGAATCTGGCTTCAAGGACTTTGATGTGAGCACGTGGTACGGCGTGTTTGCCCCCGCTGGCACCCCGGCCGCCGTGGCCACCACGCTGAATACCGAAATCAACAAACTGCTGGCCACGCCCGACATGAAGGCCGCCATCCAGGCCCAGGGTGCTGAGGCCCAGGCCATGACGCCCGCGCAGCTGACCACCTTGCTCAAGAACGACTACACCAAGTGGAAGGGCATCGTGGAGGCCTCTGGCGCAAAAATCGAGTGACCCCCTGAGGCGCTTTGCGCCTTCCCCCTGAAGGGGGACACACCCGGTGGCCTGGCAGAGCCAGTTCCACGGGTGCACTGGCTTGGAGAGCGCGTGCTCTACGGGCGGTGGGATGTACGAGCAATAGAAAACAAAACGGCTCCTGCATGGGAGCCGTTTTGCTTTTCAGCACATGCTGCGCATGCACTGACAGGATTGGGTTGAGGGGTCAGTCGCGCACTACCAGCACCGGTACATGCACCAGGCCCAGCACGCGCTGGGTCACGCTGCCCAGCACCAGCTTTTCCAGCCCACGGCGGCCGTGTGAGCCCATCACGATCAGGTCGGCGCCGGTGCTTTCCAGTGCACGCACAATGCCTTCGTGCACGGCATGGCCCTCGCCCACCACGGTGGTCACGTTCACACCCGCTTCGGTCATGGCCTTGCGGGCGGCGTCCAGTGCCGTGTTGGCCTCGGCCGTGGCAGCGCTCAGGTACTGCGCTTGCCCATAAGCAAAATCAGCCCCCACACCGGTGAAGGGATAGGGGTCCACCACATACAGCGCTGTCACCACACTGCCAAAGGTCTTGGCCAAAGCCGTGGCCTTGGACACAGCCAGCAGAGAAGTGGCCGAGCCGTCGATGGGAACCAGAATGTGCTTGAACATGGTATTGCTCCTTGGGTGATAGAAATCAGGCGGTGGCCCGAATACAAGCCAGAGTGTGAACTGGCACCATACCCCCGACCTTGATTCGCATCAAATGTCGCTGCGAATACCAGTACAAGCAGCGCAGCACCGCAAACGGTTACTGCGACGCGTCCACCACGTCCGCGCCCTGGAAATTACCGCGTCGGCAAGTGATGACCAGGGTGTCGCGGAAAGCGCCCTCTGCCAGGGGCTGGATGGGTGTGCTCTCGTGGATCATGCGGGCATCGTCCAGCAACATCAGCGACCAAGGCTGGGTCAATGTAAAGCGCACACCGCTTGGGCCCGTGGCCTCGAACACGCGGGTTTCACCACCTTTGACGGCATGCCGATCCACCAGAAACACCGCGACCAGGTCCACCCCATCCCGGTGCGCCCCCTCGGGCGTGGGGCGACCAATGCCATCGGTGGTGTCGATACGGAACTGGTGCGCTTCCAGAAACCAAGGCTCGGTGGCGGGCGTGGTGGCAAACACGGAGTCTGACACGCTGGCCAGGGCCTCCAGGAGCTTGTTCCACACCGGTGCAGCCACGGTGGGAGTCAACATGGGGGCAAACAACCGCTGCATGCCGCCGTGCAAGGCGTTGTATTCCACCGGCTGCCAGTGCGGGCGATGAGGGGCTTGCTGCACTGCACCGTGCTCCACCACAAAACAGGCGTGGCGCCGACGGCGGTAGCGCCCGCCGTCTTTCAAAAAGTCGTCTGGTGGCAGGTCGTTCCAGTCGGGGTTGAGAGCCAACAGGTCGTGCAAATCGCACCCAGCCCAAGCGGCCACATCAGTCGGCGCCAGCACCGCATAACCGGCGCTGCGCAATTGTTCTGAAACCTGTGAGGGGCGGGTAAACGGCGGGGGGAAGGTGACTTGGGTCATAGAGCGCAAGAGCTTAACTGCAGCGCCATGCCGCTGCGAGGTTGCGTCGCAGAAGACGCACTGCCGACGAGGTAGCTCAAAGAAAAAGCCGCATCCGATGGCACCGGATGCGGCTTTGGAGAGCCTTTAAAGAAGCCCTTGACGAAGCCCTTGAGGGAGCGAAACGCTTAATGTGAAATAACTTTCATGGTCCATGGAGGCTCGGCCACCGAGGCCATGAAGCTCAGACGCGCTCAGCCACCCAGCCCTGCACCGATGCCAAGGCAGCAGGCACCTTGCTGGCATCTGTGCCACCTGCCATGGCCATGTCGGGCTTGCCGCCGCCCTTGCCGCCCACTTGTTGGGCCACAAAGTTCACCAGCTCGCCGGCCTTGACTTTGCCAATGCTGTCGGCTGTGACACCCGCAGCCAGTTGCACCTTGTCGCCGTCCACAGCGGCCAGCACGATGGCAGCGGTCTTGAGCTTATCCTTGAGCTTGTCCATGGTGTCGCGCAGGGTCTTGGCGTCGGCACCGGGCAGCAGGGCTGCCAGCACTTTCAGGCCCTTGATGTCCACTGCCTGGGTCAGCAACTCGTCGCCTTGGGCAGAAGCCAGCTTGCCCTTGAGGGCGGCCACTTCTTTTTCCAGCGTGCGGGCGTTTTCCAGCGCCTGGGCAATGCGGGCGTTCAGCTCGGCCACGGGCGACTTGAGGGCGCCAGCGGCCTGGTTCACGGTGTCTTCCAGGCTTTGCAGATAGGCCAGTGCATTGGCGCCGGTCACGGCTTCAATGCGGCGCACGCCTGCGGCCACGCCGCCCTCGCCCACCACCTTGAACAGGCCAATATCGCCCGTGCGCTGCACGTGCGTGCCGCCGCACAGCTCGCGGCTAGTGCCGATGTCCAGCACGCGCACGGTCTCGCCGTACTTCTCGCCAAACAGCATCATGGCGCCGGTCTTCTGGGCCGACTCAATGTCCATCACGCGCGCGCCGGTGGGCGTGTTGGCCAGGATTTCTTCGTTCACGCGGCGTTCGATCTCGCGGATCTCGGCGTCGGTCACGGCGGCGTTGTGCGCAAAGTCAAAACGGGTGCGGTCGGCATTCACCAAGCTGCCCTTTTGCTGCACGTGGCTGCCCAGCACTTCGCGAAGGGCCTTGTGCATGATGTGCGTGACCGAGTGGTTGCGCATGGTGGCGGCGCGCACTGCGGTGTTGACCTGGGCCTGCACCGTGTCGCCCACGTTCAGCGTGCCCTCTTCCAGGGTGCCGTGGTGGCCAAACACGTCGGCCTTCACTTTGAGCGTGTCGCCCACCGCAAAGCGGGCCGAGCCGCTGGTGATGACGCCCTCGTCACCCACCTGGCCGCCGCTTTCGGCGTAGAAGGGAGTGGCATCGAGCACCACCACGCCGTTCTGGCCCGCCTTCAGGGCTGCAGCGCTCGTCCCGTCTACGTAGATAGCTATGATTTTTGCAGTCTCGGCCAGACTGTCGTAGCCCGTGAACTGGTTGGCCGCACCGGTGTACTCCAGCGCCTTGTCCATCTTGAACTTGCCAGCAGCGCGGGCCTGGGCCTTTTGCTTTTCCATGGCGATCTTGAAGCCCGCCTCGTCCACTTCCACATCGCGCTCGCGGCAGACGTCGTTGGTCAGGTCGAGCGGGAAGCCATACGTGTCGTGCAGCTTGAAGGCCACTTCACCGGGCAGCACTTTGGCGCCGCCGTCCAGGGACGCATCCAGAATCTCCATGCCGTTGGCCAGCGTTTCAAAGAAGCGCTCTTCCTCGGTCTTGAGCACGTCGGTGATCCGCTGCTCTTGCTCGCGCAGCGCCGGGTAGGCATCGCCCATCAGGCGGGCCAGGTCGGCCACCAGCTTGTGGAAGAACGGCGTCTTCTTGCCCAGCTTGTAACCGTGGCGGATGGCACGGCGCACGATGCGGCGCTGCACGTAGCCTCGGCCTTCGTTGCTGGGAATGACGCCATCGCTCACCAAGAAGGCCGTGGCGCGGATGTGGTCGGCGATCACACGCAGGCTCTTGTTGTCAAGGTCGGTCACGCCGGTCTCGCGGCCTGCGGCCTTGATGAGCTGGTCGAAGATGTCGATTTCGTAGTTGCTGTGCACGTGCTGCAGGATGGCAGCGAGGCGCTCCAGGCCCATGCCAGTGTCCACGCAGGGTGCGGGCAGCGGCGTGACCGAGCCGTCTTCCTTCATGTCGAACTGCATGAACACGTTGTTCCAGATCTCGATGAAGCGGTCGCCGTCTTCGTCAGGGCTGCCTGGAGGGCCACCGGGGATGTGGTCGCCGTGGTCGTAGAAGATTTCAGAGCAAGGGCCGCAAGGGCCGGTGTCGGCCATCATCCAGAAGTTGTCGGATTTGTAGCGGCCGCCCTTGTTGTCGCCAATGCGAATCACACGCTCGGGCGGCAGGCCGATTTCCTTGGTCCAGATGTCATAGGCTTCGTCGTCTTCGAGGTAGACGGTGGCCAGCAGGCGCTCGGGCGGCAGCTTGTAGACCTCGGTCAGCAGCTCCCAGGCCCACTTGAGCGATTCGCGCTTGAAGTAGTCGCCAAACGACCAGTTGCCCAGCATCTCGAAGAACGTGTGGTGGCGGGCGGTGTAGCCCACGTTTTCCAGGTCGTTGTGCTTGCCACCGGCACGCAGGCAGGCTTGCACCGACACAGCGCGGTTGTACGGGCGCTTGTCGGTGCCCAGGAACACGTCCTTGAACTGCACCATGCCCGAGTTGGTGAACATCAGCGTGGGGTCGTTGCCAGGCACCAGCGGCGACGATGCCACCACGGTGTGGCCGCGCTCGGCGAAGAAGTCGAGAAACTTGGCGCGGATTTCAGATACTTTCATCCGGGTCTTTCTACGCTGCCTCGGCATGCCGGGAGCGGTTGCATCTAGGGTTGGGAAAAGGGTCGAAACCTTCGATTATCTCATCGTTCACCCTGCGCCAGGGCCCGCAGCAGAGGCCCCCAAACTGGTCGCCCAGGCCTGCAAAAACCGCTGGCGCTTAAGGGGGTCCAGGTAGACAAGCAAACCGAGCCCAGGGGACAACAGCCGCCAGGCGCTACCGCCGGGTGCCGACCCCGCCACCGCAGGCAAGGGGCCGGGCTGGCCAGGCAAGGCCAGGGCCCGGCCATCGCGTGCGGCGGCCACGGCCTGGCGCACGGGCAACAGCCGCGTGTCGCGCGCCAGCACCGCCTGCCCCTGCGGCGACAGCAGGTAGTCCAGAAACGGGCGTGCCAGCTCGGGGTGCCGGGCTGATGCGGGTATCAGCGCCACGCGGGTAGTGAGCAAGGTGTAGTCCTCAGGCACGATCACCCGTAGGCTGGAGCCAGCCGCCATGCGCGCCAGGGCATAGGACGCGGGCACGTTGTAGGCCAGCGCCAGCTCGCCCTGCTCCAGCCGGTCCAGCAGCGGCTCAATGTGGTCGCCCAGCCGCGCTTTGGACGCCCCCATGGCCGCCAGCAGCACGCTGGCGGTGCTGTCAAAGCGCGCGTCTTGCGTGGCCAGCAGGTAGCCCAGGCCGCTGCGCAGCGCATCGTAGGTGCCAATGCGCCCTTGCAGCGGGCCGCCGGGCTGGCGCAGCAAAGCCAGCAACTGCCCCCGGGTGCGTGGGGCCAGTGCGGGGTTCAACAGGCGCGGGTTGTAGGCCATGACCACGGCGTCGGCGCCCAGCGTGAATGCTTCGCGCCGCCAATGGGCGCCCTCGGGCAGCTCGCGGGTTTGGGGCGACTGATGGGACAAGGCATGCCCGTCGTTGGCCAGCTGGGTCTGCAGGTCGGGGCTGCTGCTGATGAGCAGGTCGGGGGCCTCTGCCACGTCCCTCGACGCCGCGCCCTGGGCTCCGGCCAACGCCAGGGCGCGGGCGTGCATGTCCAGGCTTTGCCGGTCGGTGTACTGCACCGTGACGCTGGGATACAGGCGCTGAAAATCGCGGATGGCGGGGGCAAACAAGGCCGTGTCGGTGGAGCTGTCGATGCGCAACACCGATGCCTCGTGCGCGGTGGCGGCAAAGCGGGTCATGGCGGCAGGTGGGCTGGCAGGTGGCACAGCAGTCTGCGCGACACCAGACTCCCATGCCGCAGCCAGCGCCGCTGCGCCAGCCGCCCGCAAAGCCTGACGACGGGTCAGCGATGCGGGCCATGAGCGCACCTCCGCAGAGGGAGAGAAAGCCTTCAAAGTCATGCGTTACCTCGCGCATCCAAAGCCGCAGGCTCTGCCGCCGGGCCCGTCGCCAAATCCACAGGCAAGGCCATGGCCACGCGCCAGCCGCCCTCGGCGCGATGGCCCACATCCA
This sequence comes from Acidovorax sp. 106, assembly GCF_003663825.1. Taxonomy (NCBI): domain Bacteria; kingdom Pseudomonadati; phylum Pseudomonadota; class Betaproteobacteria; order Burkholderiales; family Comamonadaceae; genus Acidovorax; species Acidovorax sp. 106. Next base: position 4,043,009 of record NZ_RCCC01000001.1, on the reverse strand, counting down.
GGCGCCCGCCGTGGCCTTGCACCACCCGCTGCACAATCGCCAGCCCCAGCCCGGCACCACCAGGGGCAGCCCCTGCGCCCCGGGCAAAACGCTCAAACAGGCGGGCCTGCTCAGCCTCGGGCACGCCAGGGCCGCAGTCCTCCACCACCACGCACCACAGGGGCTGGCCGCTGGCGGGGTCGGTCTGGCCCTGCACAGTCACATCCACCGGGCCGCGCTCGGGCTGGCCGTGCTTGAGGGCGTTGTCCACCACATTCTTGAAGGCCTCGCGCAGCATGAGTGCATCGCCCTGCAGCACGGCTGTGGGGTGGCTTGCCAGAGACGTTTCCATGATCATTTCGGCATCTAGCGCTCTATCCATAAGCGCTGGTAGCTCATTATTTGATAGCAAAACTTTCTCCTGCGACGCGGTGGAGCGCCACCACAGCCGCACCACAGGCCGGGGTTCGGCACGCGGCACCACGTCGTGCAGGGCCTCTTGCAGCAGCACCAGCAGGTCCACGGCCTCAAACCGCTGCAGGTGGCCCTGGTGGGTCACGCTGGCGTCAGACAGAAGCTGGTTGAGCAAGCGCCGCAGCCGCAGCGCATTGCGCTCCACCGCCTTCAGGCTTTGTCGCTGGGCGGCGGGGTCATCGTCGTCCAGTCCTTCTTGCGCCTGGGCGATGAGCGCGGCCAGCGGCGTGCGCATCTGGTGCGCGGCCTCGGCAATAAAAGTGCGCAAAGCGTCCAGGTTGACCGCCAGGCGCTGCATGAAGCCATTGAGGGCGCGCACCGTCTGGGCCAGCTCTTGGGGCACGGGGCTGGCCACCGGATGCAGGGCCGATGCCGGGCGCGCCAGCAGTTCTTGCTCCAGCAGCGCCAGGGGGCGCAGCGCCCGCCGCACACCCAGCCACAGCAGGCAAAACACGCCCGCCATCAGCGCCACGATGGCCGCCGTGGCGCGCCAGGCGATGTCTGCCGCCAGCGCGTCGCGCGCCAGGCGCGTTTGGCCCACCTGCACCCACACCAGGCCAGAGCCCTCGCCGCCTGCGATGTAACGGGGCACCACGGCAAAGCGCACCCGCTCGCCCCGGTAGGTCTGGTCAAAAAACTGGGCTTGCGCGGGGCCTGCCTCGCGGGGCAAGCCTGCCGGGGGCGCGGGCAAATCGGCATAGCCCGTCAAGGTGCGCCCATCGGGCCCGGCGATACGATAGAAGGCCCGGTCTTCCGGGGCCATGGCCAGCAAGTCCAGCGCGGCATAGGGCAAATCCACCAACCACTGCCCCTGGGCAAACGCCACGCTGTCGGCCATCGACAAAGCAGACGCTTTGAGCAAATGGTCGTAAGACCCGTCTGCCGCCCGCTGGCCATAGCTGCGCGCCGCGCCAAACAACACCACCGTGGCCACCACAAACAGCGCACAAATGGCGCGCAGCAGGGTGTGCCGCACGGCGGGCAGCGTGCGCACGGCAGCGGTTTGCAAAGCCTCAGGCGCCATGCGGGGGCTGTGGAGGCGCCAATGCGGCATCGGCAGCAACGGGAAGCGCCGCAGCATCGGTCACAGTCTCTTGCGGCACCACATCGGCCCGGTAGCCCACGCTGCGCACGGTGGCAATGCTCAGGCCACTGGCCGCCAGCTTTTTGCGCAGGCGGCCCACGTACACCTCGATGGCGTTCAGCCCCACGTCTTCGTCAAAGCTGAACAGGCGGGTGGCAATATCGTCCTTGCTGACCACGCGGCCCAGGCGCCCCACCAGGATTTCGAGCAGGCTGTACTCGCGGTGCGGCAACTCCAGCTCGACCCCCAGCAGGCTCACCCGGCGTGCCGCGCTGTCGATGACCAGGCCGCCCACCTCCCAGCGCCCGGCCACCTGGCCTTGCGGGCGGCGCAGTAAGGCACGGCAACGGGCGTCCAGCTCTCTGAAGTCAAAGGGCTTGTCCAAGTAGTCGTCCGCCCCCTCGTCCAGCGCATTCACCCGGTCTTCGATGTCCGAGCGCGCGGTGAGCATCAACACGGGGGTCTTGTTGCCCTGCCTGCGCAATTGGGCCAGCAGGCTCAGCCCGTCCATGCCCGGCAGGCCGATGTCCAGCAGCACCAAATCAAACGGTGTGTAGCCCAGCACCTCATAGGCCTTGCGCCCGTCGCCCTGCCAGTCCACCGCATGGCCCTGGCGCCGCAAACGGCGCACCACGGCCTCAGCCAGATCGGGATCGTCTTCCACCAACAGGATGCGCATCTCAAACCTTCGTCCGCACTCAGGTGCAGGGTGTTGCCACAAAACAAAACATAAAAAACAGGGCCTGCGCTTGGCAAAGCGCTAGGCGTCAACGCGTATTGTTTCACGCACCGATGCGGTGCAAGGGTTTACCCTATTAGTAGATCCACGAAACCCCGGCGGCACGACAGGCGCACGACAGAGTGGAAATCTAAGGTTCACACCCTGTGGCGAGCACCGTTCATGCCCCGTGCATGGCAGCCCGACCACGGCACCAAAAAAGGGCGGCGCCTCAAACAACAGCCCTCTTCTCGCTTTGAACGGAACCCCATGACACCCACACGGAGACCCCTGCCATGCTGCTGACCTTGCTCGGATTCGGCATGGTGCTGACCTTCATGATCCTGATCATGACCCGGCGGCTTTCGCCCCTGGTGGCCTTGATCAGCATCCCCATCGTGTTTGCCGTCATCGGCGGCTTCGCCCCCACCATGGGGGCCATGATGCTCGACGGCATCCGCAAGATCGCCCCCACGGGCGTGATGCTGATGTTCGCCATCCTGTACTTCGGCGTGATGATCCACGCGGGCCTGTTCGACCCGGTGGTGGGCGTGATCCTCAAGCTGGTCAAGGGCGATCCGCTCAAGATCGTGGTGGGTACCGCGGTGCTGGCACTGCTGATCTCGCTCGATGGCGATGGCTCAACCACTTACATGATCACCGTGGCATCGATGCTGCCGCTGTACAAGCGGCTCAAAATGAACCCGCTGAGCCTGACCTGTGTGGCCGTGGTAGCCAGCGGCATCATGAACCTCACGCCCTGGGGCGGCCCCACAGCCCGCGCAGCCAGCGCATTGCATGTAGACCCAGCCGAGGTCTTCGTGCCCATGGTTCCGGCCATGGGGCTGGCCATCGTGGCGCTGCTGGCCATTGCGGTGTACCTGGGCCTGCGCGAGCGCCAGCGCCTGGGCACCGTGAGCCTGCCGCTGCAAAGCGACACGCGCGCCGCCATGGAAGCTGATGAAGAAGCCACCGGCGAGCACCTGCCCACCATCACAGGCCCGGAGAACGCCGACATGCGCCGCCCCCGCCTGCTGTGGGTGAACCTGGGCCTGACCTCCGCACTGATGGTGACGCTCGTCATGGGCCTGCTGCCCTTGCCCGTGCTGTTCATGATGGGCTTTGCCGTGGCCATCGTCATCAACTACCCCGACGTAGCCGACCAGCGCAAGGTGGTGGCCGAATACGCCACCAACGCACTGGCCGTGGTGGCGCTGATTTTTGCGGCGGGCATCTTCACGGGCATTCTGTCGGGCACCGGCATGGTCGAGGCCATGTCGCGTGGGCTGCTGGCCGCCATCCCCAAGAGCATGGGCCCCTACATGCCCACCATCACGGCGCTGCTGAGCATGCCGCTCACGTTCTTCATGTCCAACGATGCGTTCTACTTTGGCGTGCTGCCCATCTTGAACGAAGCCGCACAGGCCTACGGCATCAGCCCTGTGGAAATGGCCCGGGCCTCGCTGATTGGCCAGCCCGTGCACTTGCTCAGCCCGCTGGTGCCATCGACGTATCTGCTGGTGTCACTGGCCGGCGTGGACTTTGGCGACCACCAGCGCTTTGCCCTGAAGTGGGCCACCGTGGTGAGCCTGGCGCTGATGGGAGCGTGCCTGCTGCTGGGGCTGTTTCCACTGATGGGGCAACTTACTGCAACCCCTTGACGCGCTGAGCAGTCAAAAGAGGAAGGACATGGCCCAGGCGCAGGGCCATGGACCGCTGAGCGCCGGCTGCGCAAACCTACTGCGCAGCCTGGCGCGCGCGCACCATGCTCTGGTCCAGAAAGCTCCACAGCCGCTCGTCCAGGCTGAAGGCCACGTTAAAGCGCAACCAACCTGTGGGCCGTGACTCGGTCAGAAACAACTGACCCGGCCCGAGCATGACGCCCGCGCCCGTGGCCTCCTTCGACAGCTCGGCACTGTCGGGCAAATCGGGGTGGCGTGCCCACAGGTACATGCCCGCTTCGGGTTCGTGGAACAGCTCAAAGCCCAGCCCGTCGAGCTTGCGGCCCACTTGCTGGTGGGCTTCAGCCAGCCGCTCGCGCAGCGACTTGAGGTGCTTGCGCCAGCGCCCATCGGTCACCACGCCAAAGGTCAGGCGCTCGGTGATTTCTGACGAAGTCAGGCCCGACACCATCTTCAGCTGCACCAGCTCGTCCAGCAAATCGCGCCGGGCCAGCAAAAAGCCCGTGCGCAAATTGGGCGAAATGGTTTTGGAATAGCTGCCCACGTACACCACACGGTTGAGCTGGTCCAGGCTGGCAAGCGACGGGCGCGAGGTCGGGTCCATGTCCGCGTAAATGTCGTTTTCCACCAGCATGAAGTCGTGCTGCTCTGCCAGCTGCAGCAAGCGGTGCAGGTGCGCCATCGACGCCACTGAGCACGTAGGGCTTTGCAGGCGCGGCTGCGTGAAAAAAGCCTTGGGCTTGTGCTCGGCCAGCAACGCCTCCAGCGCCACCAGGTCGTACCCCGAGGGGGTGCGCGGCACGCCAAAGATGTGCGCGCCCGCAAAGCGCAGCATGAAGGTCAGGTTGGGGTAGCCAGGGTCGTCCACCAGCACCACATCCCCAGGCTTGACCAGTTTGCGAGCGACCAGGTCCAGCGCCTGGCTGGAGCCTTGCGTCAGCAGCACCTGCTCGGCATCCACCGCCAGGTGGTGTTCTGCCAGCGACTCGGCCACCACCATGCGCAAGGCCATGTGGCCATGGGGCAGGCCGTAGCCGTCCAGCTCAGGGCCGTCAGAGGACAGCTGGCGCATGCTGCGGCGCACCGCGTCGCCAAACAGCCAATCGTGCGGCAACCAGCCACAGCCAGGTTTGAGCGGCAGGTTGCGGTTTTCAAAAATTTGCTTGAGGTACCAGCGCGCATCAAAACGGGGCACCGGGCGCTCCAGCCCGCCCCCCGCCGGTGCAGCACCTTCATCCCCGCGCCGCTTGACGAAAAACCCCGCATTGGCCCGCGACACCAGCCAGCCCTGGGCCACCAGCCGGTCATACGCCTCCACCACCGTGAACACACTGACGCCGTGCGAGGCCGCAAACGCGCGGATGGAGGGGAGCTTGCTGCCCGGCTTGAGCACCTGCCCCACGATAAGGCCACGCAGCCCATCAACGATCTGGCTGACCAGAGGTGTCTGGAGGTCTGGGCTGAGAGTGAGCATCAAGCGATCAAAGAGAAGATCCGACGAAAAAAGGGGGCGAATTGTGCACCGTGTTGGCGCACACCAAATCAGGGATTGCCTGTACAGCATTTTAGACCTGCACAGTCCGCGCCAATTTGCGCTGCGGTGTACATGGACGGTGTGTGGCGCGGCTTTCAGAATCCATCCCATTCCCTCATCACCCACTTTTCACCAAGCCGCTGACACCATGCAACAAGACCGCCACTTCACCAACGCCGCCCTCCTCGCCCGCCGCCATGCCGCTGTAGCCCGGGGCGTGGGCCAGGCCCACGAGATCTTTGTGCACAAGGCCCGCAACGCAGAGCTGTGGGATGTGGAGGGTCGCCGCTTCATCGACTTTGCGGGCGGGATTGCCGTGCTCAACACCGGCCACCTGCACGCTGGCGTGATCGACGCGGTGAAAGCCCAGCTGGAGCTGTACACCCACACTTGCTTCCAGGTGGTGGCCTATGAGCCCTATGTGGAGGTGTGCGAGCGCCTGAACACGCTGGCCCCCGGCGCGTTTGCCAAGAAGAGCCTGCTGCTCACAACAGGCGCCGAGGCGGTGGAGAACGCTATCAAGATCGCCCGTTCGCACACCGGCCGCCCCGGCGTCATCGCCTTCACAGGCGGCTACCATGGCCGCACCAACTTCACGCTTGGGTTGACCGGCAAGGTCGCGCCCTACAAGCTGGGCTTTGGCCCCTTCCCGGGCGAGGTGTACCACGCACTGTTCCCCAATGCGCTGCACGGCGTGAACGTGGAGCAGGCGCTGCACTCGGTGGAGCTGATCTTCAAGAACGATATCGAGCCCGAACGCGTGGCGGCCTTCATCGTCGAGCCCGTGCAGGGCGAAGGCGGCTTCTATGTGGCCCCCCCCGAGTTCATCACCGGCCTCAAGGCGCTTGCAGACCGTTACGGCATCTTGCTGATTGCTGACGAAGTTCAGACCGGCGCAGGGCGCACGGGCACGTGGTTTGCTTGTGAGCAATGGCCTGTGGCACCAGACCTGATCACCACCGCCAAGTCGTTGGCGGGCGGCTTCCCGCTCTCGGGCGTGGTGGGCCGCGCCGACGTGATCGACGCACCTGCGGCTGGCGGCCTGGGCGGCACCTACGCCGGCAGCCCCGTGGCCTGCGCTGCGGCCCTGGCGGTGATCGAAGCCTTTGAAAAGGAACACCTGCTGGCCCGCTGCCAGGACATGGGAGCCCTGCTGGTGCGCAGCCTCAAGGACATGGCCGCCAAGGTGCCCGCCATTGGCGATGTGCGCGGCCTGGGTGCCATGGTGGCCATTGAACTGTTTGAAAACGGAGACCCGCACCGCCCCGACGCTGCCCTGACCAAGAAGGTCGTGACCGAAGCCGCCAAGCGTGGCCTCATCCTGCTGTCGTGCGGCACCTACGGCAACGTGATCCGTATCCTCGTGCCTCTGACGGCCTCTGACGAACTGCTCGCCGAAGGCCTAGCCATCCTGGCCGACAGCTTTGCCGCTGTGGGCTGACCCATCCCCCGTTTGAACGCATCCCCCTCACCATGACCCACGCAGAACCCCTCGTCCGCTTCAGCGGCGTGCAAAAAACCTACGACGGCGAACAGCTGGTGGTGCGCGCGCTGAACCTGGACATCCAGCGCGGCGAGTTCCTGAGCCTGCTGGGGCCTTCGGGCTCGGGCAAGACCACCACGCTGATGATGCTGGCGGGGTTTGAATCGCCCACCTCGGGCGACATCCTCCTCAACGGCAAGCAGATCACCGGCACGCCGCCGCACAAGCGCAACTTTGGCATGGTGTTCCAAAACTACGCGCTGTTCCCCCACCTGACGGTGGGCGAGAACGTGGCCTACCCGCTGACGGTGCGCAAGGTGCCCAAGGCAGAGCAGGCCGAGCGCGTGAAGAAGGCACTGGACATGGTGCGCCTGTCGGGCATGGCCGACCGGCTGCCCACCCGCCTGTCGGGCGGCCAGCAGCAGCGTGTGGCCCTGGCCCGCGCCCTGGTGTTCAACCCCCAGCTGGTGCTGATGGACGAACCCCTGGGCGCGCTCGACAAGCAACTGCGCGAACACATGCAGATCGAGCTCAAAGAGCTGCACCGCCAGCTGGGCGTGACTTTTGTGTACGTGACGCACGACCAGGGCGAAGCCCTGACTATGAGCGACCGCGTGGCCGTGTTCAACGAGGGCATCATCCAGCAGCTGGCCGATGTGGAGAGCCTGTACGAAACCCCCAGCAACCGCTTCGTGGCGGGGTTTGTGGGCGACAGCACCGTGCTCACCGGCACGCTGCAAACCCAGGGCGCAGACGCCGGACTGCAGCTGCCCAGCGGCCAGTGGCTGCAAGGGGTGAATGTGAACCAGGCCCCGCAAGGCGCAGCGGTGGAAGCCAGCATCCGCCCAGAGCGCATCGTGCTGCACCCATCCGGCGCCAGCACCGGCCCCAACGCAGTGCCCGCCACCGTGGCGCGCGCCATCTACTACGGCGACCACCTGCGGCTGATGTGCGACATCGGCCCCGGGCAGGCCCAAGCCACCGTCAAGCTGCCCCTGACCCGTGCCGATGCCAACCCGCATCCCCAGCCCGGCGCGCAGGTGCAGCTGGAGTTCCCACCGATCTCCACCCGCATCTATGCACTCTGACGAGCGCATGGTTTTCTCCCGTCATCCGTTCCCTGTCCACCTCCTTCCATCTCAAGGAAAACGCACCATGAAAAAGAGCCTGATCGCCTGCGCCGCAGTGGCCGCCTGCTTTGCCCTGCCCAGCCTGGCGCAGCAGATCACCGTCGTGAACTTTGGTGGCGCCAACGCCAACGCCCAGAAGAAGGCCTTCTACGAGCCCTACGAAAAGCAGGGCAACAAGATCGTGGCCGTGGAATACAACGGCGAGCAAGCCAAGGTCAAGGCCATGGTCGAGACCAAGAAGGTGACCTGGGACGTGGTGGAAGTCGAATCGCCCGACGCGGCCCGTGGCTGCGATGAAGGCCTGTACGAAAAGCTCGACTACAGCAAGATCGTGCCCAAGGCCGACCTGCTGCCCGCCGCCGTGAACGAATGCGCCGTGGGCATCTTCGTGTGGTCCACCGTGATGGCCTACAACGGCGACAAGCTCAAGACCCCACCCACCAGCTGGGCTGACTTTTGGGACACCAAGAAGATCCCGGGCAAGCGCGGCATGCGCAAGGGCGCCCGCTACAACCTCGAATTTGCCCTGCTGGCCGATGGCGTGAAGCCCGCCGACGTGTACAAGGTGCTGGCCACCAAGGAAGGCGCCGACCGCGCCTTCAAGAAGCTGACCGAACTCAAACCCAACATCCAATGGTGGGAAGCCGGTGCCCAAGCGCCCCAGTTCCTGGTCGCAGGCGATGTAACGCTGACCACCGTGTTCAACGGCCGCATCGATGCGGCCAACCGCGAAGGCCGCAACCTCAAGATCTACTGGCCCGGCGGCATCTATGACCTGGACTACTGGGCCATCCCCAAGGGCACGCCCAACAAGGATGCTGCGGTGAAGTTCATCGCCTTCACCATGCAGACGGCACAACAAGCGGCCTACGCCCAGAACATTGCCTACGGCCCCGCCAACACCAAGGCCCTGGCCACGCTGGACAAGAAGGTGCTGGACGACCTGCCCACATCGACCGCCAACGCCAAGGAGGCACTGCAGTTCAGCGTGGGCTTCTGGGCTGACCAGGGCGAGGCGCTGGAAAAGCGCTTTGCCGCCTGGGCCACCCAGTAAGGCACCCCGCCTGCGCCTGCTGCCGTGAAAGCGGCGGCCACCACTGGCCGCCAACCCAACGCAGCAGGCGCACGCCCCGTCATCGCACCGCAAAGAGCAAGACACCATGCAAGCCACCCTGGCCTCCCCTCCCCTCAGTGCACCTTCTGGTGAAGCCCCTGGCGCCTTGCGCCAGGCCTTGGCCCGCGCCGAATCGCGGCGCAAATGGCGCGCCTTTGCGCTGACACTGCCGCTGCTGGTGTTCTTGCTGCTCACCCTGCTGGTGCCGATCGTGGCGCTGTTGCAGCGCGCCGTGGAAAACCCCGAGGTGGCCAACGCCCTTCCGACCACCGTGCGCGCCCTGGACGGGTGGGACCGCAAAGAAGCCCCCGCCGCCAGCGCCTATGCCGCATTGATGGCAGACCTGGGCCGCCTGCCCGACAGCTCGGACGCAGGGGCGCTGGCCCGCAGGCTCAACACCGAGTTGCCCGGCGCGCGCTCGCTCATCATGGGAGCCTATCGCGCCCTGCCCATGGAAGGCAGCCCTGACGCCATCCGCACCCAGCTGATTGAAAAAGACGCCCGCTGGGCCGAGCCCGCGCTGTGGCAAGCCATTGCCAAAAACGGCGCTCGCTGGACGCCCGACTACCTGCTCGCCTCGGTCGACCTGCAGCGCGACGCGCAAGGCCATGTCGAGCGCATGCCCGAAGAGCAGCGCGCCTTTGGCGGCATCTTGCTGCGCACCTTCCACATCAGCCTGGTGGTCACGCTGATTTGCCTGCTGCTGGCCTACCCGCTGGCCTGGTGGCTGGCCACGCTGCCCGCGCGCTCGGCCAATGTGCTGATGATTCTGGTGCTGGTGCCGTTCTGGACATCCATCCTCGTGCGGGTGGCCGCCTGGATCGTGCTGCTGCAGTCCGAGGGCCTGGTCAACCGGGGGCTGATGGGCCTGGGCGTCATCCAGGAGCCCTTGGCATTGCTGTTTAACCGCACGGGCGTGGTCATTGCCATGGTGCACATCCTGCTGCCCTTCATGATCTTGCCGCTGTACAGCGTGATGAAAAGCGTGCCGCCCACCTACCTGCGTGCGGCCGTTTCGCTGGGCAGCTCACCCATCGCCGCGTTCTTTCGCGTCTATGTGCCGCAAACCTACCCTGGCGTGGGTGCGGGGGCGCTGCTGGTGTTCATTTTGTCGATTGGCTACTACGTCACACCAGCCCTGCTGGGCGGTGCGGACGACCAGATGCTGAGCTACTACATCGCCCGTTACACCAACGTGGAAATCAACTGGGGCATGGCCTGCGCACTGGGCGCGCTGCTGCTCACCGCCACGCTGGTGCTGTACGGCGTGTACCGCCGCATCGGCAAGGCCGAATTGAGCCTAGGCTGAACGAGACCTAAGCAATACCCGCGCTGAATAAAGGCCCTGACCATGTTTCGCCTCCCCCAATTTCCCCTTTACGCCACCTGGCTCGACAAGCTTGGCTGGTGGGCCGTGCGCGCGCTGTGTGTGGCCGTGCTGGCCTATCTGCTGGCCCCCATCCTGGTGATGGTGCCGCTGTCGTTTTCCGAGAGTTCGTTCCTGGCCTACCCCATCCACGGCTGGTCACTCAAGTGGTACCAGCACCTGTTCGAATCGCCCGAGTGGGCCCGCGCCACGCGCAACAGCTTTATCGTGGCGCCTGCTGCCACGCTGATTGCCACGGCGCTGGGCACGCTGGCAGCCGTGGGCCTGTCGCGGTCGGACTTCCGCTTCAAGGGCCTGATCATGGGCATTCTGATTGCGCCCATGGTGGTGCCCATCATCGTGGTGGGTGTGGCGACCTACCTGTACTTTGCCCCGCTGGGCCTGGCCGACAGCTACTTTGGCCTCATCGTGGTGCATGCTGCCCTGGGTGCGCCCTTCGTACTGACCACGGTGCTGGCCACGCTGGCGGGCTTCAACCACAACCTGGTGCGCGCCTCGCTGAGCCTGGGCGAGACACCGTTCAACACCTTCTTTCGCATCACGCTGCCGGTGATTGCACCGGGCGTCATCTCCGGGGCGCTGTTTGCGTTTGCCACCTCGTTCGACGAAGTGGTGGTCACCCTCTTCCTGGCAGGTGCCGACCAATCCACCCTGCCGCGCCAGATGTTCAATGGCATCCGCGAAAACATCTCGCCCACCATTGCGGCCGTGGCCACGCTCTTGATCTTGTTCACCACGGGCCTGCTGCTGGCGCTGGAGTGGCTGCGGGGGCGAAGGGCATGATGGCCCCCCTGAGTCGCTTCGCGCCTTCCCCCCGCTCTCGCATTGCTGCGCAATGCGGGCAGGGGGACGCAGCCAGCGCGGCGGGGCGGCCCTTGCGCGGCTGCCCTCGCCTAGGCCTCGCCAGTTGCATGCGCCATGAACGAACGCCGCACTCTTGAAAACTGACCTGAAACCACGCCACCAACGCCACATTGCAAAGAGACTCGGCGGCAACGCGTGTTAGCTTATTCCTCAACCCCCTCCCATTTTTTCTTCACCCGGATGCATCCCATGGACATGAAGACCTCCCCCCTTTCGCTGCTCAACGATCCCAGCCTGTTGAAGACCGACGCACTAGTCAACGGCCAATGGCTGGCAGGCAGCAGCCGCTTTGATGTGAACGACCCCGCCACCGGCCTGAAGCTGGCCGATGTCGCAAACCTGGGCGCCCAAGACGCCGAAGCCGCCATTGCCGCCGCCAACGCGGCCTGGGGCCCCTGGAAGACCAAGACCGCCAAGGAGCGCAGCACCATCCTGCGCCAATGGTTTGACCTGCTCATGGCCCACCAGGACGACCTGGCGCGCATCATGACCGCCGAGCAAGGCAAGCCCTTTGCCGAAGCCAAGGGTGAAGTGGCCTACGGCGCCAGCTTTGTGGAGTGGTTTGCCGAAGAAGCCAAGCGCGTCAACGGCGAGACGCTGCCCCAGTTTGACAACAACCGGCGCCTCTTGGTGCTCAAGCAGCCCATTGGCGTGTGCGCCGCCATCACGCCGTGGAACTTTCCGCTAGCCATGATCACCCGCAAGGTCGCGCCCGCGCTGGCTGCCGGCTGCACCGTGGTCATCAAGCCTGCCGAGCTGACGCCGCTCACCGCACTGGCTGCGGCAGAGCTGGCGATCCGTGCTGGCATCCCGGCAGGCGTGCTCAACATCCTGAGCGCCGACAGTGCCAACTCCATTGCCATCGGCAAGGTGCTGTGCGCGAGCGACGTGGTGCGCCACATCAGCTTCACGGGCAGCACGGAAGTGGGCCGCATCCTGATGGCGCAGTCGGCCCCCACCGTCAAGAAAATGTCGCTGGAGCTGGGCGGCAATGCGCCCTTCATCGTGTTTGATGATGCAGACATCGACAGCGCCGTGGAAGGCGCCTTTGCCAGCAAATACCGCAATGCAGGCCAGACCTGCGTGTGCACTAACCGCTTCTACGTGCAAGAAGGCGTGTACGACCAGTTCGTTACCAAGTTTGCCGCCAAGGTCAAAACTGCGAAGGTGGGCAACGGCTTTGAAGACGGCGTGAACCAAGGCCCGTTGATCGAAGAAGCGGCGCTTGCAAAGGTGCAGCGCCATGTGGACGACGCACTCGCCAAGGGCGGCAAAGTGGTGGCCGGTGGCCAGCGCCTGACCCAGATGGGCTCAGGCCAGTTCTTTGAGCCCACCGTGGTGGCCAACGCCACGGCCGACATGCTGTGCGCCCGCGAAGAAACCTTTGGCCCCTTTGCGCCCGTGTTCAAGTTCAAGACCGAGCAAGAAGCCATAGCCGCGGCCAACGCCACCGAGTTTGGCCTGGCCAGCTACTTCTACAGCCGCGACGTGGGCCGCATCTTCCGCGTGGGCGAAGCGCTGGAGTACGGCATGGTCGGCATCAACGTGGGCATCCTGGCCACCGAGCATGTGCCGTTCGGCGGCGTCAAGCAATCGGGCCTGGGCCGCGAGGGCTCGCACTATGGCATGGACGACTACGTGGAGATCAAGTACCTGTGCCTGGGCGACATCCAGAAATAAGGCTGGGGCACGCAGCACCTGGGGCGCCTGATCGGTCGGTGCCGCAGACATGCCTATAATGGCGGGCTACGCGGGTGTAGTTCAATGGTAGAACGGCAGCTTCCCAAGCTTCATACGAGGGTTCGATTCCCTTCACCCGCTCCAACTAAATTCCGATTGAGCCTGATGCGCCCCGCGCCATCAGGCTTTTTTGTTGGCGCGTCCATCAACGCCAAAGCCCTCTGCCCAGGCCACGCTTTGGCATGCCCATGCAGGTATGCACAAACCGTCTATGCATAGCCCATCTTGTTCCTTGGTGATGCCGGGGCTGCGGCTTACATTGGAAGCCCATGGACGGCGGCAAGCCACTGCGCTGCTCACGCGGCAGCTGGCCACAACCCATGTGCTTTTGGTAGGGGGTAAAACTTTACAGCCCGCTTCGCGCGGGCTGTTTTTTTGCGTGTGTGGGGCGGTTCACTGCCCAACAAGCTGGTGGCTACGCGCCTCCCACCTTCGCGCCCGATTGGGCTGCGTAGTTGGTGGCGATGATTTGCGCAATGCCCAGGATATCGGCCCGCGAGACCTCTACGCCCGGAAAGATTTCTTTGGCCAGACTCTGCGCCTCGTGGATTTGCGCGGTGGCCAGGGTGCACGCGTTGTACAGGCCGCGCGCCAGGGTGATGTTCGGGTCTTGGCTCATGGTGTCTCTCCGTCAAATAGACCACCAGTATGGCGCAGCCAGGCGCCCTGCATCGGTGCGGTGACGGTGTTTTGCAACACCCCATGAGTCCGCGCCAGAGCGCACCCCAAACTGCCCCCTCAAAACCCTGGTAATTCCATTTCCAAATCATTCCTGACTAGGCGCGAAGCCGCAGACAGTGCTGAAGCACGGCAAGGCGAAGCAACAACGTCAGGGGTGATTTAGAAATGGAATAACGACTGCGTTTCGCCCCAGTGCGCGCCTTCGATCTGCAGCATGCGCAGCTTGGTGTGCGCCCCGCCGGTGGCAGAAAATCCCCCAGCCTGAAACCCTGCGGCCAGCACCCGATGGCAGGGCACCACCGGTGCAAAGGGGTTCAGTCCCAGGGCCTGCCCCACAGCACGGGCCAGGCCTTTGCCGCCCAGTGCCTGCGCGATGTCGCCATAGGTGCGCACCTGCCCCGGTGCAATGGCCCGCGTGAGGGCGTACACGCGCTGGTGAAACTCTGACAGGTGCGCCATGTCCAGCCGCACCCCACGCAAATCCAGCGGCTGGCCTTGCAGCACTGCCTGGATGCCGTGAATGGCTGCCGCCGCTTCTGCCGTGGGCGCGACAGCATGGCAAGGACCGCTGGCACGCAGCAGCCGGGCCACGGTGGCGGCATCATCCACCTCGGGCAATTGCACAGCACGCAAGCCAGCAGCGCCCCAGGCCAGCGCGCAGCGGCCCAAAGCGGTGTCAAACAAGGCGTAACCCTGGGCAGGATTCACCAAACGCCCCTCAGCACCGCTATTGATTTAATAGCTGCTAGCGCTTTTATATCAGGCGCTAGCGGCATTTTTATCCACGAAGAGCAAAAACAATCGAATCAACCACCGCTGCGCAGGGCTGCGCGCAACTGGGCGCCCACCTCGGGCTTGCCCGCAAAAGGGTCGGTGGGGTTGCGGCCCAGCATGATGTCTTCCATGCGCGTCTGCACTGAGGCCAGGGCCTTGGGATGGCTGTAGATGTAGAACTGGCCCTGGGCTGCGGCGTCGAACACTTTTTGCGCCACCTCGGCCGCCGTCACTTTGCCGCTGCCCACGGCCTTGTCGCTCATGGCCTGGCCGATGAGCTGGCTCTGGGTGGGCTTGTCCGCCGCCAACGCGCCGGGGCGGTTGCGTTGGCTTTGGCTGATGCCCGTGGGCACAAAGAACGGGCAGAGGACGCTGGCGCTGACCTGGTCAGTGACCAGCGACAAATCCTGGTACAGCGTCTCTGACAAAGCCACCACGGCGTGCTTGCTCACGTTGTAGATGCCCATGTTGGGGGCGTCGAGCAAACCCGCCATGCTGGCGGTGTTGACGATGTGACCGCGCCAGACTGGGTCGGCCTGGGCGGCGGCCAGCATCATGGGCGTGAACAGGCGCACGCCATGCACCACGCCCCACAGGTTCACGCCCAGCACCCACTCCCAGTCCTTGACGGAGTTCTCCCACACGAGGCCACCCGCCCCCACGCCTGCGTTGTTGAACACCAGGTGCGGCGCACCAAAGCGCTGCTGCACGTCGGCGGCCAGTTGCTCCATCTGGGCGGCGTTGGACACATCGACCTTGCGGGCCAGCACCTGGGCGCCTGCAGCCTGCATCTCGGCCGCAGCAGCGTCCAGCGCGTCTTGCTGCACATCGACCAGCACCAAGTTCATGCCCAGGCGGGCGCCAATGCGGGCGCATTCCAGCCCAAAGCCCGAGCCTGCGCCGGTGAGTACGGCTGTTTTGTCTGCAAAGTTGTCGATCATATTTTGTCTCCTTCGGTTTGTGGTTTTGGTGGTTGTGCCGGTGGGTGGGCTCTGACGCAGCCGCGTCATTGCAGGTGTTCGCAGAGGGCGTTCACGGTGCTGACACCCGCAGACGCCCTGGCTTCGACAGGCTCAGCCTGAACGGATATGAGGTGTTGGCAGAATCTGCACAGAACGCACCGCGCCTTGAGCCTTGGAAAAGCATCTCAGGGCGCGGCCTTCTTCAGCACATAACCAATGCGCGGAAAGTGCACATGCACCACCCCTGCACGCGGGTCAGTACGGCGCAGGGTGTAGCGGGTGCGCGTGGCCGCGATCAGCTCGCCCTCGGTCACTTCCAGGCCAAAGCTCTCGGCGGCGATGTGCACCTGGGAGCCCAGGGCAATGCCGTGCTCGTCCTGAAACACATCGTCCAGCAGCGGCAAGGGCTCGGCCCCGGCGGCCACGGTGATCGCATCCGCCGCACTGAACTTCTCCATACGGCCCTGGCCCAGGGCTTCGATGCGGTCCATCCATTCGAGCACGGCGGGTGTGGCGTTGAAGATGTCGTCCATCAGCGGCACCACGCGGCGCGTGAACCACAGCGGGTGGTAGGCGGCAAAGTCGGCCACGCAGGGCTCTGCACCAAACAAAAAGTCGTGCTCCTCGGCCATGTGGGCGATGCGGCGCAGGTACGAGCGGTAGGCGGCGGTGGCGTCCTGCGGGCGCTGGCGCTGCATGCCCACACCCATTGCCTTGCGGTCTTCGGTAAAGGCCTGGGCAGCCGCTGGTGGCAGGTTGGCAAACAGCATGGCCGCGCCCTTGGGCTGCAGGTTGTAAGCCATAGACGCCCAAAACAGCGTGGTATCGGCCCACTGTGCAAACACGCGCGCCACGCCCTTGAGGTGCGGCGGGTACAGCACGGGCTCGGGCTGGGTGTGCTCCAGCACGTCGCAGATCAAAGCCGTGTCGCAATAGATGTCAGCCCCCACCTGCAGCACCGGCGTTTTGCGGTACCCGCCCGTCAGCGCCACCAGATCCGGCTTGGGGCTGACGCTGGGGATGATGACGGACTTCCATGCCAGTTGCTTGAAGCCCAGCACCGAGCGGATCTTCTGCGCAAAGGGCGACGTCGGGTAGTGGTGAAGGATCAGGGCAGACATGGTGAAAACTCCTGTACAGCAAACTCAAGCAAGCACATGGGTGGACGCAGCACCGGCCCTGCGCGCAGGGCCAGTGCCCGCCCCTTGCAACTCATGGAGCCCCAGGCGGGCTCCACAGCATCTCGACGTGGGGAATGTCATCTTCCAGGTATTCGCCAGACACGGTAACAAAGCCCAGGCTGCCGTAAAAGCGCTGCAGGTGCGCCTGTGCGCTGATGCGCACCGCCCTGCCCGGCCACACCTGCTGGCAGCGGGCCAGGCCCTCGGCCACCAGCGCACGGCCCGTGCCATTGCCACGGGCTTCCTTGGCGGTCACGACGCGGCCAATCGATGGCTCGGGGTAGTTCACACCCGGGTCTGCCAAGCGCAGGCAAGCCTGCAGCGCGCCAGCGGCGTCGTAGCCCAACAGGTGCCACGACTGCTTGTCGGCCCCATCGGGGTCTTGGTAGGGGCCTTGCTCCAGGATGAACACCTTGCAGCGCAGGGCCAGCGCGTCATGTAGCGCATGCACGCCCATGTCGTCAAAGCGGGCCCAGTGCCAACGCAGACCAGGCGTGCTGGGCGTACCGGCCGCACGGGGTGGCGATGTCTCTGCAGCAGCCATCAGATCAGCTTGACCAGTTGCTTGCCAAAGTTCTTGCCCTTGAGCAGGCCCAGGAAAGCCTCGGGCGCGGCGGCAATGCCTTGGGCAATGGTTTCGCGTGGGCGCAGCTTGCCGGTGGCCACCAACGTGCCCAGTTCCTTCAGTGCCTCGGGCCAGACTTCCATGTGCTCGCTGACGATGAAGCCTTCGACCTTCATGCGGTTAATCAGCATGAGCGCGGGGTTGGCCATGGGCAGGGGTGCGCCGTCGTAGCCAGCGATCATCCCGCACAGGGCGATGCGGCTGAAGGCATTCATGCGCAGCATCACGGCGTCCATGATCCAGCCACCCACGTTTTCAAAGTAGCCGTCGATGCCGTTGGGGCAAGCTTCCTTGAGCGCCTTGGACAGGGCGCGCACGTCGCCATGCACCTTGTAATCAATGCAGGCGTCAAAGCCCAACTCGCTCACCGCGTACTGGCATTTGTCCACGCCCCCGGCAATGCCCACCACGCGGCAGCCACGGGCCTTGGCCAGGGCGGCAAAGGCGCTGCCCACGGCGCCCGTGGCGGCGCTTACCACCACGGTGTCGCCCTCTTTGGGGGCAATGATCTTGACCAGGCCGTACCAGGCCGTCACGCCGGGCATGCCCACAGCGCCCAGGTAGTGCGACAGCGGCACATGGGTCGTGTCCACCTTGCGCAGCGCGCCAGGCTGCTCGGCATTGACCACGCTGTACTCTTGCCAGCCGCCCATGCCCACCACCTTGTCGCCCACGGCGTATTTGGGGTTCTGGCTCTCCACCACCTCACCCACCGTGCCGCCGATCATCACTTCGCCCAGCGCCTGCGATGCAGCGTAGCTCTTGCTCTCGTTCATGCGCCCGCGCATGTAGGGGTCCAGGCTCAGGTAGTGGTGGCGCACCAGCACATGGCCGGGCTGCAGCGCCGGGGTGTCGGTGGCGACAAGCTTGAAGTTGCTGGCAACGGCCTCGCCCTGGGGGCGGTTGTCCAAAACGATCTGCTGGTTGCGTGACATGAAAACACTCCTCAAACACTATTAAAAAGATAGCTGCCAGCGCTTATATTGATTGCACTAGAAGCCTATTTGACTCAAAACGTCAATCCGTGGAGATGACCTTGAGGCCGTTGACGCTGCGCCCGTCCACCGGCAGGCGCTTGACGTACTTGAAAGTACCCGTGGCATGGCTGCACACCCGGCCTTGCGCGTCGTACACGGTGCCTTCCGTGAAGGCCATGGTGGCGGTGCGGTGGATCAACCGCCCCTTGGCCACCAGCGGGCCCACTGCGGGCTGCATGAAGCTGGTCTTCATCTCGATGGTGACCACGCCCATGTCGGGCGTTTCGCTGCGGGCCGCTGTGGCCATGGTCACGTCCAGCAGCGTCATCGACGCACCGCCATGGGTCACGGCAAACGAGTTCAGGTGCTCGGGCTTGGCCTCGTAATGCAACTCTGACTCACCACCTTCCATGCGGTGCAACGTAAAGCCGAGGTGGCTGACAAAGGGGATCTCAACGCCAAAACTGATCAAGGTTCATTCCTTTGGAAACTGTGGGTGGCAACTGGCAGGGCCGAAGGCGAGGGCAGCCTAGCAAGGGCCTAGGCCGGCCGCACCGCCCCGCAGCGAGGGCTGCGTCCCCCTTCCCGGCGCAGCCGAGAGAAGGGGGAAGGCGCGCAGCGCATCAGGGGGTTGTACTCTACCTATCCGCCAGTCACCACGCTCACACCCCCATCCACCGCCAGCCACTGGCCGGTGATGTGCTTGCCCGCATCCGACGCATACAGCGCGCACAGGCCCTTGAGGTCTTCGTCATCGCCCAGGCGGCCCAGGGGGGCGCCTGCCTTCAGGGCCTCTTCGCCCAGCGCCTTGAGCGTGCCCACGGTCATTTTGCTGGGGAAGAAACCGGGGCAGATGGCGTTGACGCGGATGTTGTACTTGCCCCATTCGGCGGCCAGTGCGCGGGTGAAGTTGATGACCGCGCCCTTGGAGGTGTTGTAGGCAATGGTGTTCATGCCGCTGGGGTTGCCGCCCAAACCCGCGATGGACGCCACGTTGATGATGCTGCCCTGCTTGCGCTCGATCATGCTGTGCTTGGCGATGTGCTGGCTCAGGATGAAATAGCCGCGCACGTTCAGGTTCATCACCTTGTCCCAGGCTTCGACGGGGTGGTCTTCAGCGGGTGCGCCCCAGGCAGCGCCAGCGTTGTTCACCAGAATGTCCACATGCCCCAGGCGCTGCAGAGTTTCGTCGGCCAGGCGGCGCGTGTCGGCCTCGTTGGCGCAGTCGGCGGCAATCCATTGCGCATCAATGCCAGCGGCCTTGAGCTCGGCGGCGGCCTCTTCCAGGTCGGACGCCTTGCGCGAACTCAGCAGCACCTTGGCACCGGCTTCGCCCAGCGCGTGGGCCAATTGAAGGCCCAGGCCGCGCGAGCCGCCGGTGACCAGGGCGGTCTTGCCCTTGAGGTCGAAGAGTTGCTGGATGGTGCGAGGGGTCATGTGGTGTCTCCTTGAATGTGCAAACGGATAAGTCAAACAGGTAGGGCAAACAGCGAATGGGCGCCGCAGGTGGTGTCAACATTTTTGGCGGTTGCCGCACATTGTGGTGACGCAGGCTGCGCAGCCGTGTCGCCTGCGCGATCCGGTGGCGTGCGGGACAGCCCCACATCGCCGTGAGCGCTTCAGAACGCGGTCACAACGCGGTCACAACGCGGTCAGAAGGCGGTCAAAAGGCGTCTTCCGGCATCTGCGCGCAGGTGGTATCGCGCGCGCTCACCACCTGCAGCCAGGCCCCGATCTTGGGCAGCTCGTAACGGAAGAAGAACTGCATGGCGCCCATGCGGCCCACGCTGGCGGGCTGCGCCAGGGCGGCGTCATGCGCCAGTGTGGCCAGGGCCAGGTCCAGCCACACCCAGGCCAGCACGGTGTGCCCAAAGGCCTGCATGTAGGGCACGGCGTTGGCAAGCGCATCGCCAGGCTCGCCCATGGCCCAGGCCGCCTTGGTGGCGGCGCCCACCTGGGCCAGCGCGGCACCCAGGGCATTGGCATGCACTGCCAGTGCAGGCACCTGGATGGAGCGCTCGATGGTGGCATTGATGCGGCCTGCCACCAGCTGCAGGCCGCGCCCGCCCTCCATCAGCACCTTGCGGCCCAGTAAGTCCATGGCCTGGATGCCGTGCGTGCCCTCGTGGATCATGTTCAGGCGGTTGTCGCGCCAGTACTGCTCCACCGGGAAATCGCGCGTGTAGCCGTAGCCCCCGTGGATCTGGATGGCCAGGCTGTTGGCCTCCAGGCACCACTCGCTGGGCCAGCTCTTGGCGATGGGGGTGAGCACCTCCAGCAGCAGGCGGGCTTCATCGGCCGCCTCGGGGGTGCCCGTGTGCTGCTCGTCCACCAGCAGTGCGCAGTAGAGGTTCAGCGCCAGCGCGCCTTCGCCGTAGGCCTTTTGCGCCAGCAGCATGCGCTTGATGTCTGCGTGCTCGATCAGGCGCACCTGGGGTGCGCCTGCGTCCTTGCCACCCTTTCCCACAGGGCGGCCTTGGGGCCGGTTCTTGGCATAGTCCAGGCTGGCGTAGTAGCCCGCCAGGCCCAGCATGGACGCCGCCATGCCAATGCCGATGCGTGCCTCGTTCATCATGTGGAACATGCATTTGAGGCCATCGCCCGGCTGACCCACCAGGTAGCCCACTGCACCGGCTTCACCGCGCACGGGGTACTTGCCTTCGCCAAAATTCAGCAGCGTGTTGGTGGTGCCGCGCCAACCCAGCTTGTGGTTCAAGCCCGCCAGCGCCACGTCGTTGCGCTCTCCAGTGAGCTTGCCCTCGTTGTCCACCAGCTTCTTGGGCACGATGAACAGCGAGATGCCCTTGACGCCCGGCACCAGTTTGCCGTCCGGCCCCGGAATCTTGGCCAGCACCAAGTGCACGATGTTTTCCGTCAGCTCATGGTCGCCCGAGCTGATCCACATTTTGTTGCCCTTAAGGCGGTAGCGTGGGCCTAGCGGATCGCTTTCAAAGCCTTCACCGTCCGGCACGGCGCGCGTAGCCACATCCGACAGGGACGAGCCCGCCTGCGGCTCCGACAGGCACATGGTGCCCGACCAACGGCCATTGAATTCATTGAGCGCAAACACCTGCTTTTGCAGGTCGGTTCCATGCACCATGAGCAGGTTGGCGTTGCCCGAGGTGAGCAGATTGGAGCCAATGCTGATGGACGCTGCCGCGAAGAAGCTATTGGCCGCCGCCTCCACGGTGTACGGCAGTTGCATGCCGCCAATGTCATAGTCTTGCGCCGCGCTCAGCAGGCCCGATTCGGCATAGGCGCGGCGCGCTTCGTAGGTGGCCTGGGGCAGCACCACGCGCAGCGTGCCATCGGGCTCGGTTTCGGTGCGCGGCTCTTCCAGATCGACCAGCCGATTGAACGGCGCGTACTTCTCGCGGGCAATGCGCTCAGACGTATCCAGCACGGCATCGAAAGTTTCACGCGCATGGTCAGCAAAGCGCTCTCGCTGCGTTAGCGATTCGGATTGCAGCCAGGTGTAGAGCAGGAAATCGAGGGTGGAGCGCAGGGAGGTGGTCATGCAGCAAATTATGGTGGCTCATCTGCACACACCATGTCCGCTGCGTGACGCGCCGAGGGGGCTCAGACCCTGACCCGCCACCCGAGGATGGGTACCCCGGCTCGCTAGTCACGACGGGGGGACTTGGGCCGACATTGCAGCCAACCCCAAGCGAGCGGCCCTTGCGCTACTCAGGTCCGCAAAAACGCCAGCAGCGCATCATTGAACGCCTGCGCATGGGACAGGTTGAATCCATGCGGTGCATCGCCCACGGTCACCAGTTGGCTGTGGGGCACGGCACGGTGGGTTCGCATGCCCGATCCCTCGATGGGCACAATACCGTCTGCAGTGCCGTGGATCACCAACGTGGGTACGGTCACTTTCTTCAGGTCGGCCCGAAAGTCGGTGCTGGCAAAGGCGTCCATGCAGGCCAAAGCGGCATGCTGTGCCGACTGGTGGCACAGGGCAACCGCATCGGCCCGCTGTGCCAGCGTGACCTGCAGCACCTCGTTGGCAGAGAAAAAGTCCGTCACAAACTGCTCGAAGTAGCCATCGCGGTCTTGCTCCAGAGCACTCTTCTTTTGCAACGCCCGCTCCTGCGTCAACGGCCCATCGGGGTTGTCGGCGGAACGCATCAGGCAAGGCGTCACGGCCGCTGCAAACACTGCGCTGTGCACGCGCGACTGCCCCCACCGGCCCATGTAGCGCGCCACCTCGCCCCCGCCCATGGAGAAGCCCACCAGCGTCACATCCTCAAGCGTGCATTGGTCCATCACTTGCTGCAGGTCGTCCGCCAACTCGTCGTAGCTGTAAGCCGAGTGCGGCTTCTCAGACCGGCCAAAGCCCCTTCGGTCGTAAGCCACCACGCGAAAGCCCGCCGCTTGCAGCGCAGGCACCTGCGGGGCCCAGGCCTGGGCCGATAGGGGCCAGCCGTGGATAAGCACCAGCGGGCGGCCGCTGCCGCCGGTGTCTTCGATGTACAGGTTGACGCGCCCCCTGCTTTTGGCATCCAGGCGCTCAGGATCGGCAAGCCCATCGGTGGCGCCCGCCATGGCGCCGCCCACAGCACCGGCCACGGCGCCCAGTGCAGACCCCACCGCCACCCCAACCGGTCCAGCCACCATCACCCCCACCGCCGCACCTGTGGCGGCGCCAGCCACCACGCCTCCCCCCACCCATACCGACTGGGCTTCGCGCGCAGCGTCTTCAGGCTCCAGCACACGCTGCGCCGCAGGATCCGGGTCTTGCGACGGAATTCCGTGACCGGGGCGGGCTTGATCCACCAGGTCTTCGTCCGGCGGCGTCGGGCCATTGAGCAAAGCGGCCAATGAGGTCATAAGAATCTCCTGATCAGGTTGGCAGCGCTGCGGGCGCGGAACTCGCACCCCTGCCTGCACCAAGACCTTACGCCCCAACATCTGCTTGCGTCCGTGCGGTAGCAGACATTCACAGCCGGGCCCAATCCGCAACGCAACCGGGCCAACCTATTCATTTAAATGCTGCCTAGCGCTCGTAAAAATTGCGCAAACAGCTATCAAATCAATAGCAAAAAGCACAAACGCCCCGCGCCAGCCTTTGTGCTGACGCGGGGCGCGTTCAAAGCCTAGCGGGCTGGGGGCTTACAGCACCTCAAAAACCCCTGCGGCGCCCATACCGCCGCCAATGCACATGGTCACGCACACGCGCTTGACGCCACGGCGCTTGCCCTCGATGAGCGCATGGCCGGTGAGGCGCTGGCCCGACACACCGTAGGGGTGGCCCACGGCGATGGCGCCGCCGTTCACGTTCAGGCGGTCGGCCGGGATGCCCAGTTTGTCGCGGCAATACAGCACCTGTACGGCAAAGGCTTCGTTCAGCTCCCACAGGTCGATGTCCTGCACCGTCAGGCCCACCTTCTTTAGCACCTTGGGCACCGCGAACACGGGGCCAATACCCATTTCATCAGGCTCACAACCCGCCACGGCAAAGCCCAGGAAGCGGCCCAGGGGTTTGAGGCCCTTCTTGCTGGCGTACTCTTCGCTGGTGACCACGCAGGCACCCGCGCCGTCAGAGAACTGGCTGGCGTTGCCGGCCGAGATCAGGCCGCCTGGCAATGCCGAACGCAGGCCGCTAATGGCTTCCACCGTAGTGCCTTCGCGGGTGCCTTCGTCCTTGCTGACGGTGACCTGCTTGGTGATCAGACCCAGCGTCTTGTCGGCAATACCGGCCGTGACGGTGATGGGGGCAATTTCGGCATCGAACAGGCCAGCCGCTTGCGCTGCGCAGGCCTTTTGCTGGCTGGCGGCGCCGTATTCGTCCATGGCTTCGCGGCCGATGTGGTAGCGCTTGGCCACTTGCTCGGCCGTCTGCAGCATGCTCCAGTAGATCTCGGGCTTTTGTTTGGCAAGGGCCAGGTCCTGGATCATGTGCAGGTTCATCTCTTGCTGCACGCAAGAGATACTTTCCACACCACCGGCCACATACACATCGGCCTCGCCCGCGATGATGCGCTGGGCGGCCATGGCAATGGTCTGCAGACCCGACGAGCAAAAGCGGTTGACGGTGACGCCCGAGGCCGTGATGGGCAAGCCAGCCTTGAGCGCAATCTGGCGCGCGATGTTGCTGCCCGTGGCGCCTTCGGGTGTGGCGCAGCCCATGATGACGTCGTCCACGTCGGCGCCGTCAATACCAGCGCGCTGCACGGCGTGCTGCACGGCATGGCCGCCCAAGGTGGCGCCGTGCGTCATGTTGAAGGAACCCTTCCAGCTTTTGGCAAGCGGGGTACGGGCGGTGGAAACAATCACTGCGGATGTCATGTGAATTCCTTTGATTCTTTTGAAAAGGGCGCGTGCGGCTTACTGGAAGGCCTTGCCTTCGGCGGCCAGCTTGGCCAGCAGCGGAGCAGGCGTCCAGAACGCGGCGTCGTCCAGCGGGTTCTTGGCAAAGCGGTTCATGGCTTGCACCACGTTGAACAGGCCCACCTCACTGGCGTAGTGCATAGGGCCGCCACGGTAGATGGGGAAGCCGTAGCCGGTGAGGTACACCATGTCGATGTCGCCCGACTTGCTGGCAATGCCGTCTTCCAGGATGTGCGCACCTTCGTTGACCAGGGCGAACACCAGGCGCTGCACGATTTCTTCGTCCGAAATCTTGCGCGGCGTGATGCCTTGCGCCTTGCGGTGGTCTTCAATCATCTGCACCACCTCGGCGTTGGGGATGGCGTCGCGCTTGCCGGGCACATAGTCGTACCAGCCCGCACCCGTCTTTTGGCCAAAGCGGCCTTTTTCGCACAGCAGGTCAGCGGTCTTGCTGTACTTCATGTCGGGCTTTTCGGTGTAGCGGCGCTTGCGAATGGCCCAGCCAATGTCGTTGCCCGCCAGGTCGCCCATGCGGAAGGGGCCCATGGCAAAGCCAAACTTTTCGACGGCCTTGTCCACCTGCTGGGGCGTGCAGCCTTCGTCCAGCAAAAAGCCGGCTTGCTGGCTGTAGCGCTCAATCATGCGGTTGCCAATGAAGCCGTCGCACACGCCCGAGACCACGGCGGTCTTCTTGATCTTCTTGGCGATTGCCATCACCGTGGCCAGCACGTCCTTGGCCGTGGCCTTGCCGCGCACCACTTCCAGCAGCTTCATCACGTTGGCAGGGCTGAAAAAGTGCATGCCCACCACGTCCTGGGGACGCTGAGTGAACGATGCGATTTTGTCCACGTCCAGCGTGGAGGTGTTGGAGGCCAGGATGGCGCCGGGCTTCATGACAGCGTCCAGTTGCTTGAAGACGGCCTCCTTCACACCGATTTCTTCAAACACCGCTTCGATGACGAGGTCTGCGTCCTTGAGGTCGTCGTAGCTCAGCGTGGTGCTGAGCAGCGCCATCCGTTGCTCGTACTTGTCTTGCTTGAGCTTGCCCTTCTTGACCTGGGCTTCGTAGTTCTTTTGGATCGTGGCGATGCCACGGTCCAGGGCTTCCTGCTTGGTCTCCAGAATCTTGACGGGCAGGCCCGCGTTCAGGAAGTTCATGGCGATGCCGCCGCCCATGGTGCCCGCACCAATCACGGCCACGGCGGAGATTGCGCGCTTGGGGGTGTCCGATGGCACATCCGGAATCTTGGAGGCAGCGCGCTCGGCCACGAAGAGGTGGCGCAGTGCGCGGCACTCGGGGGTCCACATCAGGTTGATGAAGATCTCGCGCTCGACCAGCATGCCTTCGGCAAACTTCTTCTTGGTGGCGGCTTCCACAGCGTCCACGCACTTGGCGGGCGCGGGGTAGTTCTTGGCCATGCCTTTGACCATGTTGCGTGCAAACTGGAAGTACGCATCGCCTTCGGGGTGCTTGCAGGGGAAGTTGCGCACCAGCGGCAGAGGGCGGGCGTCTTGCACGCTTTGGGCAAATGCCAGGGCCTCTTCGGCCAGGGATTCTTGCGAAGCTGCCAGTTTGTCGAACAGCTTCTGGCCGGGCACACCGGCGATCATTTCGCTCTTGACGGGCTCGCCACTCACGATCAGGTTGAGCGCAGCTTCCACACCAATCACGCGGGGCAAGCGCTGTGTGCCGCCCGCACCAGGGATCAGGCCCAGCTTCACTTCAGGCAGCGCAATGGAGCAGCCAGGCGCCGCAATGCGGTAGTGGCAGCCCAGCGCCAGTTCCAAGCCGCCGCCCATGGCCACGGTGTGCATGGCCGCCACGACGGGCTTGTCCGAGTTTTCAACCGCCAGAATGACCGACAGCAGATTGGGTTCTTGCAGCGATTTGTCGGTGCCAAACTCCTTGATGTCCGCACCGCCTGAGAAGGCGCCGCCAGCACCGGTGATGACGATGGACTTCACGGCCGCATCGGCATTGGCGCGCGCAAGCCCGTCCACAATGCCTTGGCGGGTGGCCAGACCGAGCCCGTTGACGGGGGGGTTTGACAGGGTGATCACGGCAACGGAGCCGTGGACTTTGTATTCAGCGGTCATGCTGTTGTCCCTTGGAAGAATGAAAAAGAACGGTCGTGCGATTTTATTGTAGAGGCTCTCTGTGACTTTGCCAGTGACAGGGCGACTCTGTTTGTCCCGCCCGGGACAAGATCGGCAGTGAACGCTGGACTGGAACCCGCGTCCCCATGCAAAAAGCCCCTCGCAAGGGGCTTGGTCAGTGGGTTCGGGGGCGTCGCGTCAGCGGAAGGCAGCCTCCAGCGCATGCAGCCCCACCTTGGGGTCCAGCATGCCGTTGTAGATGGCGGGGATCTCCCGCTCAATGCCCAGCAGGTGGTAGGTGGCCACCATCGCGCAGCGCACCGAATACTCCACCGTGAACACCACATCGTCTTCCATCTCGACAAACTGGCCGAGGAAGGCGAAGTTCTGCGAGCCCTCGGGCAACACCAGGGGCCGGTCACCCGGCGCGCGGCAGGCAAACAGGGCCGAGGCATAGGGCATCATCACCGTGGTCATATCGGTGGTGGCCAGCACATGGTCCAGCAGGTCGCCAAAACCCATCTGGTGGATGAGTTCGGTGAGAATTTCACGGCCCGTGGCCTGCGACATGGGCTTGCGCACGTAGTCACCCTCGTTGTCCACTTGAAAGCCATAGCCCCACAGGGTGTAAGTGCCCTCTGCCTGCCCATCAAAATGCGGCTGGTGCGGCACCACCACCGACAGGTGCCAGCCCGATTCGTACCAGGTCATCAGGGCGCCCGTGCCGGGCTTGTTGCCCGAGTATTCGGTGATGCGCTGCAGCAGCCGGTCGTCGCGCATGGTGAGGGTGAACGACTCCCACTTGTGCTCGTCCACATTGCCGCAAAACGCCGTTGGGCGACCAAAGTCGGGGGCCTTCTGCGCGATCTTCTCCCACAGCGCCCAGCCATGGTCCTCGCGGCCACGCACCAGTGCCGGCACGTCGTCGTTGCCGCCGTAGCGTGCGTCCGAGGTAATAGAGCCCAGGGTAAAGAAAGCCAGGTCGTCGGCGCCCAGGTCCAGCGTGGTGTCCATGGCGATACCGCCCTGCACCGTGTGCACCTGCAGCGCCGTGGCGCGGCGTGTGCCGTCGCTCTGGGTGGCAAAAGTAGCGTCGGTCACCCGGTGGCCAAAGCGCACGTCCACGCCCTGCTCCATCAACCAGCGCTGCAGGGGCACCACCATCGAGTCGTACTGGTTGTACTTGGTGCGCTTGACGCCCGCCAGGGTGTGGATGCGCGAGAACTCTTGCACAAATCGCAGGAAGTAGCGGCGCAACTCAATGGCGCTGTGCCACTTCTGGAAGGCAAAGGTGGTGCGCCACATGCGCCAAAAATGGGTTTCAAAAAACGCTTCGTCAAAGAACTCGTCGATACGGCGGCTGCCGATGTGGGCCTCGGTCAGGGCCAGCAGGCGCAGCATCTGCACGCGGTGCCCCATCGACAGGCCCAGCTTCTCGGCATCGGCAATCACGTGCTGCGCATCGATCAGGCGGGCCTGGGCATGGGTCTGCACGCGGGCATTGAACTGGCGGCATTCTTCGCGCACCGACACAGTGGGATCTTCGAGCGAGGGAATGCCCTCAAACAAGTCCCACAGGCACAGGTAGGTTTCGTCGGTCAGCATGCGGCCACCGCGCGTCACCCAGGTCTGGGGCGCTGGCGCATTGGGCGCAGCGCCGCCATCGAGCGAGCCACCGGGCATGCCCGTTTCTTCCAGAATGTGGATATGGCTGGCGGGCACCTTGCCATCGCGAATGGCAAAGGCGGCCACAGACATGCCTGCGATGCCGCCCCCCACGATCCACAGCTGGGCGGTTTGGGGGTTGGCGGGAGATGGGTTTTTGGTGTGCTTTTTCATGTGCTTCTGACGTCCCTTGGGTAAGTTGGACATCCGCGAAGCGCCGGAGGCTGCAGGGCGAGAAGGCGGGTAGCCCTGCCCTGTGGCTGTGCGGCCTGCGGGTGACCAGGTCGCCCGTTTGCAAAATGGCCAAAACGCAGGCGACAGAAGACTTATACGCCAGCGCGCGGTCATTGCCATGACTTCACAGCGCCCAAAAAGCGAGTTCCCGACACAGATCAAGACAAAGCCACGCAGGGCAAAAAAAAGCCCCAGCAGCGATGCCGAGGCTTGAAGTCACTCGCACTGACAAACCTATGGGGTACTTAAACCTCCAGCCACTCCTTGCGGATGTAGTTGTCTGCTCGCAAGCTGTCGGGCGTGCCCTGGAACACGATGGAGCCGTGGCCCATGACCAGGGCGCGGTCAGAGATGGTCATGGCGATGGTGAGCTTTTGCTCAATCAAAAGCACCGAGATGCCCCGGGCCTTCAGCGTCTGCAGGTACTGTCCCACCAGCTCCACGATCTTGGGCGCCAGGCCTTCGGTGGGCTCGTCGATGATGATGAGGTCGGGGTCGCCCATGAGGGTGCGGCACAGCGTCAGCATCTGCTGCTCGCCGCCTGACATCACGCCCGCCTCGGTGTGCTGGCGTTCTTTGAGGCGGGGGAACATTTCGTACATGTCGTCAAACGACCAGCGGCTGCCTTTGCCACTGCCCTTTTGCCCCAGCAGCAGGTTCTGGTGCACCGTCAGGTTGGGGAACACATCGCGGCTCTCGGGCACATAGCCCAGACCCAGGTGTGCAATCTCGTAGGCCTTTTTGCCGTTGAGGTTCTGCCCCTTCCATTGCAGCGTGCCCTCCCAGTCCACCAGGCCCATGATGGCCTTGGCAGTGGTGGAGCGCCCCGAGCCGTTGCGCCCGAGCAGCGCCACGATCTCGCCGGGTTGCACTTCAAAGCTGACGCCATGCAGCACATGGCTTTTGCCGTAGTAGGCGTGTAGGTTGTCGATTTTCAGCATAAGTCAGTGTCCCGCTCCCTGTGCGTCTGCCACGGCCGATCCAAGGTAGGCCTCTTGCACGCGCTGATTGGCCCGCACCTTCTCGGGGGTATCAAACGCAATCACCTCGCCATAGACAACCACAGCGATCTTGTCGGCCAGGCCAAACACCACGCCCATATCGTGCTCCACGGTCAGCAGCGTGCGACCCACGGTCACTTCCTTGATGAGGCGAATGAAGCGCGTGGTTTCGCTCTTGCTCATGCCTGCGGTAGGCTCGTCCAGCAAGATGACGTTGGCACCGCCTGCAATGGTGATGCCGATCTCCAGCGCACGCTGCTCGGCGTAGGTCAGGTTCATCGCCAGGGTGTCGCGCTTCTTGTCGAGCTTGATC
This sequence comes from Acidovorax sp. 106, assembly GCF_003663825.1. Lineage (NCBI taxonomy): Bacteria > Pseudomonadati > Pseudomonadota > Betaproteobacteria > Burkholderiales > Comamonadaceae > Acidovorax > Acidovorax sp. 106. The sequence continues at coordinate 4,012,977 of NZ_RCCC01000001.1, read as the reverse complement.
ATCTCCATCAGCTCTTTGGCACGCTCATTGGCGTCGTCAAGATTGGAGAGAAAGCGCAAGAAGGTGTACTTGTAGCCCATGCTCCACAGCACACCGCAGCGCAGGTTCTCAAACACCGAAAGCTTGGGGAAGATGTTGGTGATCTGGAAACTGCGCGACAGGCCCTTACGGTTGATCTCGTAGGGGGCCAGGCCGTTGATGCGCTGGCCGTTCAAGATCACGTCGCCACTGGTGGGCGCAAAGCGCCCGCTGATGAGGTTGAACAGCGTGGACTTGCCTGCGCCGTTGGGGCCAATGATGGCCACCCGCTCGCCCGGTGCCACCGCCAAGTTAGCGCCCCGGATGATTTCGGTCTTGCCAAAACTCTTGCGCAGATCGCGCAGTTCCAGCGCGTAGGTTGCGTTGTCAGCCGCCATGGTCACAAAGCCTCCCCGCGCTTGATTTCATGTTCAATCTCTTCCTGAATGGAACTCCACTGCTTGGCAAACTGCCGACGGCACAACTCAAACAGCCCGCCGCCAGTAAGCATCACAAAGCCCGCACCAAACCAGCTGGTCAGGCCCTTGGCATTGATGGTGGCGCCCAGGAAGTTCATCTCTGGCCCCAAGGCCGCATTGAGCTGCAGGTGGTAGGTCATCTCCACCATGCAGGCCGCGCCCATCACCGCCACCAGGCCTGTGCCTGCCAGCCCCAGGTAAGACGACCACAGCGGGCGCAGCTTGCCGTACTTGGCCAGGCGCAGGTTCATCATGATCAGGCTGGCAATGCCGCCGGGGGCGTACATCACCATGAACAGGAACACCAATCCGAGGTACAGCAGCCAGGCTTTGGAGAGCTCGGACAACAACACCGAGGCCAGCACCAGCAGCACCGCACCGATGATGGGGCCGAAGAAGAACGTGGCCCCGCCCAGGAAGGTGAACAGCAGGTAGCCGCCCGAGCGGATCACGCTCAGGCTGTCGGCGCCGGTGATGATTTCAAAGTTGATGGTGGCCAGACCACCGCCGATGCCCGCAAAGAAGCCCGCGATGATGAAGGCGAAATAGCGCACGCGCTGGGTGTTGTAGCCGATGAATTCGACACGCTCTGGGTTGTCGCGCACCGCGTTCAAAATGCGCCCCAGCGGCGTGCCGGTGAAGGCAAACATGGCGGCTGTACACACAAAGCAGTAAGCCGCGATGAGGTAGTAGACCTGGATAGCCGGGCCGAAGGTGATGCCGAAGAACGACGTGCCGTACACCCGGTCAGTCGTGATGCCGCCCTCGCCCCCAAAGAACTCAGGAAACATCAGCGCCATAGACGCCACCAGCTCGCCCACCCCCAGCGTGATCATGGCAAACGTGGTGCCCGACTTTTTGGTCGTGACAAAGCCGAGCAAGATGGCAAAGAAAGCCCCTGCCAGCCCCCCCACCAAAGGAATCAACACCAGCGGAATGCCCGCTGAGCCTTTGGTCGCCATGTTCATGGCATGGATGGCGATGAACGAACCCAGGCCGGTGTACACCGCGTGGCCAAAGCTCAGCATGCCGCCCTGCCCCAGCAGCATGTTGTAGGACAGGCAGATGATGATGAGGTAGCCGATCTGCGAGAGCATGGTCAGCGCCAGGCTGCTGCGAAACAGCATGGGCGCAACGATGAGTGCCACGGCAAACAGGGCCCAGATCACGAAGCGCCCTACGTTCAAGGGCTTGAAGCGGTAGTAGGACACGGGGCCAGCTGCGGCCATTGTGGGTTTGGAGTTATTCATGGGGTCAGTCCTCACGGGTGCCCAACAGGCCCTTGGGACGGAAGATCAAAATCAGCACCAAGAACAGGTAAGGCAGGATGGGCGCCACCTGCGAAATAGTGAGCTTGAGCACCGGGTAGCCAAAAGTTTGCTCGGTCACCGCAACGCCCACCAGCTTGAAGGCGTGGATCAAGGAATAGTCGAGCGCCACAGCAAAGGTCTGCACCAGGCCAATGAGCAGCGACGCCAAAAACGCCCCGGCCAGCGAGCCCATGCCCCCCACCACCACCACCACAAAAATGATGGAGCCCACCGAAGCCGCCATGGCGGGCTCGGTCACGTAGGTGTTGCCACCAATCACGCCCGCCAGCCCTGCCAGCGCAGCACCACCGCCAAACACCAGCATGAACACGCGCGGCACGTTGTGGCCCAGCGCCTCGACCATTTCGGGGTACTTCAACGCCGCCTGAATCACCAGGCCAATGCGCGTGCGAGTGAGCAGTAGCCACACCGACACCAGCATCAGCAACGCCACCAGCATCACAAACGAGCGGGACTTGGGAAACTGCGTGCCATACAGCGTGAACAGCGGCCCTTGCAGTTGCTCTGGCAGGCCGTAGGGCACCGTAGAGCGCCCCCACACCAGCTGCACCAGCTCCAGAATCAGGTACGAAAGACCAAAGGTCACCAGCAACTCTGGCACATGACCGAACTTGTGCACCCGGCGCAGGCAGTAGCGCTCAAAGGCCGCGCCTAGCGCAAAAACCACCAGGGGAGCCAGCACCAATGCAGGCCAAAAACCCACCACGCTGGAAATGGTGAACGCGAAATAGGCCCCCAGCATGTAGAAGCTGGTGTGCGCAAAGTTGAGCACTCCCATCATGCTGAAGATCAGCGTGAGGCCTGAACTCAGCATGAACAGCAGCAGCCCGTAGCTGACGCCGTTGAGCAAAGAGATCACGAAAAACTCAAGATTCATGGGAATTTTTCATTGCTGGGTAAAAAAAAGGCCCGAGTATGTCGGGCCTCCGAGCGACGCTGGCGAGCTTACGGCCGCTTCATCTGGCAAGAAGTGGGCGTGCTGGCCACGTAGGGCTCGTAGTATTTAACCGGCACAAAGGTGTAGCCAGTGTTTTCTGAGTCAACGGGGAATTTGTCATTGGCCTTCTCCCACTTCGAGATGAACAGGCCTTGCTGCAACTGGTGGTCGGTCTTGCGCATCTCCACCTCACCGTTGAAGCTCTTGAACTTCATGCCCTCCATGGCGGCGGCCACCTTGACGGGGTCGGTCGATTTCGCTTTGACAAACGCTTCTGAGAGCATCGTGTAGGCGTGGTAGATCGAGCCGGTGTACATGTCGTCGTTGAACTTCTTCTTGTAGTCCACAACGATCTTGTTGAGTTCGCCCGGCAAATTCATGTGGGCATAGGCCACCATGTACACGCGGCCCGATGCAGCCGCGCCCATGGCTGTGGGGCTGCCGGTAACCGAGCCGTAGTAGGTATAGAAATTGACGTTGTTCAAGCCTGCATCGTTGGCGGCCTTGATGAGCAGCGCCAGGTCAGAGCCCCAATTGCCGGTGATGACGCTGTCGGCACCCGACTGCTTGATCTTGGCGATGTAGGGGGCAAAGTCACGCACCTGGGCCAGGGGGTGCAGGTCGTCCCCCACAAACTGCACATCGGACCGCTTGCGGGCCATCATTTCCTTGGCGAACTTCGACACCTGCTGGCCGTGCGAATAGTTCTGGTTGATCAGGTAGACCTTTTTGACCTCGGGCAGGTCTTTCATGTAGGTCGTGAGCGCTTCCATCTTCATGGAGGTGTCGGCATCCAGGCGGAAGTGCCAGTAGCTGCACTTGCTGTTGGTGAGGTCAGGGTCCACCGCCGCGTAGTTCAAGAACAGCACTTCCTTGCCGGGGTTGCGGGCGTTGTGCTTTTCCAGCGCATCCATGATGGCCAGGGCTGGGCCCGAGCCGTTGCCTTGCACGACATAGCGTGCGCCCTGGTCCATGGCCGAGCGCAGGGCGCTGGTGGTTTCCTGGGGGCTGAGTTTGTTGTCGATTCCAATGATTTCAAATTTGACGCCGGCAGGGTTCTTTTTGTTGAACTCTTCGGCCAGGAACTGGAAGCTCTTGAGCTGGTTGGTTCCCACCGCAGCCATCAAGCCCGAGAGGGGGTCGAGCCAAGCGATTTTGACGGTCTCACCCTTTTGGGCAAAAACCGCGCCAGCGCTCACCAGAAGGACGGAAGCCGCTACAGCCTTGATAGCAAATCTCATGGTCTTGTCTCCTTGTAAATCGACACGACGCAGAGTACCGCGTTGCAATCCCCGAACGCTCAGGGATTGCCCCTAGCAGCTATCGCGCACGCGACTGGCGGCGCAGACGCAGCGTTCAGCTTCTCTCAAACACTCAAAGACCCGGCAGTCTGTAGTCCTTGAGTTGCTCGCGCAGTTTGGTCTTGAGCATCTTGCCGGTGGCCCCAATCGGGATGGCATCGACAAACACCACGTCGTCCGGGATTTGCCACTTGGCGGCCTTGCCGTCATAGAAAGCCAGCAACTCCTCACGGCTGACTTCGGTGCCGGGGCGCTTGACCACGGCCACGATGGGGCGCTCGTCCCACTTGGGGTGGGGCATGCCCACACACGCCGCCATCTGGATGGCAGGGTGCGCCATGGCGATGTTTTCAATGTCGATGGAGCTGATCCACTCACCGCCCGACTTGATCACGTCCTTGCTGCGGTCGGTAATCTGCATGAAGCCATCGGCGTCGATGGTGGCCACATCGCCCGTGGGGAACCAGCCCCGGCCCTGCGCATCTTTGACCAGCGGGTTGCCGCCCTCGCCCTTGAAGTAGCTGCCCACGATCCAGGGGCCTTTGACCAGCAGGTCGCCGTAAGTCTTGCCGTCCCAGGGCAGCTCTTCGCCATCGCCGCCCACTATCTTCATGTCCACGCCATAGATCGCGCGGCCCTGCTTTTGCACGATCTTCATCTGCTCCTCCTTGGGCAGCGAAAGGTGCTTGTTCTTCAAGGTGCACAAGGTGCCCAGCGGGCTCATCTCGGTCATGCCCCAGGCATGCAGCACTGTGACGCCATACACGTCCTGGAAGGCCGTGATCATGGCAGGCGGGCAAGCCGAGCCACCAATCACCGTGCGTTTGAGCGAGGAGAACCTGAGCCCTTCGGGCTTCATATGCCCCAGCAGCATCTGCCATACAGTGGGCACGCCCGCCGCGTAGGTCACTTGCTCGGCTTCGATCAGCTCATACACCGACTTGCCGTCGAGTGCAGGGCCTGGAAACACCAGCTTGCAACCCGTGAGCGCCGCCGAATACGGGATGCCCCAGGCATTGACGTGGAACATCGGCACCACAGGCAACACAGAATCGCGGGCCGACAGGCACATCACATCGGGCAGCGCCGCCGCGTAGGCATGCAGCGTGGTAGAGCGGTGGCTGTACAGCGCTGCCTTGGGGTTGCCCGTGGTTCCGCTGGTGTAGCACATGCTGGATGCTGAGTTTTCGTCGAACTCAGGCCAGGCGTAATCGGTGCTGTGTTGGCCAATCCAGGCCTCGTAGCTCACCAGGCCGGGCACGCCGGTGTCCGTGGGCAGCTTGTCGGCATCGCACAGCGCCACCCATTGCTTCACGGTGGGGCAGCGCGCGTGCACGGCCTGCACCAGGGGCAAAAAGCCCATGTCAAAGCACAGCACCTGGTCTTCGGCGTGGTTCACGATCCAGGCGATCTGGTCGGGGTGCAAACGGGGGTTGATGGTGTGCAGCACACGGCCCGAGCCGCTCACGCCAAAGTACATCTCCATGTGGCGGTAGCCGTTCCAGGCCAGGGTGGCCACCCGGTCGCTGAACTGCAGCTTCAAGCCATCCAGTGCATTGGCCAGGCGGCGCGAGCGTGCCGCCAGATCACGGTAGGTGTAGCGGTGGATATCGCCTTCGACCCGGCGGGAGACGATTTCCGCGTCACCGTGGTGGCGCTCTGCAAACTCAATCAATGACGAAATGAGCAGCGGTTGGCTCTGCATCAGGCCCAGCATGTTGACTCCTAGGATGTTGTTGTGAACGAAATGGTCATCGTACTGCGCCGGGCTGGCTGTCGGTGTCGCAAAGGGTTCGTGAAATCCCTCGTATCGCCAGCGACGCCCACTGCGCCAGCAAGGCCCCGGAAGCTGAAGGAATTAGCGGGCTGCGAGACAATGGCCCCATGAACCAGTCCACCCCAACCGCCTTTGCGCAGCCCTTGAATTTGCGCTGGCAAAGTGGCTTTAGCGCCCTGGGCAGCGACTTTTTTACCGAGCTGCGCCCCACCCCACTGCCTTCCCCGCACTGGGTGGGCACCAGCACCGATGTGGCGCAGCTGCTAGGGCTGCCAGGCGACTGGATGCACGCCGACGAAGCGCTGCAGGCCTTCACCGGTAACCAACTGCTTGCAGGCTCGCAACCCCTGGCCAGTGTGTATAGCGGGCACCAGTTTGGTGTGTGGGCCGGGCAACTGGGTGACGGCCGGGCCATCTTGCTGGGCGAAACCGCTGCCGGGTACGAGATACAGCTCAAAGGCGCTGGCCGCACCCCCTACTCCCGCATGGGCGACGGGCGGGCCGTGCTGCGCTCCAGCGTCCGAGAATTTTTGTGCAGCGAGGCCATGCACGGCCTGGGCATTCCCACGTCCCGGGCGCTGTGCATCACCGGCTCGCCAGCATCGGTGCGGCGCGAGGAAATCGAAACGGCGGCCGTCGTCACACGGGTGGCGCCCAGCTTTGTGCGCTTTGGCCACTTCGAGCACTTTGCGGCCAACGACCTGGAGCCGCAACTGCGCGCCCTGGCCGACTACATCATCGACCGCTATTACCCAGAATGCCGCAGCAGCGAAGCCACAAGCCCATGGGGAGGCAATGCCTACGCCGCGCTGCTCAAAAGCGTGAGTGAGCGCACGGCCCACTTGATGGCCCAGTGGCAGGCCGTGGGCTTTTGCCACGGGGTGATGAACACCGACAACATGAGCATCCTGGGGCTGACGCTGGACTATGGGCCGTTTCAGTTTCTGGACGCCTTCGTGCCAGGCCACATTTGCAACCACAGCGACCACAATGGCCGCTACGCCTACAACCGCCAGCCCAACATCGCTTACTGGAACCTGTTTTGCCTGGCCCAGGCGCTGCTGCCACTCATCGAAGAGCAAGACACGGCGCTGGCCGCGCTGGAGTCTTACAAGACGGTGTTCCCCAACGCCTTCATGGTGCAAATGCGCAAAAAGCTGGGGCTGACGCAAACCCGTGCGGAGGATGAAGCACTGGTGGAAAACCTGCTGCAACTGCTGGCACGCAATGCGGTGGACTACACCATCTTTTGGCGGCGCTTGTCGCACGCCGTGGCGGATGGCCAGTACGAACCCGTGCGCGACCTGTTTGCCGACCGGTCAGCGTGGGATGCTTGGTTGCTATCTTATTCAGAGCTGCTGGCGCTTGATAATCAAGCGCTAGCGGGTGATTTGATGCTCAAATCCAACCCCAAGTACGTGCTGCGCAACCACCTGGGCGAACAAGCCATCCGCGCCGCCAAGGCGGGGGACTTCTCAGAGCTGGCCACGTTGCAGCGCCTGCTGGAGCAGCCCTTTGAAGAACAGCCTGGCCACGAGGCCTATGCCGACTTCCCGCCCGACTGGGCTTCTTCCATTTCCATCAGTTGCTCATCATGACCTTTCCCATCCAGAAGACCGACGCCGAATGGCAAGAGATCCTGCGCAATAAGGGGGCTGAACCTGTAGCCCTGCAAGTCACCCGCCACGCGGCCACCGAGCGCCCTTTCACCGGCAAATACGAAGCCCACTGGGCCGACGGCAGCTACCACTGCATTTGCTGCGGGGCCAAACTGTTTGAGTCGCTCACCAAATTCGACGCAGGCTGCGGCTGGCCCAGCTTCTCAGAGGCCATCCCCGGCACCATCCACGAAATCGTGGACCGCAGCCACGGCATGGTGCGCACCGAGACAGTGTGTGCACAATGCGGGGCCCACCTGGGCCATGTCTTTGAAGACGGCCCCGCACCCACCGGGCTGCGCTACTGTATGAACTCTGCGTCACTCGACTTTGAACCCGACGCCTCTTGAACCGCTCCACCGCTGAACTGCCGCTTGAACCGCTGAGCCAGCACGCTGGCCTCGCCTTATGAAAATATTGATTGATTTCTTCCCCATCCTGCTGTTCTTCGGCGCCTACAAGTTCTTCAACATTTATGTGGCCACTGGGGTGCTGATGGCCGCAACCGTGGCGCAGATGGGCCTGATCTACGCCATCGACCGCAGACTGCAGACCATGCACAAGATCACGCTGGTGCTGATCGTGGTGTTCGGCACGCTCACGCTGGTGCTGCAGGACGACCGCTTCATCAAATGGAAGCCAACGGTGCTGTACGGCGCGATGGCCGTGGCCCTGGCAATTGCCGTGTGGGTGATGAAGAAGAACATCTTGCATATGCTGCTGGGCGGCCAGTTGAGCCTGCCCGATGCGGTATGGATGCGACTGAACCAGGCCTGGATCGTGTATTGCGCCTTCATGTCGGCGGTGAACGCCTACGTAGTGATGAACTTCAGCACCGAGTTCTGGGTGGACTTCAAGCTCTGGGGCTACGCCTTCCCTCTGGTCTTCCTGGTGGGTCAGGGCCTTTACATCGCCCCCCACATCAAGGGCGATGAGCCCACGCAGTAACCCCAGTTTGTCCGCCGCCCCACCCTTTTGCAGACCATGACCCTTGCAGACCAAATGCACCACCAGTTGGCGCAACAACTGAGCACCACGGCCCTGGAAGTGCTGGACGAAAGTGCCGCCCATGCAGGACATTCGGGGTCCAACGGCACCGACTTTGGCACCCACTTTCGGGTGCGCATAGCGTCACCTTTGTTTACAGGCAAGTCGCGGGTAGCGCAGCACCGCCTTGTGTATGATGCGCTGCAAGAATTTATTGACCGGGGCGTTCACGCACTCGCCATTGAAATTCTCTGAGCCGGCCCCAGTTTCCTCACTTGCCGGTTTTCAGCCAGCAAACACCTTCTCATTTTTTGGATCTCGCATGAAGAAACAGCTCCTGTCCGGCCTCGTGGCCGCTGCCGTGCTGGGCACGATGGCCCTGCCCGTTTCCGCCCAGAACATTGCCATCGTCAACGGCAAAGCCGTGCCCAAAGAGCGTGCAGAAGTGCTGCGCCAGCAAGTGGAGCGTTCGGGTCGCCCTGTGACGCCTGACGTTGAAGGCCAAATCAAGGAAGAAGTGATCGCTCGCGAAATCTTCATGCAAGAAGCCCAAAAGCGTGGCCTGGACGGCTCGGCAGACTTCAAGGCCCAAATGGAACTGGCCCGCCAGACCATCCTGATCCGCGAACTGTTCGCTGACTACCAAAAGACCAACCCTGTGACCGACGCTGAAATCCAGGCTGAGTACGACAAGTTCGTGGCAGCCAACAGCGGCAAGGAATACAAGGCCAGCCACATCCTGGTGGAAAAAGAAGCCGACGCCAAGGCCATCATTGCAGCCCTGAAGAAGGGTGCCAAGTTTGAAGACCTGGCCAAGAAGCAATCCAAGGACCCAGGCTCTGCAGCCAAGGGCGGCGATCTGGATTGGGCCAACCCCTCCAGCTACGTGAACGAATTCACGGAGGCGCTGCTGAAGCTCGAAAAGGGCAAGACCACCGATGCCCCCGTGAAGAGCCAATTTGGCTGGCACGTGATCCGCCTGGTGGACGTTCGCCAAGCCGAACTCCCCAAGTTGGAAGAAGTGAAGCCTCAGGTAGCACAACAACTGCAACAGCAGAAGGTTGTGAAGTTCCAAGAAGACCTGCGCGCCAAGGCCAAGGTCGAGTGAGCACCTGAAAGCGCCCCGCTTCGCTTGGGCGCTTCACCATCAAACGCGGCCTAGGCCGCGTTTTTTTATGCCTGCGCACCACCGCAGGCCACCATCTACAGGCCAAGGTGATGCACCGCAATCACTGTCGAGCAATCTCACCGCGCACAGCGCACCCACTGCATGGCAGCATTCACGTCAGCGTTTAGCTAGCCACAGGAAAGCCATCAACCCGCCCATCAGCACGGGCTGGTGCAGCAGGTAGTAGCTGAGGCTCCAACGCCCCAGCACTGCTGGGCCTTTTAAAAGGCCGGGCAAGGGCCGTTGCAACCAGTCAGGCTTATTGAACAGCAACCACTGGCCCGCAGCCATACCCCACCACATAACGCCTAGCCAAGGAAACACGGGCACATAGTCTTGCGTGAAGGGTTTGCGGCTCACCCAGCCCAGCCAATTCAACGCAGGGGCATTGAACCAGGGCGCCAGGGCCTCGGCACCGTTGGCAAACGCATAGGCCGCCAGAGGAGGCAGGCACAGCGCCGCGCTGCCCACCCACCACAGCCAACGCCCCCAGCCGGCGCTCCAACGGACAACACACAGCATGACCGCCATGCCATGCAGTACGCCAAAGTAAATGAAGCTTTGGGGGAACATGGCGTACGAAGCCAGACTCACCAACAAGGCGCCTCCTGCAATCTGCAGCCAACGCCATCTAAACCGGGTCCAACTCTGCCCCTGCTGCACGGCAATGGACTGCGAAAGTCCTGCGCAAAACAAAAACAAACTCACGATGGCTGTGCGCTGCATCGTCCATACCGGGTCGATGCGAAAGTTCTGCGCCCACAAACCAAAGTGAGCCAAGTCGAAGCAGAAGTGAAACAGCGTCATCCACACCATGGCACAACCCCGAAGGGCATCGACCAATGCATAGCGCGGTGTGGAAGAGGGCAAATCAGCAGAACTCAAGGGCATGACGGCACAGGAAGAGGCGCAGAAGCAGAACACACGATAGTGCCAGATCAGCGAGCCCAAAAGCCGCAGCCCCATGAGGCAAAGCAGATACACACCGCAAAGCCCGCCAGAATGCAAAAAGGGTCTGCAACGATTGTTGCAGACCCTTAAAACAATGGTCGGAGCGGCGGGATTCGAACTCGCGACCCTCTGCTCCCAAAGCAGATGCGCTACCAGGCTGCGCTACGCTCCGACAGCTCGTATTATAACCCGAATCTTCCGGGCTTCTGACCAAACAAGCAAATTTTTAAAAACTTTAAAAACCTGCTGTGCCTACGAGAGGTCAGCCAGATTGCCACCAAGGCAACAATCTGAAGAGCTAAAAATTATAACTTTGAAAAATGGGCCGATTTCCCCAGCCCATTGAAAATTTTAACGATTGCCACCAGAAGGGCCTGGGCCACGTCCAGCCAGATGGCGGAAAGTGATACGGCCCTTGCTCAGGTCGTAGGGCGACATTTCCAACGACACTTTGTCACCCGCCAGAATGCGGATGTGGTGCTTGCGCATTTTGCCCCCGGTGTAGGCAATCAGTTGGTGACCGTTGTCCAGAGTGACGCGAAAGCGCGAGTCAGGCAGGACTTCGGTGACGGAGCCTTGCATTTCAATGAGTTCTTCTTTGGCCATGTTTTTCTATCTGGTGATCTTAAAAACAAAATTCTGTGGTTTGCGCGCAGCACATGCGGGCATCTGCCAACGCGGTCCCTGAAGAAAATTCCTCAGGAATCTCTGGGCACGGTGCTTTGCGGGCGGGGGAGTCGCTGCACCCGGGGCGCAGATCAGAAAGAAAAGAGGCCTGGATGAGACGGCTTCAATGAACAGGCGAGGCGCTGTGCATGAGCCTGTCGATTGTAGCGCGATGTGGGTATCTTGCCTATGGACGTTGCCGCATGCACCCGGCCCTGTCGCCTTCGCCGAACAAACTGAGCCAAAGCAAAGCGGCACAGAGCGTGTTCAACGCCACTGCGCCGCGCCAGCTCCAGCCCTCCCGGGCCAGCCCGGCTCACCTCATTTGGCGCTGACCGTGATCGGCACCATGGCCTGCGTGGTGCGGCCTGCGGAATCCTTGGCCACCACCGTGAGCTGGTAGCTGCCAGCCACAGGTGCGGCCCACAGTGCCGTGATGGTGGTGCCGCTGATCGAGAAACCCATGCCCCAAGGAACACCCGAGATGGACACGGAGAACGAGGTGCCTGCGGGTGCCGAAATGGCAATGGTGCCGGTCAACGGCTTGCCCACCACCCCGACCATGGCCGGTGCCGTAATGGTCAAGCCGCCAGAGGTGATTTGCACGGTGTAGGTCCCCTTGCCAGACAGCCCGGTCTTGGTGTCCTTGGCCGTTACGACCACGGAGTAGTTACCCAGCACAGGCGAGCCCCACGTCACAACGCCCGTAGTGGCGTTGATTGCCATGCCAGAAGGTGCCCCAGCCAGGGTGTAAGCCATGGGACTGGACGAAGGCACCGTCGCATTGAAGGACAGGGCGACGCCGACCTTGCCTGCCACCGTACCACCGGCGACCACAGGCGCACTAGGAGGCGCGGCAACCACGACGGTGTACACGCCCTGCGCGCTCAGCCCGGTCTTGGTGTCACGGGCTGTGACGGTGACGGCATAGGAGCCGGCCACTGGCGCGGCCCAGGTCACCACACCCGTGGAACCGATGGCCATGCCGGAGGGTGCGCCTGTCAGGGCATAGGTCACGGGGTTCGGTGCGGTGACCGACACGGTGAACGACAGCGCTGTATTCGCCTGACCATTGATGGTGGCGGATGTCACCGAGGGCGGCACGGCCGGGGCTGACGCGCCGGACAGCAAATTGACGAGGTTGGCGGCATTGGGTGTGCCCAGGCCGGTCAGCTGGTCATAGCCCACGCGAGCCGAGCAAGTACCACAAGTGCCGTGCGATCCCAGCGTGATGTCTGCAAAGCCACTGGCATAGTTGCCCGGCACCGCACCCACTTGGCCATACAAAGTGCTGTGCGCAGCACCCAGCACCGGCTTGGCCGCCTGCACGCGCGCGGCATTGGCCACCGCCACAAGCCCAGCCCACATGGGCGACGAGAGGCTGGTGCCGCCAGCGCTCAGCCACTGCACGGTCGAGCTGCCAGGGGAGATTACGGCCAGGTAGTGACCCGTGGCAGGGTCCGCATTCATGGCCAGATCGGCCACGGTTCGACGCACCGCCGAGCCTACGCCTGGCAAACCCGATTTTTGGTAGGTGGGCGTGGCCACATAGGCGCTGATCCCACCGCCGGTGCCCGACCAGCTCACCTCAGACCGAGAGCCCGTACCGCTGTAGGTCAGCGTGGTACCGCCCACACCCAGAACGTTGGCCGATGCGGAAGGCCACATGACACCCGCACCCCAATCCCCCGTGGCGGCCAGGTACGTCATGTTGGCGGCAGAGAACGCAGAGTCCAAGGTCGAAGTCCAGGCGCCCTCCGCCGCACCAAAGCTCATCGACACCACCCCCGGCCCCATCGCATTGGCCAGGCGGATCGCAGATGTCAGGTTGTTCACGGACGCATCGGGCGCCTCGACCAGAACGATGCGGGCCAAGGGGGCAATGGCGTGCGACCACTGCACATCCAACGCAATTTCCGTGGCCCAACCCGAATCGTAGGCAGGCGCCGTGGCGGAGAGCGTGCCCGTGGCGCTGCTGTAGGCCACCACCAGCTCACAACCCGTCTTGGAGGCTGCAGGCAGTGGCAATGCCGTGCTGGCAGCCAAGGTGCGGGTGGTGCAGGTGGGTAGGCCAAATTTTTGATTGAAAGCGGCCAACTCCGCTGCCGCATTGGGGTTGTGCTTGGCAGCCACGATGTAGATGGTTTGCCCCGCCCCCAGTTGCGCAGCCTGGGCGGCCGTGGGCTGGGCTCCAGCAGCGGGCAACGCCGGGAAACCATAGGCTGCACGCACCTGGGCCACCGTGTAGGTGGTGACAGCTGAGCCCGCCAGTGGCGTGGCCTGCTCACCGTCGGCCGACGATGGCGCGGCCTGCATCCCTTTGGTACGAACAGCCTCCAGCGTGTCCAGCGTCAGGCGTTTGGTCGAGAGCGCCGCAAGGCCCGAGGGCACCGCTTGCGATTTGGGGGTCTGCGCCGCAGACGCATTGGCGTTGAGGACGTCTGCGTCGTCGGGCGGCGTCAACACCACAGGGGCGACGTGGAACGTGGGCTGGGCGATGAGCGCGCCAGCGTCGCTGGACAGTTCATCGGCCTGCAGTGCCAGGGTGGTCGTGGCTGTGGCCACTTCGGCTTGGGCCAGGGCTTGCGGGGCCTGGTCTTCGCTGCCGCCACCGCAGGCACCCAATGCAGCCAACAGGACGCCGGAGGCAACCCACTGCGTTTTGCGCATGGAAGACCGGCGGTCACTCGAAATCAAAACTGAGCGCATGTATCACCCCTTAAAGGACAGTGTGGATACAAGGCACCGCAGCCCACCGCAAAGCAGGCGATACAACACGACACAGGCACTCATTCCGAGCGCACTTGCTGTATTGGCAACCCCGCTATCGTGCCCATCGCTGGGTTTAGACCGGTGGCTTTGCGACCCCGTCTTTCGAACGGGTGTGCCTTGAATGATTCAAATGTAATTAGTTGTTTCAATTACGTCAATAGCATTTGCATCATTTCAATCAAATGAAAATGAATGCCATTTACCGCATCGCCCAGTGAACAGGCCCTAGAATGCGCCGCACCACCCGCTGTGAAGGAAGTGCTCTTGTCCGATCGCCTCGCCGTTCTGCCCCAATACCTCTTGCCAAAGCAAGCCTTGACATCCACCGCTGGGCGCTTGGCCCGGGCCCGGGCGGGCCGCTGGACAACGATGGCTATCGAGCGCTTCATTGCCCGCTACAACGTGAACATGGCCGAGGCAGAGAACCCCGACCCGGCCGCCTACGCCACGTTCAACGATTTTTTCACCCGCGCGCTGAAACCGGGTGCCAGGCCGCAAGCCAGTGCCACCTGGATTTGCCCGGTGGACGGGGCCATCAGCCAGTTTGGCCGCATTGAGCGCGACCAGGTCTTCCAAGCCAAGGGGCATTCGTACTCCACCACCGCCTTGGTGGGGGGCGATGCAGCCCGCGCAGCGGTGTTTGACGATGGCCACTTCGCCACGCTGTACCTCAGCCCACGCGACTACCACCGCATTCACATGCCCTGTGCGGGTCAGCTTACGCACATGGTGCACGCCCCCGGCGACCTGTTCTCGGTCAACCCCACGACGGCCAGAGGCGTGCCTGGGCTGTTCGCGCGCAACGAGCGCGTGGTGTGCTTTTTTGAGTCCGACCTGGGGCCGTTTGTGATGGTGCTGGTGGGCGCCACCATTGTGGGCAGCATGGCGACTGTGTGGCATGGCTTGGTGAACCCGCCGCGCACAGGCCAATTGCGCCAGTGGGACTATGCCCCCGGCCAGGTGAGCCTGCAGCAAGGGCAGGAGATGGGTCGCTTTTTGCTGGGCTCCACCGTGGTGATGCTGTTCCCCAAAGGGGCCATGCAATTTAACCCGCAGTGGGAGCCTGCACGCACCATCCGGCTGGGCGAGACCATGGCGCAACGCGTTTAAGAGCGGCTAACAAAACGCCCCTGGTGTCGTTGTTCCGTCTTGTCGTACCGCTTGTACTGCCTGCGACGGAACGCCTAGCCAAGGCCGCTGCCCTGAGTTTTGTTAGCCGCTCTAACTCCACAAAGCAAAACAGGCGCTTTCGCGCCTGTTTTGCTTTGGCCCCACGTCAGTATTTGTCTGGCCTGCGAGTGAGGTGAAAAGCCGTGGGTTCGAGCTTGAGAGACTCAGGATGGACAGGGTTCTCATGCCCTTGCAGATACACCATCAAGGCGCAGCGCCGCACCACCACATGGCTCACGGTTTCATGGCGAGCCCCCAGCATGACGGAGGCTCCCGGACTGAACAAAGGCATGTAGTAATAAGCCGCATCGCGCATAGTGTGCGGCTCCTTCCGCATGGGTGGTGCAACCACCCCACCCTCCAGTGCAGAGGGTTGTCTAGCTGCATCGTAGCACCACCCACGCGGTTAAGCCCTGACCGATTGGCAAAAATTGCCCTAGGGATCCTCTGCGCGAATCGAGCTGGCCAAGTGTGCGCTGCGGATCAGGATGGGCTGCTAAGCGCAAAACGCAGCAATGGCCATCGCTATTGCGAGTATTTGCAACGCAGCAGACCGCCCGAGGCCACAGATGCCCGCGGCGCGGTGATTTGTGCAGAGGGTCCCTAGGTCAAGCCCCGATGTTCGCAGGGATACTGCCGTGCAGCGAAATTCACCTGGCGCCCCCCTCAGCCCCCCGCGCAAAGTCCAAGGCGGCAGCCAGCATGCGCTGCAGATGCGGCTGCACCTGCACAGCACGCTCTGGCAGGTAGTCAAACGGAAGGCATTCCTGCATGTAACTGCACTGCGTCATCTCCAGTTGTACGGCATGCACGCCCTGCCCCGGCTGGCCGTAGTGGCGGGTGATGTGGCCCCCTTTGAAGCGGCCATTGAGCACGGCGGTGTAGCCTGGGGCGGCTTTGGCAATCTGCAACAGTCGTTGCGCCAGTGCAGCGTCGCAGCTTTCGCCGTTGGCGGTGCCCAGGTTCAGGTCGGGCAACTTGCCCTCAAAAAAGCGCGGCAACACCGAGCGGATGGAGTGCGCATCCCACAGGATGGCCACGCCATGCTGGAAGCGGATGCGGTCCAGCTCGGCACGTAATTGCGCATGGTAGGGAGCCCAGACGGCGTCGCGGCGGGCTGCGATTTCAGCCTCTTGCGGCACATCACCCGCAGCATAGATAGGCGTGTCGTCAAACGTATCGACCGGGCACAGGCCCGTGACGCTTTGGCCCGGGTACAGGCTGGCACCGTCGGGCGGACGGTTCAAGTCCACCACATAGCGCGAATGCGTGGCCACGAGGATGGACGCGCCCATGTCTTTGGCAAAGGCGTACAGGCGCTCCATGTGCCAGTCGGTGTCTGGCACATGGCGGGCCTCGGGCGTGAAGCGGGCTGCCAGTGCAGGCGGCACATAGGTGCCAGCGTGCGGCATGGATACCAACAAGGGCTGCGTGCCCTGGTGGAAAACGAATGGTGGGGGGGCAGCAGCGGTCACGGCGGTCATGGCGGTCATGGAGATCGGGTCAGAAAGGTTCAGGGTCAGTCGGGTGCAATGGTGCTGGCGCGTGCGGAGGCAAAAGCGCTGGCGGCTGGGTCATGCAGCGCATGGCGGCCCTGGGCCACACGGCGTGCACCGCCCACCCACACGCTGTCGATGGCCGAAGTGCGGTGGCTGGCAAACACATGGGCCGACAGCATGGCGGGCGCGGGCAGGCCGCGCAGGGCCACATGCTGAGCATCGAGCACGACCCAGTCGGCCGACTGCCCCACAGCGATGCCCGCTGTTGCGCCAGGCACTAGGCGGCCCGATGCCTGCGCCCCGCCCCGCACGGCCTGCAGGGTCATGGCAGTGGCCACCTCCGGCTGGCTGCTGTGGGCCAATACGTTGCGCTGGCGGCGCGACAGGCGCTGGCCATATTCGAGCATCAGCAGTTCTTCGGCTGCGTTCACGCAGGCGTGGCTGTCCGATCCCACACCCCAGCGCCCGCCGTGTTGCAGCCACAGGGGCATATCGAAGATGCCATCGCCCAGGTTGGCTTCGGTGGTGGGGCAGATGCCTGCCACGGCGCCCGTTGCGGCGGCGCCAGCGTACTCGGCGGGCGTCATGTGCGTGGCGTGTATCAGGCACCAGCGCTCGTCCACCGGCGCGTGCTCCAGCAGCCACTGCACGGGGCGCTGGCCGCTCCAGGCGATGCAGTCCTCCACCTCCTGCGTCTGCTCGGCAATGTGGATGTGGATGGGCGCCTGGGGGTTCAGCGCCGTGAGGCCCTGCACGGCAGCGGCGAGGCTGTCTGGCGGCACGGCGCGCAGCGAGTGCGGGGCCAGGCCCAAAACGGCCCCTTGCGCCCGTACTACGGGCGCAAGGCGCTCCAATAATGTGAGCATGTTGTCGGTGCTGCGAATGAACCGGGCCTGGTCAGCCCGGTGCGGTTTGGCACCAAAACCACTGGTCTGGTACAGCACGGGCAGCAGCGTGATGGCGATGCCCGCTGTGTGCGCGGCGCGCAGCAAGGCCAGCGACAAGGTGGCGTCGTCGGCATAGGGGCGGCCATCGGTGTCGTGGTGCACGTAATGGAATTCGCACACCGAGGTGTAGCCCGCCTCCAGCATCTCGATGTACAGCCAGGTGGCAATGGCCTCCAGCGCCTGTGGCGTGATGCGCTGGGCAAAGCGGTACATGAGGTTGCGCCAGCTCCAGAAGCTGTCTTCCGCCTGGCCTCGGTATTCGGTCAGCCCAGCAAAGGCGCGCTGGAAGGCGTGCGAGTGCAGGTTGGGCATGCCGGGGATCACCGGGCCTGCGGCAGCGGTGACTCCTTCGGGGCGCTGCATATTGGGCGTGACGGCGGTGATGCGCCTTGCCCCGTCCCACGCGATGAGCACGTCGTGCGCCCAGCCGGTGGGCAGCAGTGCGTCGGCCGCAAAAATCTGGTTCATACCTGGACTCCGTGAATGCGCCCTTGCCGCACGATGGTGCAGGCGGGCTGGTGGCCAAACCAGTAGGCCAGCTCGGCTGCATCGGCCACCGGCCACAGCACAAAATTGGCGGGCCTGCCGGAGGCAATCAGTCCGTGCGAATCTTGCAAGCCCAGTGCCCGCGCTGCTTGGGTGGTGATGCCTGCCAAGGCCTCTGGACACGTCAGCCGAAACAGCGTACAGGCCATGTTGGCCATGAGCAGCAGGCTGAGCGCTGGCGAAGTACCGGGGTTGTGGTCGGTCGACACGGCCATCGGTACCCCCGCATCGCGCAGCGCCTGGATGGGCGGCAAATGCGTGTCGCGCAGCGTGTAGTAAGCGCCGGGCAGCAGCACGGCCACGGTGCCTGCGGCTTTCATCGCCGCGATGCCCTCTGCCGACAAGTGCTCGATGTGGTCGCACGACAGTGCACCATAGCGTGCCGCCAGCGCCGCTCCGCCCATGTCCGACAGTTGCTCGGCATGCAGCTTGACGGGAATGCCCAGCTTGTGCGCGGCCTGGAAGACCTGCTCGGTCTCGGCCAGCGTGAAGGCGATGCGCTCGCAGAACACGTCCACCGCATCCACCAGCCCTTCGGCCGCCAGCGCGGGCAGCATCTCGTTGCAAACCACATTGATGTAGTCCTGACTACGCCCCGCGTATTCGGGCGGCAAGGCGTGCGCACCCAAAAAAGTGGTGCGCACCGTCACGCCAAAGGCCTCGCCCAAGCGGCGGGCCACGCGCAGTTGCTTGCGCTCATGCGGGAGCGCCAGGCCGTAGCCGGACTTGATCTCGATGGCGCACACGCCCTCTGCCAGCAGGGCTTGCAGGCGTGGGGCGGCCTGGGCGAAGAGTTCGTCTTCCGAAGCCTCGCGCGTGGCCTTGACGGACGAGACAATGCCGCCGCCCGCCTTGGCCACCTCTTCGTAGGTGGCGCCTGCCAAGCGCATGGCGAACTCGTTGGCGCGCTGGCCGCCGTAGACCAAGTGGGTGTGGCAATCGACCAAGCCCGGCGTGACCAACGAACCCGCGCCTTGCCTGCGCGCCAGGTGCAGCCAAGCGGGAGGCACCGCGGCATCGGGCCCCACCCATTGGATCTGCCCCTGCTGCACCACGATGCTGGAGCGCGTACTGGGTGGCACAGGCACATCGGGCTGCACCAGCCCCGGCACCGGCAGCAGGCCGTGCCAGATGCCATCGGCGCTGGGGCCGGTTGGAGAAGGAATGCCATCACGCATGCGTCAGCCCTTTACTACATTATTGATAGCTGCCAGCGCTTATTGGATAAGCGCTAGAGGCCAATTTGACTACAAATGCACTGGCACCACATCGACCCACACCAGTGCGGGCCGCACATCGGGCGCAAACGGATGGGGGTTGGCCGCTTCGGGCGACAGCGGCTGCAAGGGCTGCAGCACCCGTGCGCCCATGGCCTCGGGCCACCACAGGCCCTGGCCAGGCTGCAGCACACGCGCCGCGTCGCCGCCCAACACCGCCCACTGGCCCTGCAGCACCATGCACAACCCGCCCCCTGTGGCGCCCACCGTGCCCGTGTCGTGCAACACCTGCATGCGGCCTTGCCACTGGCCCCGGCGCAGCATCAGGTTGAAGTCGGTCGATGGCCCGCCAATCAGGCGGCTGTCCAGCGGCTGCTCACCCGCAAAGCTCCAGGGCTGCCAGCGCTGCTGCAGCGTGTGGCACAGCTCAGCCTGATCGCCATGCAGCGTCACGCCATCGCCGTCGAGCAGCATGATCTGCCGGTCCACCCCAGCGAAGGCCGAAAACGGCCCAGCGGCCGCAATGCGGGCCACGCTCACGCGCCAGCCAAAGGCATCGGTGCCCGCGCCCGGCGGCCAGCACACCAGCTCGCGGGTGCTGCCGCCGCCGTTCTTCCACGGGGTGGCAGGCACCGTGCGCAGATCAAACCAGTGCACGACCCCGTCCTGCGCTGCATCCGCACCGGGTTCGGCAGGCGCAGGCTGCGGCGTGGCCTGCGCCACAGCAGCGGCGGGCATCAGCGCGCTCCTAAGGCACCTGGAATCATGGGCAGCTTCAGGCCCTGCTTCTTCGCCGTTTCCACCGCCAGTTCGTAGCCTGCGTCGGCATGGCGCATCACGCCGCTACCGCAGTCGTTGACCAGCACATTGGCAAGGCGTTGGGCCGCTGCGTCAGTGCCATCGGCCACGATGACCATGCCCGAGTGCTGCGAGTAGCCCATGCCCACGCCGCCGCCGTGGTGCAGGCTGACCCAGGTGGCGCCGCCTGCGGTGTTGAGCAGCGCGTTGAGCAGCGGCCAATCGCTCACGGCGTCGGTGCCGTCTTTCATGGCCTCGGTCTCGCGGTTGGGGCTGGCAACGCTGCCAGTGTCCAGGTGGTCTCGGCCGATCACGATGGGGGCCTTCAGTTCGCCGTTCTTCACCATCTCGTTGAAGGCCAGGCCCGCGATGTGGCGCTCGCCCAAGCCCAGCCAGCAGATGCGTGCGGGCAGGCCCTGGAAGGCGATGCGCTCGCCCGCCATGTCGAGCCAGCGGTGCACATGTTTGTTCTCGGGGAACAGCTCCTTGATCTTGGCGTCGGTCTTGCGGATGTCTTCCGGGTCGCCCGACAGGGCCACCCAGCGGAACGGGCCCTTTCCTTCGCAGAACAGCGGACGGATGTAGGCAGGCACAAAGCCGGGGAAGTCAAACGCATCCTTCACGCCTTCGTCAAACGCCACCTGGCGAATGTTGTTGCCGTAGTCCACCGTGGGGATGCCCATCGATTGGAAGTCGAGCATGGCCTGCACATGCACGGCGCAGGACTTGGCGGCGGCCTTCTTCAGCACCTCGTGCTGCGTCACGTCCTGCTGCGCGGCGCGCCACTGCGCCACCGTCCAGCCCGCAGGCAGGTAGCCGTTGACAAGGTCATGGGCCGAGGTCTGGTCGGTGACCAGGTCGGGTTTGAGGCCACCGGCTTTGGCACGGCGCAGCAGCTCGGGCAGGATTTCTGCGGCGTTGCCCAGCAGCGCGATCGACACGGCCTCCTTCGCGGCGGTGTGCTGCTGAATCAGTTCAAACGCGTGGTCAATGTCGCGCGCCTGCTTGTCCACGTAGCGCGTGCGCAGGCGAAAGTCGATGCTGCTTTGCTGGCATTCGATGTTGAGCGACACCGCGCCCGCAAATGTGGCGGCCAGCGGCTGCGCGCCGCCCATGCCGCCCAGGCCTGCGGTCAGTATCCACTTGCCTTCCAGCGAGCCACCGTAGTGCTTGCGGCCCGCCTCGGCAAAGGTCTCGTAGGTGCCCTGCACGATGCCTTGCGTGCCGATGTAGATCCAGCTGCCCGCCGTCATCTGGCCGTACATGAACAGGCCCTTTTGGTCCAGCTCGCTGAAGTGCTCCCAGTTGGCCCACTTGGGCACCAGGTTGCTGTTGGCCAGCAGCACGCGCGGTGCGTTGGCGTGGGTCTTGAACACGCCCACGGGCTTGCCGGACTGGATGAGCAGGGTTTCGTCGTCGTTCAGGTCCTTGAGCGAGGCGAGGATCTGGTCATAACACTCCCAGTTGCGCGCGGCACGGCCAATGCCACCGTACACCACCAGGTCCTGCGGGCGCTCGGCCACCTCGGGATCGAGGTTGTTCTGGATCATGCGGTAGGCGGCTTCGGTCAGCCAGCTCTTGCAGGTGAGCTGGTTGCCACGCGGCGCGCGGATCACGCGGCTGGCGTCGTGACGGGGGTCGGCGTTGGAGGCTGCGGCGATGATGGCGTCGTTGGCGTTCATGGTGGCTCCTGGGGTGTTTGGTTCAGTGGCGTGAAACGGGGGGCATCAGGCGTGGCTGGGCTGGCAGGCGCGCAGCGGCGCGGGCCAATCGGCCTGCAGTGCCCACTGGCGCATGGCTTCGATGTCGGGGGCCAGGTAGCGGTCTTGCTCCAAGAAGGGCACGCGCTGGCGGATGGTGGCGAATTGCGCTTCGATCAGTGGCGAGGACTTCAGCGACCGGTCAAACTCCATACCCTGCGCGGCGGCCATCGCCTCCACCCCCACCACCACGGCGGCGTTGTTCACCATGTCGGCCAGGCGGCGTGCGCCGTAGGTAGCCATCGAGACATGGTCCTCCTGGTTGGCAGAGGTGGGCAGGCTGGTCACGCTGCTGGGGTGGGCCAGGCATTGGTTCTCGGCCGCGAGTGCGGCGGCAGTGACCTGGGCGATCATGAAGCCGGAGTTCACGCCGCTGTCTCGGATCAGGAAGGCTGGCAGGCCCGACAGACCCGTATCGAGCAGCAGGGCCATGCGGCGCTCAGAGATGGCACCGATCTCGGCCACGGCCAGCGCGATGATGTCGGCCGCAAAGGCCACGGGCTCGGCGTGGAAGTTGCCACCGGAGATGACCTCTGCCGTGTCGGTGAACACCAGCGGGTTGTCCGATGCGGCATTGGCCTCGATGCGCAGCACGCGTGCGGCGTGCTGCAGGTTATCGAGGCACGCGCCCATCACCTGCGGCACGCAGCGGATGGAGTACGGGTCTTGCACACGGCCGCAGTTGGGGTGCGATGGATCGATCTCGCTGCCCTCCAGCAGCCCGCGCACAGCGGCCGCCACGGCAATCTGGCCCAGTTGGCCCCGCGCCTCGTGGATGCGGGCATCGAACGGCTTGACCGAGCCCTTGATGGCTTCGAGTGACAGACAACCCGCCACCAAGCCTGCAGCCAGCAGGTTCTCGGCCCCAAACAAGCCGGCCAGTGCCAGCGCGGTGGACACCTGCGTGCCGTTGAGCAAGGCCAGCCCTTCCTTGGGGCCCAGCACAAACGGTGTGAGGCCCACAGAGCGCATGGCCTCCGCGCCCGACACCACCTGGCCGTTCACCTTGGCCTGCCCTTCGCCAATCAGCACACAAGACAGGTGCGCCAGCGGCGCCAGGTCGCCCGAGGCACCCACAGAGCCCTTGGCCGGAATCACAGGCAACACATTGGCATTGGCCAAGGCCAGCAGAGCATCCACGATGGCGGGGCGAATGCCCGAGTGGCCGCGCGCCAAGCTCACCGCCTTGGTGGCCAGGATGAGGCGCACCACGCCGTCCGGCAGCGCATCGCCCGTGCCCACGCTGTGCGACAACACCAGATTGCGCTGCAGCTCGGCCAGACGGTCGTGCGCAATCTTGGTGCTGGCCAGTTTGCCAAAGCCGGTGTTGATGCCGTAGACCACCTGGTCTTCGTCCACGATGCGCTGCACCACGGCCTGGGCGGCCTGCATGCCTGCCAGGGCGCCCCCGTCCAGCTGCAAGGTCACGCCGCCTGCGTGGATGCGACGCAGCTCGGCCAAGGTGACTGAACTTGGAACCAGAGTGATGGTGCTTGTGGAATGGGAGGCCAAAGGTGTGGAAGTGGTCATAAGTCTCATCCTGTATATACAGGTTAGTATCAGCGAAAAAATGGTATTTGAAAAGGGGTGAAACCTTTGGTGGTGGCAGCAGTGCTGGTTCAGCCAGCCGCCGGGTTCCCATCGGCCCGAAAGCGACTGCCCAGCCGATAGCGCGACGCCGGGTGCAGGCAGCGCACTACGGTGATGGGCACGCCGCGCGACCAGGTGCGCCGCGTGAGAAGTAGGCAGGGCTCAGTCGCAGGCATCTCCAGCAGCGCAGCCTGCTCTGCGGTGGGCATGACGGCATCGACCACATGTTCAACCTGGTCAAACGGCACGTTGCGTACTAGATATTCGGACGGCTGCAATTGCGTAAAGTCTTGCACCGCAAATTGCGGAACCTGGCGGGGGTTGACGTGGCGGTCTTCCAGTTGCACGGGCAGACCGTCTTCACGGTGCACGCACAGCGAATGGAACACCGACTCGCCCGTGCGCAAATCCAGCGCCGCAGCCACCTCGAGCGAGGCCGACACACGCTCAACCGCCAGCACATCGCAGCGGTAGTCGTGCCCGCGCTGTCGAATTTCGCTGGCCAAGTTGGCAATCTGCAGCAGCGTGGACTGGGGCTTGTCTTCGGCCACAAAGCTGCCCACCCCGGCCACGCGCACGATGCGGCCCTGCTCTACCAGCTCGCGCAGCGCGCGGTTCACCGTCATGCGCGAGATGCCAAACTGGGTGACCAGCTCGCTCTCGGACGGCAGCCGGTCCCCCGCGCGCCAGGCGCCCTCCTGGATCTTGCGGGCGATGAAATCCTTGACCTGCTCGTACAACGCCATGGCCTGGGTGGCTGCGGGCGCAGGCGCCGCAGCCCGGGGCTTGCCCGCCCGCTGAGCGGTAGCGGGCGCACGGGCAGGCGATGCAGCTGGGGCCCGCGCAACAGGTGCAGTGGTAGCACGGGCTTTGGCAGAAACTGCGGGGCGGCGAGGAGAACGGGCAGGCATGGGCAGGTCAGGGATCAGTGCAAATCGGCAGCCATGGATTCTGCGCGAATCTCCTCGGTCAATCGGGCCTTGAGGTCCATGAACTCAGGGCTGGTTTTGATCGTGTAATGGCGCGGGTGAGGCAGGTCCACGGCAATTTCGGTCTTGATGCGGCCAGGCCGCGCACTGAACACGGCCACACGGTTGGCCATGAAGATGGCTTCGTCGATGTCGTGGGTGACGAAGAGCACGGTCTTGCGCTCGGCCTCCCAGATGCCCAGCAGCAGCTCTTGCATGAGCACGCGGGTCTGGTTGTCCAGCGCGCCAAAGGGCTCGTCCATCAGCAAGATCTTAGGGTCGTTGGCCAGCGCGCGTGCGATGGCGGTGCGCTGCTGCATGCCGCCCGACAGCTGCTTGGGGAAGTGCTGTTCGAAGCCGCGCAAGCCCACCTTGGCAATGAAGTACGCGGCGCGTTCCTTCTGCTGGGCTTCGGGCATGCCGCGCTCGCGCAGGCCAAAGCGGATGTTCTGCTCGATGGTGAGCCAAGGGAACAGCGTGTAGCTCTGGAACACCATGCCGCGCTCGGGCCCGGGGCCTTCAACCGGTGCGCCATCGAGCAGCACGCGGCCGCTGGTAGCGTGGTCCAGCCCAGCCACGATGCGCAGCAGCGTGGACTTGCCGCAGCCCGAGGGGCCGAGGATGGTGACGAAGTCGTTGTCCCGCACTTCGAAGTCGACCGGCTGCAGCGCCTGGGTGCGCTGGCCCTTGGCGGTTTCGAAGACACGCGATACGGCTTGAATGGATACGCGGCTCATCGCACAAAACTCCAGGCAAACAGACGGTGGTTGAGCGCCTTGAAGGCGAAGTCGGACACCAGCCCGATGAGGCCGATGATGATGATGCCGAAGATGATCTGGCCGGTGTTGAGCAGCGACTGGCTGTCGGTGATCATGTGGCCGATGCCACTGGACGACCCGATCAGCTCGGCCACGATGACGTAGGTCCAGGCCCAGCCCAGCACCAGGCGCAGGGTCTCAGCAATCTCAGGGGCGGCGCCCGGGATGAGCACGCGGGTGACGATGCCCTGGTGGCCCGCGCCCAGCGTGTAGGCGGCCTCGACCAGATCGCGCCGCGCACCGCCTACCGTCACGGCCACCATCAGCGTGATCTGAAAGACCGATCCGATGAAGATGACGAGGATCTTCTGTGCCTCGCCAATGCCCGCCCACAGGATGAGCAGCGGAATGAAGGCCGAGGCTGGCAGGTAGCGGCAAAACGAGACGAAGGGCTCGAAGAAGGCCTCAATGCCTTTGTAAGCGCCCATCGCGATGCCCAGCGGCACGGCAATGACGGCGGCCAGGATGAAGCCGCCGAACACGCGCCACACCGTCATGCCGATGTCTTTGTGAAAGCTGTACTCGCTGAACAGCAGCCAGCCTTCCTTGGCCATGGTGACGGGGCTGGCCAGGAACGTGGGCGACACGAAGCCGCCCAGCGTGAAGAACGCCCACACCAACACAAACAACACAAAAAAACCAAAGCCCAGCAGCCAGCGGGCACGGGCACTCACGGGCTCCAGAGGGGCCAGCGAGCGTCGGCGCACGGGGGCCTTTGGCGTGGTCACGGACAGGGGTTGCACAGCAGACATGGCGCGTTCTTCTTCCTGCTCTTATTTGATGAAGCTCGCGTCGAAAGTGACGGCCAGATCCTCAGGCGCCTTGCGGATGATGCCGGCCTCCAGCAAGATGGCCGTGGCGTCCTTCATGAACGTGGTCAGCTCGCCCGCAAAGAACTTCTGGTTGGCGGCCTTGTCCTGCCAGCGCAGGAACGACGACGACTTGGCAAACTGCTCGCCCGTCTGCTTGACGGCGGCGCCCATGATCTCGTTGGACTTTGTCGGGTCGGCCTTGATCATGTCCAGCGCCTGGAAGTACGAGTTGGCCAGTGCCTGCGCAGCCTTGCCGTTGGCCTTGAGCCAGGCGGGGTCGCAGCCCACGGTGTCCATCACCATGGGGTATTCAAGCGTGGTGGCCAAAATTTTGCCGGCAGCGGGGTTGTCGCGCACGGTGGAGAGGTACGGCTCGTACGTCATGGCGGCGTCGTTTTGCCCAGCCACGAAGGCCTGCGCAGCCGCCTGGGGCGACAGCGTGGTGGTCTTCACATCCTTGAGGCTCATGCCGTTCTTGCTCAGCATCCAGGCCAGGCCAAAGTACGGGGCGGTGCCGGGCGCATCCACCCCAATGGTCTTACCCTTGAGGTCGGCAAAGCCCTTGATGTCGCCGCGCACCGCGATGCCGTCTGCGCCGTAGGACTTGTCCATCTGGAAGATCTGCACGATGGGCACGCCGTTGGCGTTCCAGGCCACATGCGTCTCGACCGTGGTAGCAGCGCACTGGATGGACTTGGACGCCAGGGCCAGGTGACGGTCTTTCTGCGGAATCATCTTGATCTCCACATCCAGCCCGTTCTTCTTGAAGATGCCCGCCTTGTCGGCCAGGGTGAGCGGTGCAAAGCCTGTCCAGCCGGACATGCCCAGCACGATTTTGGTGTCTTGCGCCTGCGCGGGCAGGGCCGCAGCCAGGACACAAGCAGCGGCCGCAGCCAGCGTTGCCATCTTCACAACCAATCGAGTCATCATCTGCTCCTGTCTGAATAAAAGTCCATCGCCTACCCCGCCCGGCATTGCCGCAGCACCAGGGTGCCATGATGGCATTGCAGCCATACCTGTCTATACAGGGTAAGTACCGACAATGCACTGCCATCCAGGGTGAACACATTCAGCAAGAACAGGGCCAACCCAGCGAGCGCAGGCGGCCATGGGAGCACAAACGATAAAAAGCTACGTTTTTAATAGCTGCCAGCGCTTATCCTGATTGCGCTAGACGGTATTTTGATTGAAACACAGAAGGCACGGCACTACCACCCAGCCCGGACACGGCGCACCGTGCAGGTGCATGCCAGGGGCGCACCAAGTGGCATCCCTGGCCAGGAGTCACATACAAGCGCCCTACCCCACCCGTGGCAGCGCCACCTGCACCTCCAGGCCCGGCTTTGCATTGGCAATGTGCAGCCAACCGCCGTGGGCCTGGGCCACCAAGCGGCACAGGTACAAGCCCAAGCCCACGCCCCCAGTGGCGCGCTGGCGCGCCGTGTCGGGCCGAAAGAAGGGCTCGGCCAGACGGCCCAGGTGCTCGTCTGCCACGCCGGGGCCAAAATCGCGCACCCGCAGCACCACGCCGCCCGTCGCGTCCAACGTGCAATGCAACTCAGGCGGCGGCGCGGCGGGGTCGCTGTGGCGCAGGCTGTTGTCCAGCAGATTGCGCAGCAGCAGACGCACGCGCGAGCGGTCCAGCGCCATCAACGGGGTTGGGTGCTGGGGCGGGCGCCCTTCAGTGGGCTTGCCAGCTAGGCCCGCGCCGTTCATCACCACGCGGATGTGGGCGGCGGCGGCGTGTCGCACACTCAGCTCCTCCACCACCTCACGGGCCAGTGCAGCCAGGTCGGTAGGCTCGCGGTGCAGCGCCGCGTGGCGGCCGGCCAGGCGTTCGCTTTCCAGCAGGTCAGAGATCAATCGGGCCATTTCTCCCAGGTCGCGCAGCAAGGCGTCGCGCTGCGCCTGGGTGTCTGCGCCTTCGGGCAGCAACTCGGTATTCAGGCGCGCGCGGGTCAGGGGGCTGCGCAGCTCATGGCTCATGGCCAGCAGCAGCGCGCGCTTGGCCTCCAGCATCTGGTGAATGTCTTCACCCATGGTGTTGATGGTGGCGGCCAGTTGCCCCAGCTCATCGGGGCGGCGGGTGCTGCGCAGTGGAATCGGCTGCGCAAAATCACCCGCGCCAAAGCGCTGTGCGCCCCGGCGAATGTCGTCCAGCGGGCGCAGCAGATAGCGCACGTAGGCATAGGCCAGCGCCGTCAGCAACAGCAGCACCGTCAGCGTCAACCAGGCGATGCGGGGCTTTTGGTCCCAGGTCATGGCGTTCAGGCCGAACACAATGGTGTGGCCGTCGGCAGTCACGCGTTGCAGCAGCTTGTGTCCATCGGCTTCTGACAGCCAACGCTTGTCCGGAGCGCTCTTCAAGCGCATCCATTCGGGCCGAGGCTGGTCGGGGTGCGAGTCCCACTTCACCACAGGCCCCTCGATGTGCATGTGGATGGGCAAGCGCCCCACAATGGCTTGGGCGCGCTCAATACTGGGCGGGGTGCCCACCTCTTCCACCAGCCGGTCCACATAGTCCATGAGCAACGGGCGAGCGGCCTCGCGCCAGCCGATGGCAATGGCTTTTTGAACGCCCCCCATGAAGGTGATGGCCATGGCCAGGGCCAGCAGCAAAAACACCAGCACCAGCCGCAGGCGCAGCGAATACCCCACGGCATCGCGTGCACGGCGGTGCCAGGGGCAATAGGGTGCGGTGCCGCAGGCGTTTTCTTCACCGCCGGGGTGGTCCGCCGCGTACCGTCCTCTGCGCCAACGGGGAGGCCTGGTCCGCGCAGTTCGCTGGTCGCTCATGCAGCCACCCTGCGCAGTGCCAGCGAGTAGCCCGCATTGCGAAGGGTTTTGATGCAGTCCAGCGGTTCCAGCTTTTTGCGCAAGCGGCTCACCACGATGTCCACGGCGCGGGTGTACAGCTCGGCGTCGTGCCCGCGCAGCTGGTTCAGAATGTCGTCGCGGCTGAAGACGCGGCCTGGCTCGCGCGCCAGCAGGTGCAGCAAATCAAACTCGGTGCCCGTCAACTCCAAGGCCTGGCCTTGGCGCACCACGCTGCGGCGGGCCGCATCGATGCTCAAGCCGTCAAACCGGATCACATCCCCCGCCTCGCCCACACCGTTGCCACGCCGCCTGCGCAGCACGGTTTGCATGCGCGCCACCAGCTCGCGCGGCTCAAAGGGTTTGGGCAGATAGTCGTCCGCGCCCAGTTCCAGGCCCACCACGCGGTCCATCACATCGCCCCGCGCAGTGAGCATGACGATGGGCAAATCGCTTTGCTTGCGGATGGTGCGGCACAACTCAAAGCCATCCATCTCCGGCAGCATGACGTCCAGGATGGCCGCATCAAAGCCGCCTTGCCCCAACCGGGCCAGCCCGTCACTGGGGCGCAAGGCATGGGTCAGTGCCATCTCAAACCGCTGGAAGTAAGTGGTCAGCGGGGGGCCCAGCTGTTCATCATCGTCAATAAGCAAAATGCGGTGCATACCGAATTTTCACACTGCAGCGCTGTCGGCAACGCCTGCCAACGCCCGGTGCCGCAGAATCATCCGGCGCAAGCGGGCTTGCGCAGGACCATGGAGCTGGTCGAAATGGTCGGCCGCATCCAGCAAAGCGGGCAGCAGGCTGGCCGCCACATCGGGCCTGCGGGCTGCCAGGCCCATGGCATGGCCTCGATCAAACCGGGGCCCCCACACCAGGGACATCAATTCATCGTGTGGCTCCTCCAGCCCAGCGAGCAACTGGGGGCCATGGGCGCGCAGGCCTTTGGCCAACTGGTGAACCGGTTGCATTGCAAGGTGCATGGTGCGCTCCTGAGAAGCTGTTCAAACTGTCAGCCGTGCGATGCCATCCAGCCACGGCGGCGCTGCATCATGTCGCGCACTTTTTGCTGCTGGGCGGGTTGCAGGCTGTCATAAAAATCGCCCAGCGCGGCAATCACAGCAGGGCCGCCAGCCTGCACAGCGCGGGTCTTTTCGTCGAGCAGGGACTGGGCAGCCGATCGGTCAAACCGCTCGCCTGCCACCAGGGCCTGCACCTGCGATCGGGGGTCACCTGCCGCACCGGCCATGGCCTTGCGCTGGGCCAGCAGCACGTCGGTCAGTGCCTGCAGCTTTTGCTTTTGCTCGGCATTCAGGTCCAGTTTGCTGCCGATGCGCTCGACCATCTTGCCCTGCATCTGGGCCATCTGCTCAGGGCTGGCATCGTGGTGCCAAGGCCTTGCGCTAGAGCAGGCTGTGAGCCCACCCAGGGCAATGCTGGCGCCAAACACAGTGAACAGGGATTTCTTGATCCAGGACTTCATGACAGGACTCCTCACAACACAGCGTTGAACATGAACGCCATGGTGCCGCCCGCGCTGGCAACCGTCGTCTCTGGGCAGTTTCGGTTTATTGCGTTTTGTTTCAGCGCCCGGTTGCCCTGGCGGCGTACGAGCGTTGACTCAAGGCTTGTCCGCCACTCACACTCGGGCCCGCGTCACGCCCCCATCGCCAAGGAGTCACACAGCGCCAGCAGCTGCCCCGCCTCGGGCTCAGGCAACTGGCCTGCACGCAACAAGGTCGCACGCTGCACGCCACGCAGACGGAAGTACAACTCATCCTCCAGCGCTTCCACCTCGGCAGCGTCTGCACTGAGCAGGGCTGCGGGGTTCCACAAGCCGCTCTCGTTCCAGCCCGTGCGCAAGCGACCCAACAAGAACTGCGCCAAAGCCAGCGCGGTCTGCATGGCAGGCAACTGGGCCACTTGGGCCAGTGCCAGCACGCGCTGCTCTGCGCCCGCCAGCACATCACCCAACGCCGCCAGCCGTTGTTCAATCTCGCTGGCCTGCAGGACGGCAGACTGCGGCGGCTGAGCGCCTGCCGCCTGGGTGATCTTGCCCACCCAATGCAAATCAAACTCGCCGGGCACCGCACGCAGCGCCACGCTCGCATGCAGCAGATGGCTGTACGGACTGCGCAGCGCATTGAGCGTGGCCTCAGTCACTGCCAACAAACGCCCCTGCGGGGACATCTTCCCGCCCCCCAAGGCGTTGGGGTAGCCAGATTGGTCCAGGCGCTCATGGTGTTCGGCAATCGCCCGCGCCACCTCTGCCGGGTAATTGGTGAGCTGCGCCACCAACAAATAGCCCACATGGGGGTGCACAACCAATTGCTGGTAGCTGGCAAAGTCCAGATCGCGGTCCGCCTCAGCCTCGCCATGCAGTGGATCGATGTACATCTCGCCCACATCGTGCAACAAGCCACTGAGCAAGGCCAAACGCACCGCCGCGTCGTCCCCGCCATCCGCCGCCATCAACGCCCCGTTGAGCGCCATGGCCGCCACGGCATGCGCGTAGTGCGCAGGCCGCGCCGTTTGGGCCGCCGTCAGCAGCAACTGGGCCACGGGGTGCAGCGTGATCCCCCCTACCAAGGCCAGCAAACGCGGGGCATGGGGCTGCAATACCGGCACCAGCGGCGACGCACTCTGCAACACATCCTGCACGGTCTGCACCAAGCCCGCCACCGACACGCCGTCCTCGGCAATCAGGCTGGTCTCCAGCGGCTGACGCAATTCGCGGTCCAATAACCTGCGCTGCAACGAAGCAGACACAGGCTGGTTGCCCGCCCACAGCTTCACGCCGGAAATATCGTAAATATCGGTGGCCGAGATGATGCGGCGGGTTTCGCCAGCTTCCAAAATCGTGGCCAGCGCATGCGGGTTGGCTGTGCCAAATGCGCTACGGCTTGCAGTCGTCGATGACGTCATGGAGAGTCTCCCCAAAGCTTGGTGCGCTGATTATCTGCCCGAGCACCGCAATTGCATCAGCCAAGCCGCGCAAATCACGCACACACCTTGCCGCACAACAACGGTTTGCCCCAACCAGCGCAAACCCGGATATAGCAACGAGCGGCCATGCTGGAGAATGGGGACGCAAAGAAAAAAGCCCAAGTGACGAATCACTTGGGCTTTATCTTGGCGGAAACGGAGTCTCCCTCCGCCCAATCCAGACGAGTCCAACTCCGTCTAACACAGCAGCGCAACCAATTGATTCATATTGGCTTTTCACAAAGTCTGCGCTCTGCAATGTCCAATCAAATCCTACAAAATCCACTCCAATCGTATTTTTTTTGGTAGATACAATGGTGGAATAAATTCGACCTCAATTCAATGAAGCAGGAAATCGGCCATTGACTCCATAAAAGGCGAATACGACATAAGGATTTGAAATATGGCACGAAAGGCCAAGGAACTCTCGGCACTGGAAGTTGGACGATTGACCTCTCCAGGACATCATGCAGTGGGGGGCGTAGCAGGACTCTATTTATACGTTGTGGACTCAGGCGCAAGGTCCTGGGTTCTACGAACAACTGTGGGCTCTAAACGTCGTCACATGGGCCTTGGCGGCTTCCCTGAAGTGCCACTGGCCAAAGCCAAAGAAAAGGCACGTGCAGCCAAGGAGCAGATCACTCAAGGGATTGATCCCATTGCTCAACGCATTGCGATTGCCAGCAGCCTCAAAGCGCAACAGGCTACTGAGATCACATTTGAGAAGGCAGCTCAGGCCTACATCGAAGCCCACGGAGAAAGCTGGAAGAGCCCCAAGCACAGAGCGCAATGGAGCGCCACGCTGATGACGTACGCGTATCCGCACTTTGGCAATTTACTGGTGAAAGATGTTGTTCAAGAACATGTCCTCAAAGCGCTCGAGCCCATCTGGAAAACCAAAACAGAGACAGCCACGCGACTGCGAGGACGGATCGAGAGTATTCTGGACTGGGCGACGGTGCGCAAATACAGAACAGGCGACAACCCAGCCCGATGGAAGGGGCACCTGGACAAGCTGCTACCAGCCCCCGGCAAAATCCAGAAGGTGGAGCACCACAAAGCCCTGCCCGCATCTCAGATGTCAGCCTTCATCAAGGACCTGCGAACCCGCGAAGGGCTGGCGGCCCGCGCGCTGGAATTTTCCATCCTATGCGCATCACGCAGCGGAGAGGTGCGTGGAGCTCGCTGGACTGAAATCGACATGCACCAAGCCATTTGGGTTATCCCCGCCGAACGCATGAAAGCAGGCAAGGAACACCGAGTGCCACTGAGCACTCAAACCTTGAAGCTACTGAAATCGATACCAAAATCAGAAGCCGGAGATTTGGTATTCACATCCACGACCGGCAAGTCTCTGTCTGATATGGCACTCACTACCGTATTGCGGCGTATGAAAGTCGATGCCGTCCCCCACGGATTTCGCTCGACCTTCAGAGACTGGGCAGGCGAAATGACGAACCACCCACGCGATGTAGCAGAACAAGCTCTTGCACATACGCTGGAGAACAAAGTAGAGGCAGCCTATCGCCGGGGTGATGCCCTTGAGAAAAGACGGCTCATGATGCAAGAGTGGGCGGATTACTGCGATGCATCGACTCATGCTGAACAGGCGCCAAAACTAAGCGATGCGTTCACGGGTGGCTGGCGTGTGAGCTGAGGCAAGGCGACACACCAAACGCTACAAACAGAATTTATTGCAGCGGCATTGGGTGTCGCAGGTCTTGCACTACGCCCCACTGGAGGAAACTGGTATTGGTGCCTGCTGTGAGCGCGCTGAGGTTGAACGTTTTTGGCTCTAGCACTGGCTTGGGCTGACCAGGGCTACACGGGTGAAACGGCATCCAAGCAGCGCAGAGCAAAGGCATTGAGCTGCAGATCGTGAAGCTGCCCGAAGCGAAAAAAGGCTTTGTGCTGCTGCCCCGGCGCTGGGTGGTGGAGCGCAGCTTCGGCTGGCAGGCGAGATTCCGCAGGCTCTCGCGGGACTACGAGCGGCTACCCGAAGTGCTCGGTGGACTGTATTTCCTGGTGTTTGCGGTGCTCATGTTGCCCGCTACCGCCCGGGTGCTGGCTGCCGCGGGAAATTCATAACACGCTCTAATGCAACAAAGCCAATTTAGAGAAATTTGCGCTTCATTTTTCAATCCACCATAGGATGCGAGCCCGCTCCGTCACACCTCAACTGAAAGTGCACTCGTGAGTGGCGTAATTTAGCTTGGAAATACTATAGCTTGGGCTATATATCTTCACACACCCACCACTTGAAAAAATCAAATAACTTTTTTCAATGAAATGCCCGACAAATCGAACCCGTCGCCCCTCACAGACAAGAGCACCACTGCAGAAATCACCTCGCACAAAACTTGCCATAGCCTCTTCATCCATTTTCTCGTACAAAAAAATCAATACAAAGGCAGTAGAGGCATAAAAAAATAAAGATAACAAAAAACAAGTCCAAAATCCACCCAAAAACTTATCTCCACGCACCTTCATTCGAAATCTATTAACAACAAAATATAACAACCAAAAAAAATTAAACGGAATCAAAATTATAAATACCGTCGAAACATAAAATTCCCCCCCAAAAAAACAAAAAATACACAAAAAAAACTGAATTAAAAAATTAATCCAAAAATACCTTTTGCTCATGAAAATATAAGTATGACTATTCGCCAAACTTGCCATAAAAAACCACACTCACAACGAATCATTTTTTACATTCTTCTTCACATTTCTTCGAGACAAATTTTTCAAAAGAATCTGATAATCCCGCTTCATTTCCCAGCTTCACACCGCTCAAATCACCGCCAACATCTTCAAGCCACCCGTCAAATCCGACATTATTGTTTCTTGCACTGACAGCAGATCCAATAGGAGAATAGTATCCAAAAAATACAGTTCCCGATACCGCAGCTCCATAACGCGCCCAACCAGCACTTCGCACAAACCTATGTTGAACCAAAAAATATTGCAAATCGACCCCATCAACAACCAGCGGCAACCCAAGCTCCTGTAAAAAAATTTGCTCCTGAGTTATATCATGGCTATATAGATCGTCACCGCGAATCCACGGATTATCTTTCTTTGTAGCCATCTTCCTCAAGGCATCGCATAAAGTAAATAATCCAAATGGATCCACCAATATTAGTGGATTGGCATTGCTATAACCGTAAGTATTAATTCCACCATTAAGCCCAATCGGATCCCGCTGTACATACCGCCCCGTGCGTGGCCAGTAGTCGCGGAAGTAGTTCTGGTGTAACCCGCTCTCGTCGTCGTAGTACTGCCCTGCAAACCGCAGGTTCATCGTGATGACGCTGTTGGTGTCTACATGGGTTTCCCCAAACGCTTTGCTGATCGCCTTCCACGTTTGCGCGCCAGATTTGTCTGTCCCCAGTACCGGTGTTTCCAGGTGGTCTGTGTGCAGGTAGTGGTATGCCGTGGACGCGTTGCTCAGGCCGGCGTTTTGTGGGTTGGTTTGCGCTTGCCACAGGGGGGCAGTGCTCCACAGGCCCGCTACCCGCGGGTTCCAGCCATAGGCTTTGGTAAGCATGCCGTGGTCGTTGAGTTCTGCCAAAAGGCCACTGCTGCTGTAGGCGTAGTAGGTGGTTTGGCTATTGCCACCTTGGATGGTGGTTTTGCTGATTCTGCGCCCGAAGGGGTCGTAGCGGTAGCTGGCTTGTATTGCGCCGCTGCCTGCGTTGTTACTGCTGCGGCTTTCTTCAAACCTCACCAGCCGCTCTGCAGCGTTGTACTGGTAGGTCTTGATGCTTTGGCTATTGGTTTCTTTTTGGGTGTGCCCTTGCGGGTCGTATTGCACTTGGGTCGCCAGAGTTTGACCATTTTGCTGCGCAGGGTATTGCGTCAGTTGATTGACTGCGTTGTAGCTCCAGGCTCCCGGTTGATGGGCACTGCTGGTGCGGTTGTGAACGCTGTCATAGGTGTAATGCTCTGTGGGCAAGCCCAGAGTTTGCAGGGCTGTGTCGGGCTTCGCCTGAGTGAGACGGCCAAGGGCGTCGTGGCTGTATTGGGTTAGCCCCAAGTCGCTGGTAATTTGAGTGATGTTGCCTGCAGGGTCGTATTGGTAGCTGCGGCTCATCAGGGTTTGGTTGGCGGCGCCTTGCACTGTGATGCCCAACGGGCGTTGCAGTGCGTCAAACGTTTGGGTTTTAGTAGCCCCAGGGGTTTGGATTTTGGTAGGTTGCAACCATTGGTAGTCGCCGTAGGTGATGGCGCTGCCGTTGGGTAGCTTGACTTGGGCCAGTTGTCCTTGCAGGTAGCTGTATTGGGTTTGGCTGCCGTCTGGGTAGGTATGGCTTGCCAGTTGGCCGTCTAGGTTGTAGCTTTGCCCCACCGTGACGGCGCCGGGGTTGTTGCCCAGTTTGGTAGCGCGCTGGGTGATGCGGCCCAAGGCGTCGATTTGGTAGGTGGCTGCGCTGATGGCTTGGCCTTGGCCGTCTTGTTGGTCGTAGGCAATGAGCTGGTTGTTAGCGTTGTATTGGTAGGTGATGCGCTGGTCGAGCGTGGTGCCTGCCTGCAGGTGTTCTTCTACCGTGAGGTTGCCCACTTTGTCGTATTGGTAGCGGCGGATGTTGCCGCCGGCATCGGTGCGCTGGGTTAGCTGGCCTGCTGCGTCATACTGAAAGCGCGTGATGCCGCCACCAGGGCGAGTTTCTTGCAGCAGTCGCCCGGCTTTGTCGTAGTCAAAGCGGTGGGTGTTGCCCTTGGCATCGGTCACGCTGGTTGCGTTGCCGTGTGCATCCCAGGTTTGTTTGGTGCTTTGGTTCAGGCTATCTATGGTTTCTACCGTGCGACCAAATACGTCATAGCGGATGAGTGTGGCGTTGTCAGCGGGGTCCATCATGCTGATGCGCTGCCCCAAGGCGTTCCAACCAAAGCGCCACGTGAGGGCTTGGGGGTTACTCACGTTGCCATCGGGCGTTTGAATGATTTGCGTGACGCGACCGAGTGGATCGTACCGATACGCCTGTTGGAAAGTGGGGTACTTGACGCTGGTGACGCGACCCGCCAAGGCGCTGCCCTCCAACCCGTAAACGATTTGGGTTGCGTTGCCGGCGGCGTCCACATTCCCTGTGCGACGCCCTAGCCCGTCGTATTGGGCTTGCAGTTTTTGCCCGCCGGGGGTGGTTCGAGACAGCTGACGGCCAAGCGGGTCGTACGCCCGCTTGGAGATTTGCCCCAAAGGGTCCTCAATGCTAACAATGCGACCTTTGGAGTCGTAGCCAAACTTCCACGTACTGCTCAGTGCATCCAAATAGCTGCCAAGTTGCCCGGCATTGTTGTATTGGAACTGCTTGGCTCTGCCCAAAGGGTCTTGCCAGCGCAGGTAGCGGCCAAGCTTGTCATGCTGGGCGCTCCAGGCGTTGCCCAAGGGGTTGGTCAACCCCACCAAAATACCTTGATGGCTGTAACTCAACTGGGTGCTGTTGCCCACGCCGTCTGTGACGCGTGTGAGGTTGCCCCAGGAGTCATAGGCGTAGGTTTCCGAGATGGCGTCTGCGCCTTGTGCGCCGCCAGCACCTCGGGTGTAAGTCAGTGTGTTACCCCATTGGTCATGGGTGTATTTGTGACTGATTTGCTCAGGCAAACCGGCAGCCTCGACAGCCTCTACCAAGTTGCCTTGGCTGCTGTAGCGCCAGGTAGAAATGGTGCCCAAGGGGTTTACTTGCCGAACGATGCGCCCTTGCGCGTCGTATTTTGTGCTGACGCTACTGCCGTCTGCATATACGACGCGCAATGGTCGTAAGTCTGCGTCGTATTGGGTGGTGGTGGTTTGGCCTCTGGCATCAATTAAACGATGCTGGGCAGCACTCTCAATAATGCGCTCCCATTGCTTTTGGCCTTGCAGGGTGAACTCCAGGTGCCAACCGTCTTTGTTGTACCGATTTTGGGCGTTGCTGCCATCCGGGCGTTGTATAGAAATAAGATACTCTTGTCGCGTGCGGTTGTAGTCAATACGGTAATCCCACCGCGCGCCAGATTCATCCGTGAAGCTGGCGACTCGTGCATTACGCGGTTTTGGGGCCTTCGTACTGCCGCTACTTGCGACTGCCCCGGATGTGCCGCCACCGCTGCCGTCAGAAGACCCGCTGCCCAAACCTGCAAAACCGGCAGCTGCAGGTAACTCTCCAGGATTCGAGCCATAAGACACGGTGACGCTGGCTCCCGCAGGGTTGATGCGCTTGATGATTTGATTGTGGCTGTCGTATTCGTATCGCCAGGCTTGGTTTTCGCTATCTATGACTTGCTCTAGCAGCCCTTGCGAAGACCAGCGGTACTGAACGCTGCTGCCTGAGATATCGACGATATTAGAAATGCGTCCGCTGGGGTCATAGTTCAGCGTATAGATTGTTCTACCCAGGGGGTCTTGCACATTGACAAGATTGCCACCGCTGTCACGAACAAAAGTGACTTTGGCACCATTAGAGTTGTTGTAACTCAGAATAGCGCCTGATTTACTGTATTGAATAGCATTACCTAGTGGGTCATACCAACGCCAGCCACTGACTGTTTTCTCAATCAGGTTGTTGCTGTCAAAACGATAGACCTTGCCCGTTGAACCGCCTGCTGCTTCGCCTGAAAGGCTCCCTGTACGCTCGTAAATACTGCCTGCACGCTCAATGGCCAGAACCCCGCCCATTGGATCTGGTATCAAGCGCAAGTTCGCCCATGCAGGGTTGATGTACCACTGCCCAGCAGCCCAAGTTCGCAAGATCGACACCTGGCCTGCTAGGGTTTTCACAGTCAGATCCGTGCCTTTTTCCGTGTACTCCTGATTGGGCAAAAGAACTTGCTGCGCTTGGCTAGCGGTAGGAAGCAACAAGGCCGCGACAAGGCGTATAAGCGGCAGTATGAACCACATTCGTTGGAGGGCTTGCATAAAATTTAATAAAAAAGTCTTCTCGATCGATGCGATTTCTCTGATCACTACGGCTTGCATGGTGGGGGGGGTGGGGGCCCACCGCCGCCGCCGCCGCCGCCGCCGCCGCCGCCGCCGCCACCGCCACCGCCACCGCCACCGCCACCGCCACCTCCTCCTCCTCCTCCTCCTCCTCCTCCTCCTCCTCCTCCTCCTCCTCCTCCTCCTCCCCCTCCTCCTCCTCCTCCGCCGGTGCCACCACGTGCACATGTGGAGCAACCCTCAGGTGGGCACCTAGTGAGAGAAGTAAATATGGGGCCTCCAACCCCTCCACCACTTCCGCCCCATCCTCCGCTACCCCCACCGGTACCTCCGTTCGATCCGCTCGCCCCACTACCCACAGCGGAGCAACTTCCGCCGAACAAACGGCTGATGTTCAGACAGAAGCCCCCCGTACTCGTATCTCCTGCAGCACAGGAAAACTTGAAATTCACACATGCACTGGCTCCATAGCTACTGCAACTTGCTGCCTTAGCGACTGCGTCAGCTTTCTCCCGAGGCACTGCAGCGCTCTTTCCTGTGGTCAAGAGGTTGCGAATGGCCTGCTGCACCTGAATGCTTGGGCTGTAGCCTGTGGCTAGCGGCAACAACTTGGTGGTGTCATTGAGCACCACACCGCTCTTGATGGGCGCAATCGCCGTGATTCGGTAGGGAATAACCACGCGGGACTTCGCGGCCAGCTCTTTGGGCATTTCTCCAAAAAACTCATACCGGTAGTTTTGGTCTGTCTTGGGCAACGTGAATTGCAAGTCGTCTGCACGCACCAATCCATAGTTGCTCACAGTAATCTCGCCTGTGATTTCCTCGCCCACCTGCATGTCTGGAAGATTGATGCTGGCGGGTTCCATCAAGACGACAGGTGCTGGAACCTGAGTTTGGTACGTTGCCTCCAAGGTGATGTGGTACTCGTCCTTGATGGTGGTTTCCGTCACGCTGAACTCAACGCTGATCAACTGGCTGTCCAGGAAGACGCGCTCACTTGCCGTCAAACCGGCACGCACTTGCACGCGGCCGCCAGCATCCGTGTGACCGGGTGCACTGACGCGCCAGCGGTAGTTGCCCGGAGCCAAGCTGGTCGCCTCTGCAATCCCTTGATCGTTGCTGGTAAGGCTGCGGATATCCGCCGTCAATGCTTCGTTTTGAAGCTTGATTGTGGCGCCTGCCAAACCGGGGATCAACTGGCCGTTCTTGTCCAAGGTGTTGGTGTAGATGTCCACCAGTTTGAACCGCACGCCACCTTGACCACTCTGTGCCACAGCAATCGTGACGGGAACTTTGCCACCTGCATCGTTCTCTGCATTGATGCGCAGCTCGTATTGGTAGTAGCCGTCGCTGATATCTGCGCCTGGACTGGCGACGATTTGCAAGCTGGTGGATTGCCCGATATCGAGGTTTCCGATATCGGAACTGCTCGCCAAGCGCACCCAGTTGGGCGGAGTACCGCCGGTCGGCGTGAGCAAGGTGGCCTTCACGGCCTGCGCTGCAGCCAACCCTTTATTGGTGACAGTCACGACACCACTGGCGGATTCCCCCTGCTTCACACCGATTTCCACCAAACTTGGTGAAGGGCTCAAGCCCGGGGTCGCTTCATGGAGCTGATAGTCCAAACGCAGCTCAGCACGCGGCGTAGTACCACTCTCTTGTGCGAATGCCTTGAGGATGATCGTGCCTGTGGCGCCTGCAGCCTCACTCCCCTTCAGCGTCAACGTCATTGGCACGGCGGTGCCTGCGGCTACATCGATCGGCTGACCGAGATCGAGTGTGATGCCTGGAGGCAAACTACCCGAAGGCTGGTCAGCGGCTTGAGCGACCCACCGCACCGCCTTGGCCCCGGTGCCTGCGCTGGCTCTCACCTGCAGTTGCACTGGAGTCGCCTGCCCCCGTATGGCATTGAGCTTGTATTGGCTGTAGTTGAAACTCAGGCGGTTGATCGTGAATTGCCCGGCTGCGGGCCTGGACGCATAGGTGCTGTCGTCGGGATGGACAACGTACACCGAATAGGTTCCAGCATCATTGGACTGCGGCACAAAGCTGTAGCTGAACTGCCCCGATGCATCACTGACCAATGTGATCCGACGCTCGAAGCCTTGCACACGCAAAACCAGCTTGAGCGAGGCGTTGGGTACAGACTGGGCAGAACTGTCTGTGGTCGCAACCTGTCCAGTGATGATGATCGGCTGCTCGCCAAAGGACAGTGCGGGCGTGACATTCAAAGCACGAGTGCCGTAGGGCATGACCGGGGCAGGAGGTGGCGGTGGCACCTGCTGCACTTGCACGACGCGCTGAGTCTGCGCCGACTTTCCGGAAACGCCCCTAGCAATCGCTGTCAGCGTGTAGCTGCCATCAGGCAGTGCACCCGTGTTCCACTCCACATTCCAAGGTGCAGCAGTGAGTGTCCCGAGCACGACGGGGCCCGTGGCGGTATCCGCTTGAATCTGTACTTGTGAGATTCCGCTGGCATCAATCGCACTGACCTGTACGTTGACCAAACCCCTCACGATGGCTTGATCGCTTGGGCTCAAAAAGGTCACCGTCGGTGGAGGCTGCACGTATGACACAGCAACCGCCGCACTGAATGGGCCATCGCCACGCGCATTGATCGCCCGGGCCTGGAGCGAATGGGTACCTTCCGCTGGAAGCTGAACGCTACCGGCAAAGTTGCCAGTGCTATCTGCGGCATAAAGCTGTCCAATCACTTGCCCATTCAGGGTCACCTGTACATTCGACCAAGGCTCCGCCGTCCCGGCAAAACTCAGGAAGGACGATGTAACCGTCGCACCATTCGAAGGGCTCGTAATGGCAGCAGCGCCGGGACGTTGCATATCCAAAGTGAAAGGCACATTGATGGTCGTGATACCACCTTCGGGATCACGTGCGATGGCCGCGATCGTGTGCGCGCCATTGCTGAGGTTTTCAAAACGAACTACGCCACGAGCTTCCACCGGGCTTGCTTCGGTGCTTGGCGCAGGCGAGGCACCATAGCTGCCGCCAGCAACTGGCGCACCGTCAACGTAAGCTTCCAGTTGTGTAACGCCCTTGGCACTGTATGCGCTGAGCACAAGCTCTCCTGCGTTGCGCAGCGTAGCGCCCGCAGACAGGGCTTGCCCCGCAAAACTGAGTGTCATCGTTGGGCCGGGTTTCCCCGAAGGATCCAGCGTCAGGTAAGGCTGATAAGCCACGCCTGAGCTGACCCTGCTGCCCTGCCCGGACGGATTACCGGCACTGTCTCTAGGGCCCGTAGGATGTCCCCACCAATTGTTTGCAGCCTGCACCACGGACTGTGGTGAGTCATTCAACACACCGTACGACGTGTTTTCTGCCAGACTGCTTTGGGTAATCGTTGGCGTTGCCATCAAGCTCGAACGCAGACCGATTCCATTGCCAACAATCCGACTAGATTGGATTTGAGGGGAGCCTTGCCCCGTCACCCAAAGGCCTACCGGGCTTCGTTCCAGGCGCAGATCAGAAAAGACAAAGGAGCCGCCTTTCAGATTCAGCGCCGCACCAGCATTGGCCAGTGCTGGGGGAACATTCTGAGTCCCACCCGCATACCGCAAGGTGAGTCCGTTGATGCTGATGTTCGCGGGCTTCACCTCGTCAGACAGAAAGACACCCAGCCAATCAGCGGCAGCGGGTGTGCTGCTGGAATTGCTACGAACAGGAGTGCTCGCCGTCGAGTCATGCTCACTGGTGAAAACCACGCCTGAACCGGTTCGCAGTTGATCTCGGACCCAAAGCCCGGAGCCAGGCTTCTGTGCATTGGCGCCCGCGCCAAACTTGACCACGACTCCATCAGCAACAGTCAGTTGAGCATCTGCCGCGGCGGCGGTCTGAGCCAGGCCCAGTGCCAACCCAAGACTCACAAAAGCCAGCAGGCATCGGCGAATGAGGGACATGCCTAGAGTGCAAATGAACTTGGAAATAACCATCATTAAAAACATTATTTGCACTCCACTAAGCCGGTGGCCTCACGTCAAAGCGCTTTGTATGCACAGGAATGCCAGGCACGTTGATGGTGAGCAGAGAAGTCCCCAGCGAGAGAAATTGCAATTCAACAGAAATACATTCCTGACGAGCACTCCACATCACCGGGGCAACCACAGAAGCTACGGCCTCGTCGGACATCTCCACTTGGATATTCATGTCTGACAATGAATAGCTGCGCACACCCCACGCGGGCGCAGAAAGGCAGATTTCATAGGAGCGAACGTCACCCACATTGGCGGTCTCAGCCAGGTCCCAGCCTCTGGAGTCAATAGAGAGGCTGGGAGGCACCACTTTGATGGATCTTCTTCCAACGTCGGGGTAAACATCTGGAAATGCCGGGACAGTAGCTTCCAGATTTACCTGTCCTGGGCTCAGGCCCGTAACCTCCAAATACGCGTATTCCTCGTTGGGCTTAACTTCGACAGGCGATGTCGCACTGCACACAGAAGCATCAGAGCACTGAATATGGACATTCAACGGCTGCGAGAGAGATGCAGGGCTCCCCCGATACGTCGCCTGCACGCCAAACTTGGCGGTGAATCCCTGCACAACGGTCAGAGCTGAGCAATCGCCACAAACTGCACTCATCGCGATCTGGTCATCAGCCAATACGGTAACTGGCT
The DNA here is from genome assembly GCF_003663825.1 of Acidovorax sp. 106. Lineage (NCBI taxonomy): Bacteria > Pseudomonadati > Pseudomonadota > Betaproteobacteria > Burkholderiales > Comamonadaceae > Acidovorax > Acidovorax sp. 106. Next base: position 3,969,461 of record NZ_RCCC01000001.1, on the reverse strand, counting down.
CAGTTCGACTACTCATGCCGTTGGCCGTGCTCAAGCCAATGCGATAGCTGCCACGGGTACTTGCCTCGCCCACATACAGAGGGACGGTACATGCTGATCCGGGCTCAATACGCGCTTGAGTGACGGGGGCTCCGCCCTCCGGTTGATCATAGATTGCGCTGACCAAGCCAGCAGGCACTTGATCAGGCAAGCTCAGATCCATCACCCATGCAGCACTATTCAATACTTGACGGTTGTAATACGGTGCGGCCTCAGGAACGGACAAGCAGATGCGGAAGCCCTGACGAACGCCCATGAATCTCTCTGAATTGACACCGTTGTCATCGGTCGTGTCCCAATAGTCAGTCCAAACCAGATGGGGCTTCACAACATGCACATCGGCCACGGCCGCCACCGCGTGCTCAGCCGATGCATGTAACTTAGTCACACCAGCCGCATACCCGATGACTGGAACATCAACCGTATCCCCCCAGTAAGGGAAATAGACACTCTGGGCAGAACAGACCGATGAGTCCTCGCAAGTGAGGGCTACAGTCAGGCGGTCGTATCCGTGGTAGCTGAATGGCTCCATTTTTCGGCGTAAACGGACCTTTCCAATCAAACCTTCGCCCACCGCAATCTGCCCGCTTCCAGAGACAGCCTCAATGAATAGCTCGGTCGGCTTGACCACTGTGATGTTGTTTTGACTTGCAGTAAATCCAGCACCACTCAGTTGCAATCGAGCGTTACCGGGGGCAATAGCTTGAATTTGGAATGAAGGCGTCGTTTGTGGATACAGGTTCTCTCCACTGACAGAGGCCTCGTTGACAATCACTTTCAGGACAGAAGGAGCGGAGCTATCCATCTGCGCCTTCAGTCCACCCTTTGGCGCTGGTGGAACCACTTGTCTGACAGAGATTTCAAGCTGCTCACCCACCAGCATGCGACTCGGAGCAAGGAATTCAGCATAGAGACCAGAAACGAATTCCAGATCGACCGAGCCCTCGCGAATGGCATACCCGGCTGGAGCCTTTGCACTCACAGTGGCCGTTGTCCCGGAGGCCCCTCCCTGGACGACGAAAGCGCCACGGCTCTCGCCCCCGGCAATCGCAACGCTTGCAGGATGCTGCACCGCACCCGCAGGGGTACTGAACAACGGTACTGCTATCCCACCGCTAGGCGCAGGTTCGGATAGATCAACGTACACCGTGTATGGAGAGCCTGCCAACATTTGATTGTGACTGGGCCAAACGCTCAAATCGACGTAAGGAATATTTGCCACTTCCACCCGCACTCCAGCTGTACCCAACTCAGGATGAGAGACAGATATGGAAGCTGCGCCAAGCTGCGATTGCGAGGAAACGTTGAAATTGACTTCACTTGCCCCCTCTGGAACCCTCAGGACGCCAGGGCCTTGCACGATATAAGAAGCGGATGAAACGAACGAAAGGTCCCGCCCCCCCTGAGGGGCCGGTTGCGTCAGCTTCAAGCGCAATGGCACATTCGAGTTGCGCGGTACTTTGATCTCAGCAGGCTCAATCAGCATCTGCGCAAGACCGACCTCCACCAAACCTTGCTCAACAAAATAAGGAATGCCTGCCAATGCCCAGCTGACTTGCCCCGTGATCACGCCCGCAGGCACCAGCACGGCATCGATCAGGTTTCCCTCAGCTGTAAGCCCCTTGCCAACAGGCGACGATTCCAGATCTATTCGGACAGCGGGTCCATTGTTGAATCGCAGCGAAACACGGTTTAGCGTAGGAGAAGATTTTTCGACAACGAGACCGCTGCCGTACTCGACACGTACATAGTCCCATTGGGTTTGCTCGTTTCGGGTTCCTTCCGTGAAACGCCACACCCCCCAGTCGCCCGGGGCTGGCGATGACTTGGCTGAAGTAATGACGATCGGCTGATCTTGAGTCCCCACGGCACGCACAGCCCCACGCATGACTGTGAAGCTGGACGACGGCTCCATGCGAATTTGCACGCCAGGATCTACAGTCAACGTAGCGTCCTGATCCAGCGTCACATTGCCTTGCACCGTGACGGGAGACTGCGCCGCAGTCCAGCGAGTGTTCGCTGCAATAGAGCCAGAGACGGTCAATGCCCAGGCGGATTGGGATGCGCAAACACCCAACAGCAGTCCCACGAAGGTTGCTGCGGTGCTTCTCACCACGCTCAACCGCCGCTGGTTTGTAGCGTCCTTGAGGACTTGCATGAATGAACCGATAGATCGCATGAAAAATCCCAAATGCTCAAGAACCACACGAGCGAGGCAAAGGACGCCCGGCATGGGCCGCCGACTGCTGCTGCTGTTGCAGATATGCGTTGTAAGAATCCCAACCGCCAGAGAGCCAGGCCAGAGCTCTTGCGCCGGGCTTGTACGGGGTTTGCTGCAGTCGCGCTAACAACGATTGCCCACTGGCCTGGTTTGGCGTGAGCAGCAACCATTGCTGGTGTGATCCCAGCGGCTTTGCACGCTCTGCATCGTTCAGCGCTTGCACAAGTGCTGCGTCATCCACCGACGACGGCAAATTGACTTCTGGTTTTCCTACAAGGCTCTGTACTTGCTCTGGACGCAGACCAATGCCGATCAACCGCCACTGGCCATCCAGTGCACCGAGCCAAGCCTCTTGCGGCGTCACCATGTCCACGGACTGGATTCGCGCCCAACTTCGCGCACCGCCGAGCAAAACCTGCACTTTGGAGAAACCTTGCTTGCGTAGCGATAGGCACGCAGTTGTCAAAGCACGCAAATCAACCCCTGTTCCTACCAAAGTCAGAGGCTGGTCACGCAAATAACGGCGGTCCGCCACCGACGGCAGCGGCAAAGCAACAGCGCCAGGCAGAGGAGCCACCGCAGCCTCCCTCACATCGAGAGCCATTCCCCCAGCACGCCGAGCTTCCACGACGTCGACCCAACACTGCGTTTCTTGCGCCGAATACGAAAGTGCTTCGGTATGGCCAAATTCAGGTACCGTGGGCTGGGGGTAGTCCACGCGCAGGCACGCAGAAACCTCCGGCTCCTGCGCCCACGCTGGCAAAGCAGTCGCAGACAGAACGAGCATGCACCCCACCACAAGCGGGCGCAAAAAGCGTTCCCGGACCATCATGTGCCCCGAGAGTTGCGGCGCTGTACAACCCCTCCAACCGCAAAGATCAACAGGCTCAGGAACATCAGAACTCGCCAATCCATGACAGGGATAGGCGCTGGATCCGTCGCGGGGATTGCGGCAGCAATCACTGGACCACCGGGATCCCGGATCACGCCGTTGACCGTCAGGTCGTCGTCACCAAGGCCCCCGTCTTTGATCGTGTAAGACACCGTGTTACCGCTGATTCGCAGGTTGTTTGGTGGGTACCAAATCTTTCTGCCGCCAGAGGTACGGGTGACCCCGTACTTGAGGTAGCCCGTGATCCCACGCAGGTCTGGCCAGGTCGTTGTGATGGTGACTTCGCCGCCTGGTGTGCAACTGACCAACTCAAAGTCAAACACGCCATGTGGCAACAGGATCTGCCCCAGCACAGGTCCCATTCCAGAGGCAGGCATCATCCTGGTTGCGTCGGGGTTGAACGCACAGGAGGCGCCACCACCAGAAACACGCGCGGTGACTTGCCCCGTTCCGGTCGCAGAAGTTCCAGTGAACACCGGCGTTGGCACCGGTGCAGCCACGTTGGTCATGCCAAAGACTTGTGTAGCAGAAGCGTCAGACGCGATTGCGACGCGCACTTGATAAGCCCCGGTCACCGCATTGGCACGCAACAGCGGAGATACAGCGGTCCCGTTGAGATCGGTGTTGACCAAAATGACGTTGGAGGATTGGCCTTCAAACTGTGCAGAAGCCCCGCTGGATGGCACTTCAAACCGCACGGCTACGCCGCTCTGAGGACGGCTTTGTGCATCCACCACGCGAACAGTCAGTGGCTTACCAAACACCACGCCGGTGCGTGCTGACTGGCCATTGCCGTCGACCGCCAACAAGCGCAGCGACTGCGCCAACTGGTTCTGCAGAGAGAAGCTCACACTAGAGGCCGCCCCTTGGGCTGCCGCACTGACTTGATAGGCGCCCACACTCATGTTGGCGCGCACCCGAGGCGATACGGCAATGCCTGAAGCGTCTGTAGTGACAAGGGCCGTCACGGCACTTTGACCCGCGCCTTCGAAAGCCGCCCCAGCACCTGTTGCGGACGCAATGGCATCAAACTGCACGGACACCCCGGCCTGTGGGCGATTCTGAGCATCCACTACACGAACACTCAAGGACTTCCCAAACAAGGTGCCAATCGTGGCGGACTGACCTTGCCCATCGACAACCTGAATGGTCAGGTTTGATGCGACCAACGGATTGTTTTGCAGCGAGAACATCGCAGAAGAATTCAGCCCGTTGACGGTAGCAAGCGCTTGGAAAGTGCCTGCAACAGCGTTCGCAGCCAAGCTCGGAGAATGCGCAACGCCTTGGGAGTCCGTCACACCGACTGCACTTGCATTGCCTCCAGCAAAGCTTGCGCTGGCACCTGTGCTTGGAAGCTCAAAACGCACAGACACACCGGCCATGGGGCGGCCACGACCATCCAGCACCTGCGCGGCGAGCACTTGGCCAAAGACCTGCCCAACAATCGAAGTTTGTCCGCTACCACCAACGCTGGTGATCTGCGCAGGAGTCAGCGCAGGATCAGGAGTCCAACGGGTTTGGAGCAAGAAGAACCATCGGGCAACGTCCAAACGCAGCTCCGCAATCGATGGAGCGGAAGGCAAGGTCGACAGCTGGTCCAAACTCGCTTGCAAATTCCCAAGCAACTCAATCGCAGTATTCCAATCACTTTGTTGCTGCGCCTGCTCAACCTTGCCCAGGGCATCACGGGCTTGAGCGACAGCTTCTTGCTGCTGTGCCCCAACTGGCGTGATATCGGCCAGAGCCAGCTTGATGCGCGGGACCAATGTATCCAGCCCCAGTACTTGCAGCGCAGTGGTTTGCGTGGCGAGCAAGCCCATATCAGACGTATCCAAGAGCTGCGATTTCGCCTCGGCAGCGCCAGAGGTCAAAGGCATCATCAACTCCAGTTTGACGATTTGCTCCTGGCCCGCAGGCAATGCAAGCGCCCATGACGGCTGCGCACTCGATGAAGCCCCTTGAGCGGGAGGCTCCGCATCGCGATAAGTGACGCCAGACGTGAGGTCCATCTTCAGATTGACGGACTTTTCAGCGGCCCCTACAGGGGCAAGGCTTCGGGCTTTGACTTTCAGGCCGAACACGGAACCCGCCAAAGCAGGCTGAGTCTTCGGAACAGGAGTCAATGCGAGCAGACGCTGCTCAGCAAATTGCGACCAAACGCCGCCGCTCGATGCAGCGTCGAGCAGATCAAAGCCCGCCAACAGGGATTGACCCAGACCATAAACATGGGACGCGATGGCTGGCTTTCCGGAAGCGACATAGACTCCGTCCAAAGTAGCAGTATTCAGCTGTAGCGGGTAAGCGGCACCGAGGGTCGGCATCGCCGTACCACCCGCCAGGGCGACCTGGAGGTTGCTGCCCAGAGCGGTCTCTTCGAAGGTTGCGCCAAATACATCAGAGACTCCACGCATAGAAACTGCGTTTCCTCCGTCCAAGACCACAGAGTCTCCCCTGCGTACAGCCGCGCGGACTTCAGCCTGGGCCGTGGCATCCAGACTGCTTGTTCCCCCCGCAAACCACAGGACGTTGTATGCACCGGTGCGCATAGCAACTCGCCAATCACCCGACTGTGTCACAACCAAAGCCCGGATAGATCGCGCTGCGAACCAGGCGCGAGCAGCGTCAGCCTTGCGCACAGCACAAGCTTCTGCGTCTTGAGACGAGCTAACTTCTGGACATTGGCTCCACACCAACACTTGGGTCTGCGAGTACAACTCTTGTGCAATCTCCGCGCCACTCTGCGGATCCTTTTGCACCAGCAGGTTCACGCGACTTTGGTTGTTGTCGCCCACGGGATCTTTGGTCTGCGAGCCAATGGCTGCGGTCCACGTGATGGACCGGGACTTACCGTCGCTCAAAGGTTGAGCAAGAGCGTGCACCGTAAGAGTGGCCGACTGGTCTTTAGACAGAGCACCGACATTCCAAACCGATCCATCAAATGCGCCCAAACTCGCCGTGACGATCTGTTGAGACAGTCCAGCCGGAAGCGCCGCTTGAACCGTCACGCCTTGCGCTGTGTCAGGACCCTTGTTGGTCGCAGTGATCGTGACGATCGCAGTCTTTCCGGGAATCAACTCGTAAATGTTGGACTGCGCAGTCACTGCCACATCTGCTGATGAAGTCTGGCTGCTACCGTCAACTGGCTTGCGCTTGGAAATCACATAGCCGCTGGCATTCGTACCTGCGAGGAGCACGATATCGCGGATCAAACCGTCCGAGGCAACACCACCCGCACTGCCAACGACCCAAGTGCCATTGATCCAACCGCTGCGCTCACCCGCTTCCAGCTGATACCGGCCTGGCATCAGGCCGCTGTAGGAAAATTTTCCTTGAGGATCTGTGTATGCCTGAATCGATACATTTCGGCCCTGGGCATCAACCCCCTTCAGGGCAACCATGAGGTTGCCTTCCGGTGCTTCGCCCGCATCGCGCACACCGTTGCCGTTCGCATCAAGATAGGCCGTGCCGCCCAACGTGGCCGTAGAGCTGTCCGAGAAAACCAGGGTGTACTGTCCCGTCGTGTTGCTGTCAAAAACGTGGACGTAATAACTCCAGCTCAGGTCGCTATTGCGCGATTTGGAGAGCCAGAAATTTTGAGCGAGCAGTTGCTTGCCATCGCTGCGCAGGACTTGAGCAAGCACACGAGAGCCGCGCGAAGGGTCGGGTAACTTGACATGCACATGGCCTTGGGTTGCAGGGAACTGCAATGCGAGGTTTCCGCCCGAAACGGTATTCAACGAAGCTGCGCCAGACAGGTTGAAAACCGGGTTGTCTCCGCCCTGGGAGTCGTAGACCCGGTAACCGTCGCCCTGTTCAGCCAAGAAGTCATCAATGTCATCCTGGCCCGGCAGATCAACACGGACATCGCGAACCAACTTATGGGTCACGATTTCTTTGATCAGTGATGTCACCGCTCCACCCAAGGAATCGGCATGGACAAAACTGGCATTGAACTGGGTGAATCTGCCCGCCAGCGTGGTCTGCATCAGCCACCGCCCCATCTTGGCGCTCTGCGGCGCGATATCGCCAAAATCCAGCAGCAAGCTCTTTCCGGCGATCGCGTTGCCCACGTATCCACCCAGGATGGTGAAGTCGATCAGCAAACCCTGGCGGTTTTCCACGATCTTGGGTTGTGCGGATTCAATTTGCAACTTCGCGGCAGTACCTGCTCCAACGTTGGCAACTCGAACCCCTAGCGTGAACGGCTCAGAGGCTTCTGTCTCTGGGGTGAATGGGTCGTCCCCGAAAACATCCGTGGGCAAAAAGTAGTCAAGCCGCAAAAGCGGCTGAGGACGGACAACAACGTAGTCGGGCGTTACTTCAACGGTGCTCGTCTGACCGTCCAATGTGTAGGTGACACGCGCGCCGATGTAGTAGAGGCGCCCTTCAGAGGTGGTGCCACCAGCGCCCTGCGAGGGAATGATCAGCCAACGGATATCAGCGGTAGCTTTTGCCGCCAAACTGGCACTGCCATCGATTGCCGTCAGACCCGTCAAATTATCTGTACGTACGAAGAAAGAAGCGCCTGATGCATTGGCATCGGTTGTGGCGACAACGTCGTTTTGATCCTGATCTTTGAAAAGCAGGTCGATCTTGACGTTGGACAGAGCGCTCGTTTCCAAGCCGTTTCTGATGACCATGTGGGCATCAAAAGCCTGGCGCTCTAAAGAGAGCTTTTGCTCAATGACGATTTTGACTTCGGCACAAACCGAATCTTGGGCATTGGCTGAGCGCCCCCATGCACCGCATAACGCGGTCAAGACCAGGACGGTCATCCACAGCCAATTCAGACATGCGCACGCCGACACGCTGAGTTGGTTAAGTCCAACTCGCACCCCTCCCAAGCGCATATGCGCACTCCCTGATGATGAAGTTACGTGGCGCCTAGGGACGCTCTGGTTCGCAACTTTGTTTGTGTAGTTTTAGTAAAGCCGACGAGCTTATCGGATGAGCACGCCAAACACGCAACAAAACGTCAAAAATTTGATGAATATTAACAATTACTCACACACAGTCACTTCGTTGCGCTGTTGGCCCAATGCGTAATTTTTGGCACTTCAAGCAGATTTCATTTCAGATTCTTACCGTGAAGATATCCACCCCCTCTACGCAAGTTATCTTTCCAGCAGATTCCGTCCTCTGCGACGCGGACGCGTAGTGAAGCACCCAGAAAGGTTGAACAAGCGATGAGCAAGAACACTCAGGTAAAAAGAACAAAGGTGAATGAAGATCCGGAAAAACAGGCACCGGCCAAAAATCCTGCTGATAAGCTTTCCCAACACAAGGCTGAAACCAACCCAACGCTCGCCACAGGGACCGAGGGCAAAATTCTAAATTCAGGATCTTTTTTCACTCGGCTAGCATCCAGTTTTGCCGTTTTATCCGCAATTGTTTCACTTGTGGGATACGGCGTTATAAGCGGGATGGTCCTAACCTTTGGACACAGCCAAGATACGCTGATCAACTCAGGATTTGACTTGATCACAATGGTTTGGCCTGCGGTGTTCGTGTTCATCACTTCGCTGAACTCGGTTCTGTCTTTTGACCTTCTCATTTCCCTCTGGGAAAAGGGGAAGGTAACAGTGTGCGCATTCGCTGCCACAATCTTTCTGCTGCAAGTTGTTTTGCTATGGCTTCGCCCGTGGCAAGTAGACGCTAGCGCCTTTCGGCAGAAACTGAGGGGTTTTTCGACAAAAAAACGGTCTTTTTTTGAATCCGTCTGCTTGGCTGCTCCCGGGGCAGTTCTTTTCGGGGCAGGTTTCTTTGCAATCCAAGTGACAGGCGCATTCATAGCCATTTCACTGCTTTGCTTGGCTATATTTTTTCCTAGCCTGGGATATGTCAGCGGGGCTGCCTATACACAAAAATATGTCGTAGAACCTAAACGATGCGCATCTGCATCGGGGCGAACTACCCGGCTGGAGCGAGACACACCAAAGTCCAAGAATCAGATGCAGGAATATGGTGCAGACTGCGTCATTGTGCATTCACTGGATCCTAGCAAGCCATTTTTTCGAGCTGGTCGCACAGTCCTATCCTCTTCCAGTTTCATTCTGATCTGGGATTCAGAATCAGGAGGAGCGCATCGAATTCCACTCTCAGGCATGGGCGTTAGCTCGATCGGGGAAGAGAGCTTCCAGCAAATGCACCAACTCTTGGTCAATTACTCATCTTCATGTTTATCACTGACCGGGGACGGGGAAGCGTTGGTACGGAGAATCGACCAGGTTGCCAACGATGCGTGCAAGTTAGAGCGTGTTATGAACTTCCCGCTGCAGCCAGCACCCGTGCGGCAGCGGGCAACATGAGCACCGCAAACACCAGGAAATGCAGCCCGCCGAGCACTTCGGGTAGTCGCTCGTAGTCCCGCGATAGCCTGCGAAACCTCGCCAGCCAGCCGAAGCTTCTCTCCACCACCCAGCGGCGCGGCAGCAGTACAAAGCCTTTCTTTGCCTCGGGCAGCTTCACGATGTGCAGGTCGATGCCGTTGTCCTGCGCCGCTTTGGATGCCGCTTCACCCGTGTAGCCTTGGTCTGCCCAGGCCAGTTGTACCGTGTGGCCCGTGGCCTGCTGTACGTCTTCGCACAGGCGCTGCACCTGCGCACGTTCCTGTTCGTCTGCAGGCGTGACATGCACTGCCAGCAAGTGGCCCAGCGTGTCCACGGCCATGTGCACCTTGCTGCCGCGCTTGCGTTTGTAGCCGTCGTAGCCTGCACGTGGACCGCTCTCGCAACTCGATTGCAGCGTGCGCCCATCCATCACTACTGCGCTGGGCTGGCCCTGGCGCCCCTGTGCTACGCGAATGATGGAGCGCAGATCCGACACTATCGCCTCGAAGCAGCCCGCGTCAAGCCAACGCCTGCTTTGCTGGTAGACCGCCTCCCACGGCGGCAGATCGTTGGGCAGCATCCGCCAGGGCGCTCCTGCGCGCACCAGCCAGCGCAGCGCGTTGAAGACTTCGCGCAGATCATGCTCGCGCTGGGGCGCGTGCTGATTCATCAAGGTCAGGTAGGGCGCAGCGAAGCTCCATTCTTCATCGCTGACGTCTGTCGGGTAAGGCTTGCGGGGCATCTGCAAACTCTACCCTTGGCTCCGTGCTCACGCAGCAAAGTTCATAACACGCTCTAAGCGCGAGACAAAGTAAAAAAAGGCCCGTCGAAATTGCGATGGGCTTTTTTATACGTTCTACCTTTGATTTTCAGCACGAAAGCAGAAAGACCGCTTGCAGTAGCTAAAAAGTCATTGCGGACATGCATCTGAATTCCTGGTTAGGGCCCGATAGCGCCCCTCACCGTGGGGCAGAATCCGGCCAGAAGGCGACATTAAAACTGTTACTTGCGCCCCAGTACTTTTGCGCTCCTGCTTTCTAGAATCTCATTTTCAATATTTTGTCGTTTGCATAGCAATGATTCGTCTAGTTCTTTCAATCCTTCTTTTTTCTGTTTTTCCTCAAATAGGTCTTGCTCAACAGGATGCGTTGAAGGCCCGCAATGATGCGGTTGCAAGACTCTATTTGCTGGGTCAATATGACCGAGGGATAGCTTTAGGAAAAGAAGTTCTTTTGGAAACAGAGGCGGGACTTGGGTCACAGAATCCAAACCTGGCTTACACACTCAATAATCTTGCCTTGCTCCATGTCGCTCGTGGGAATTTTGACGCTGCCGAGCCTCTTTATAGGCGGGCGCTTCAAATTATGGAGAAGGCCCGTGGACAGAATGATCCCAACTATGCAGGCACACTTGTAAATTTGGGCGATCTCTGCCTAGCAATGGGAAAATACTCGCAGGCAGAGATTCACTACAAACGCTCGCTGGGAATAAAACAAATCTGGGCGGGGCCAGACAGCCCAAATACTGCAATTAGTCTGCACAAGCTCGGCAGTTTTTACAACTCACAAGGGAGGCATAGGGAAGCTGGCCCCTTGTTGAAGGATGCATTGAGAATCAATGAGAAGGTATACGGACCAGATCATCCTCAGATTGCTGCAAGCTTGAGTGGCATTGGGCTTTAGTTTCTTGATGAAAAAGACTATGTGCAAGCCGAAACCACTTTGACTCGCGCTCTAAAGATCAAAGAGAGCGGTTTGCCTTCAGATCATCCAGATTTAGGTTCGTATATGGGGAATTTGGCTTCTGTTTATCAAGCCCAAGGCAGGTTCCCCCAGGCCGAGACCATGTTTCTACGCGCCTTGTCGATCAAAAAAAAGGCACTCGGGGAGGAGAATGCCGAAGTGGCGCTGAGCATGAGTAACCTTGCAGAGGCCTATATTGGCCAAGGATCATTTGAGAAAGCTGAGCCTATAGCGCTTCGCGCTCTAAAAATCAGCGAAAGCACTTTGGTGCCAAACCATCCGGATGTTGCCGTCCGCCTTGCAAGTTTAGTCAAGATTTACAGGGCAACTGGCCGAGCTGAATTGGCCAATGATTTGGCAATGCGCGTAACGAAAATATCGGCCGAAGTTCGCTAGCGGCTTTATGGGCGGCACCATAAAGGTCGGCTTTGGAGCGGGAGCAACGACTGCTTTGGGCCCGTTGCAGACCTTAGGACCGGCAAATAGCAGACGTTCCGCGCGGCAGTCCGCAGTCTGCCCTAAGCGCACGATAGAAGTTTGCTCCGCAACATTGCGGAAGCGGGCTTTGTTCTACCTTGGTCTGGGCAACCAGAAGACTCGTGTGCGCAGCAGCTTGACAGCCTTTGTGGCGGGCGCCGTCCCTCAGCCGAAACCGCAGCGAAGGTGCCGGTCATGGACCTCCGACCTCCAGCTTGTATTGGTATCTGAAGTGTTGCTCGAGCTGGACTGCTTCTCTCCACCCCCTTTTTCTTACCGCGAGGATGGAACGTCGAACAGGCTCAATTGCTTCTGGCCGACCAAGCAAAATCGCGGCCCTGATTGTCTTGATCAGCTGCGCCCTATCACTGAGGTGCTCCAACGTTGGCACAATTGCTTCAGACATTGCCGCCCTCTGTGACTCCTCAAGTCCCGCAGGCAGCAGGATGGTCAGATCACGGGCCAAGTCGGCAGTGGTAGCCGGGTCGAGAATCGACTCGTTCAGTAGGTCCAATGAACGCCTCACTAAGCGAGAAGCCAGATGCTCATCTCTACTTCTTCGAACGGACCTGACCGCAGCACGGAGGATCTCGACCGAGGTGCCATCGAATTGAAGGTAGGCCTCGATCATCGGACGAATCTTCAATGCAATCTCATTGGTTGCCGAACTCACGCTGAGATACAAAACGTCAAGTGTCTCGGTGGTCGGGAAATGGGTGGCGATCGACCAATTTGCAGTCTGCTCGCCGACCGCGACTTGCTGCTCATGCGATCCGCAATCCCTAGCAACTCGAACGAAGCGACGCCGTCCAGGACCATCCGCGTTCCGTCGGTAGAACTCGATTAGGCGAGAGAAGAGTGCATTGAACTCTTGTCGCGTTTTCCGACTCAGTGCTAGGCCGACATCAATGCGATCGATAACGCGATCTGGCGTTGCGGCTGCCAAGAACTTATGAGCTAAGGTAGATTCCCCAACGGACTCGAGCAGCGCAGCCAATCGATGCGCATCCGCAAAGGACGCATTCGGCAAAAGTCGCTCGACGCCGATCACCAACTGTTCCTTTTTGCTCCGAATTTGAGCGGTCAACGAAGAATCCGCAACCGATTTTTCGAGCAATCGAACGATCAACCGACGCTCGTCCGAGTTGGCTGGGTCGCAAGCACCGCAAAGTTTTATCGTCCTATCAACGAGATCGACCTCGGCTGCTTCTACGAGCGCCTGAGCCACGATGGAATGTCCGACTCTAAGTCGAGGCCTCCCTCCACGAGTCTCCAACACCGAAGCCAATCCGTCGAAGCTCGGGTCTCGCCAGAACGGTTGGCCCGGTCCTTTCGTTCGTTCAAGAAGGGATTGGGGAACAGCACTGTCGTATCGCCCAATGATGCAGAGATCAATGAAGCTGTCAAATGAAGGCTTTTGCCTGAGAGGCCTAAGCACGCCCTTGGCAAAGAGTTCCAGAGAGCCGCCCTGCAGCGTCAATGAGAGTGCAAGGAGTTGCCCGGTCTCGATAAACCGCGTGACTTGACCAGGACTCAAACCTGCAGACTCGGCTCTTTGCCTTCCTACCAGTTTCTGCAGGCCGCTGACAAACTCATCCGATAGGCTCCCAAGCACAACGCTATAAACGGCTAGCCTCATCAGATCCATCTTCGTTGCAGCTGAAGCCTCACCCGGCCGGCTCGACGCCAGGACGCACAAGCCAGGCTTCACCCGTGCGTTCAGAGCCTCTACGAAGCTAGCATGTCGCCAGATATCATCGACCACTAATATCACCGGCCGCGCAGAGAGCCTATGCAAGCGCAAGATTTCGATCCAATTCGACTCGGCGAGGTCGCTCGGGGCCCAAACATCAAGCACCAAGTGGGTTCCTGCAGCATGCGCGTCCCAAGCAATTTTCCTAATCAGCGCACTTTTCCCGGAGCCCGGCATTCCCTCAACAACGATCATCCCGCCGGAGTTGTGAGTCTGAACTAGCGCGTCCCTGATCAATACTCTTTCCGGTCGCTCGACATCCAGCCCGTTGGCCACCGCGGCCCACAGGATCGAGGCCGCCCCTTGCAGGAAGGCATTACGCCTTAATGGAGTCATCTCAAGGTTCTTCCTTGCAGGAAGTAGCCGGCAAGCAGCGCCGTCGCGGCCTGGATGACCTTCAGGAAGACCCACCAAACAATCTACGACCTCTGAGACCTGGAAGGTCGCTCTTGGGACAAGCGCCGACTGAAGTCGGTCAAGACTCGCTTCGACATGTTCAGGCGGAACACCAAATCGGACGAGGTTCCAAGCCGCCTGTGCCCTCAGGTCATCGGCCGCGTCGGCGTGCACAAGGATCTCGAACTCAGCGCTCATCAAGACTCGGGTTACACAATCTAGAATTCTGTCCGGTGCAAGCCCCTCGCTGTAGTCATTTCCAATCAGCGATTGAATTTCCCTGGCATGGTCCTCAACGTAAACCCGACGCAGAACTTGATATGAGCTTTCCTCGTAAGGAGAGCTCGTGCACACCAGTCGGAACTTGGGAACATCAGGATCCTGTCGACCACGAGCGACTGCTGTTATCAAGTCGCGAGCAAAGCCTGCGACGATTTCCTTGAGTTTTCCAAAGCCCAAAGTGCCAGGCTTGAGATCCTTCGCTTGAACTAAGACTTCGCCGCCATCTTTGAACTTTAGATCGACGTCTTGCGCACCTTCGTACCGCAGTTCAACGAGACCTCTTTCGCCAGTTGGTAACCAAGTCAATCTCACGAGCGCGTAGGCCTTCTGAAACGTGAAGCCTTTTTCTGCTGTGCTCCCGCCCTTACGCGGCTTGGTCTCCAAGTCCGCGCCATCAATGGACCAGTTCAAGCTCAACCCCCTCATTTTGCTCAAGCAGCCACTGTCCTTGGGAAAGCTGCATCGCGGCAGCCCATATCGTGATCCGTCCGCAAAGCGTGAAGTGGTTCACAGTACAGGTGAAATGTCGACAACAACGGAATACAAGCAACGAAGTTTCCCCAAGAATGCCATGCAGCCAGGAAGCCCGCTTCGGAGGAGCTTCCCCAGAGCCAGCGACAGTCCGCTCCTGGCCGAGAACCGCATCCTAGCGCAGACCAGCAGGCGCTCGAAACGGACATCTAGTTGCCGCTAACGACAATTGCTACGCGAGACGGCCATTTGTCGTCATCGACCCAAACCGCAACTCGGGTTCTCGGCGTCAGCCCGTCAATGCTCCCGAGCGATGCACCTTCGGATGTCATCACCCCAATGGAACCTGTGGGAGTTTGAACGTGGCCATCGAAAACAAGGCTAAGTCCTGAAGGGCCGACAAAACTTAGTGAAACTTCGGTTTCGCCGTCCACATCCGCCTGGGTTCCCACGCTTACACAGCTATCACTGTGCGAGACCAAGGCTTCATACTCTGGAATCGCAGCGGCTTCGTTGCTTGGGTCCAAAATGAAAAGGATGGCGTTAGGTACCGCTAGTTTCATGCTCATCAATGTCCGTTTCTCCTAACCGCCTTCAGTGACCGCAGTTGGCCGGATTCTGCCCCATGGCAAAGGGCGCTAGCGGACCGAGAGTGGACGCGTTAGTTCCTCTTGAAGTTGACAGCGGCATCCAGCGGCTCACCAGACTCAAACGGCTCAAGGCGGTTTCTTGCGAAGCCAATGAGCCGTTCCATAGCGTCCAGTGGCACATCGTTTGCGAAGGTCGTCACCGTGATTGATCGGCTGGCATCGCATCGGAATACCTCAGCCACAACATCACCACCTTCAGTAACAAGCTCGCACCCGAGGCCATCGCGGATGACATCTGAGGCAGTTTGAATCTTCAGTGTCAAAGTCATTAGTTCACTCCAAATGCCCGCTTCTGGCCGGAAGCACGCGATCGCCGTGGCTCACCAAAGCTGTCTATCATTGGCAGCAGCAAACCAGCAGCGACTGCTTTCGGGGGACCGAAAAGGCGCTCTCTGCCGGGAGCAGTCCTCCGAGGCATTGCCACAAGCGATGGCTTCAGGTTGATCTCGGCCGTTTGAGGGTTCGGCCTGAGCGGCGGCTCTCGCCCACAGCAGTTGTCTGAGATACGGACTCTGGCTGGCAGCGTTGGCCCTGTAACCAGCCGTTTAGCTCTGCGAAGGCGCTCGGGCGGCCCCTTGCGGCCGCTGCACCGATCTGCAGCTGACTCAGTTCGACACATTGGTGTCATTACCTGACAGGAATTCGCCACCCTGGACTCCTGTTGGCTTTTCCTAGACGCTGCCTGCTCAGTCTCAAGCTAGCAGCGCGTCGAGAGCAAGGACCATCTCTCGAATATCTTCGGCGGCTGGAGGTCGCATGTGTGCAATGGCATCGCGCACTTTCTTGACCTTGAAACATGCAGTCAGTGCCGCATTCGCAGTTTCATTCAGCCCCTTGAAGGGGTCCGCAGCATCCCGGTGACTCATCGCCACCATGTCGTTGAACTCAAGATCGTCAATGGCGATGCACTGGAAGCTACCCGGTCGCCACGGTGAAGGCTTCTTCCATACACCTTTCGTGTGGAAGAGATAATCCTCCAGGCTATCCCGCAGCTTGCCGATGACCGGTAGACGCCGCTCCTCAATCCACGGAAGCAGTGCTCGAACACAGGCCCGCCAGTAACGCTGCTCGAGGCGCTTCCATGCCATCGCCGACCCGGCTGCCTGCGCCCGCACTTCAAGCCAGTCCTTCAATGCGCCGCTGGCCCGGTCGTAGGACGCATCCCTCTGCGGCATCGAAGCAAACGATGTAGGGAGTTGCAGGAGGGCGTTGGGGTGAAGCGCCATCAACTCTTCAGCCACAAGCGGGTCTGCTCCGGCAAACTCAATCACCAAGTGCCTAGCCAGTGAGGTGCTTCCCGGCCCCCTGCGGCCTACCAAGCGTTGAGTAACATAGGCGTGCATCTCGTCTTCCGACAAGGTGCCGTCAAAGCGCAACTCACATCTTGACTTTGGTGGCAAGGGGTCAGCTAGAAGGCTCCACACCACCACTAGCCGCACGGCGCCAGCACTCAGCGTTGCTGACTCCTTGACGAACTCCTCAAAGTATCTCCTGCATCTGTCACTGGCTCTTACTGACAGGGGTGTCAGCACGACGGTGACACGAGGGGGCTGTGACCAATGAGCGAGCTCCATTGGTGAGAGCTTGCCTCGAGCAAAGTGATGCCCAACGTCCGACTCGATGTGGGAGCCTTCGTGGACGTCTAGAAACACCACCCGTTCCGTCTCATGACATGCTCGCTTGAAGGCATCGTGAATGACATGCTGCGCCCCGGCGACCGCACCTCCCGCCAAGCAGACAGTCCCGGCTGAGTGCCCTTCTAGCATGTGTCCGAGCTTTACCAGGAACGACGTCGGTCCAGGCATCGCCCAATAGATGGGGACCGATACCTGAACAAGGGGGTGGTCGGTACTCATCAGGGGCGCGCCAACAGAAGATCCAAGTAGAGCGCAGGAACGTCCCACACGCCCGTTGGCGCAACCTGAATCAAGCCCATCCACTGAGCAAACAACAGATGATAGTCATTCAGCTTGTTAGCCGGGAGCAACTCGTGCTCTTGACCTGAGTGATTGGGGGTTTCATGCAAGCTTAGCAGCACCGTCTCCAGCGCCTGGAGCTGGTCAGGCAGCAGGCAGCTTGCGATACCGATGCGGCTGTAGAACGCCCCCAAGTCGAGCGTAAGTCTCTTCAGCGCTTGTCCCGGCAAGGCCAGAGCTTCGGTCAAGGTAAGTGTGGAGCCCGCAATACTTTCGAGCTCTTCGCCATACCCACAGCTTGCGCGCAAGATTGCCGCGCGAGCCTCAGCACTGTCACGGACAGGCAGATTCTCGTGTTGGTTGTGATTGAAGCGGAAATAGACGGCATCATCGCTCCAATTGGGGACGGCGGCCATCACGGCATTCTTGGGCAACGGCTTAGTCGCAGAGACGCTGCGGATGGCAAGCGCCAACGCCTGCCCGGGACTTGCGATAAGGAACGGCCGAACAGTGGGCAAATTGACCCGGCCTGCGGCCTCGCCTTGCACTGCCAATCGGCCTTGGTCCCCCGCAAGAGCTGCGTATAGATCCAATTGGTCCGGCTGCCAGCTCCTGGACGGCACCCCGATCAGGCGGGTCTTTCGGTCGGAAGCCTTGCGTCGCACTCCGTTAACGTAGTTTCTCGCCTCGTCGGTCGTTGATGCGCTCTTAACTTCAAGAACTGCATCCTCTTGTGGGACCTCCCAGACACCACGAAGCTTCTCCACGGCGCACACTCCGCTCAGCTGATTCCCAACTAGCACCATTAGGTCGCCGGGCGTGCTGCGCAGATAGTTGCGGACCCAGGCACTCGGCATGGGGAAGGTCTTCGATTCCGACTTGAGCGTAACGGGAAGGCGTGCCTCGCCGTAGGAACGATCTTCGGTCGGGGTCTCACGTGCCAGCTCTTCCAGTAAGTGGCTGACTTGCTCCATTTCACCGAGCATCGTGGCGATGTCAGGCGTGCGCAGCTGGTAGCGAGGGCCATTGCGCTCAAGGATTGTGAGTTTATCCATCTCGTCAAGCAGTGCTTCGTAGGCACCGGGCGCGGTACTCTTGAAGTGCGCCGGTGCCTGACTGATGCAGCTGTCCCGAATCTCGGTGGCAGTCAGCCCAGCAAAGACACTGTTGGCAGGTTCAGCATACGAATGCTCGGCCAGAATCAGCGCGATCGCCTTGTAGCGCTTATCGAGGTTTAGGTTCAGACCAAACTTGTCTCTGATTTCCTGCAAAAAGGCCTCGTCGCACTCCACGGCGTCCAAGTCTGCCGAGGTAATGCGCGTAGTGAGCTCTTTACCCGCTCGGTTGTTGTACAGCCTGTTGACAAGGTTTCGGCAGTAGAGCTGGATGAACGCCGGGTAAAAGTTGCACACTGCCATGATGCGCAATGGCAGCTCCTCATCGCCGCGCTCAAAGTAGAAACCCAGCGCTGCCAGCGGTTCAGTGATGAGGTCTACGCCGTTGGAAATGTCATTCCCCGACGAGAAAGGCTGGAGTGCGATGGGCTGGGCCTTGCCAAGTGCCGTGTTTCCTCCAGTCGTCATGCGAGTAAGGTTGTGCAGCCCAGCAATGACGTAGCGGATGCGCGCACGACCAAGTGTCGAATCACTCAGAGCTTGTAAGCTTGCCAAGAACGGAGCGTTGGACAGAAGGTCCTCTCGCATCACGTCGTCGGCTTCGTCGATAAGCAGGTAAATAGCGTCTGCCTGACAGCGACCAGCCGAGATTTCGTCTTGGATGTGCTCTCGGATAGTCTGGTCGGACTTTAAGTCCGGTCTGTCGTTGGTGATGAAGCCTGCTGTGACCAACGCCTTATAGATGGACTTCCATGCAAAGAACCGGTAGTTGTCCTTGAAGCCCGCGGGGTCGTTACCGCTCAGCAACGACACATAGACGGCAAGCTCGCCCACGAGCTTCCCATCCAGTCCCTTCTGCAAATGCGTCTTGGACTCCTCCAGAATCTGGTTCAGAAGAGAGGATTTGCCCAGTCGACGCCCGCCATAGAGCACCGCCGAGGACGCCACATTGCGCAGGTCCTCAAGTTCCTGAGTGCGCCCGAAGAACATTTCAGGCGGCACCGGACGCGCGTTGTAATCGTTGTACGGATTAGTGTGGAAGGACAGCAGGCAGACTTCCAGCAGTTTCGCAAGACGTTCAGCCGGGTGCGTGGCGAGGTAAGCCACCAAGTCGTCGTCCAAGAGGAGCACTTGGTGCTTATGTCCCAGCTGTGCGCGTTGCTGCAAGGACAAACCTCCACGGCACAAAAGAAAGGTTGGAGTGTTGGTAGGCAGCTGCGCCACTCGCTGACCGAAACGCTCCGGTGTTGACGTCATATGCCGGGGCAGGATGTAGCCTTGGACGTGTGTCGCGAGAGACCCAAGGGCCGGGGGGATGAAGACCCCGAAGCCCGAAGCTGCAAGATCCGCGAAGGGCTTGCCGTCGATAAAAAACATGCCCTCGTTGGGCGCAGTAATGGTCGGTTCCTGTGCGATGCCCGCCCCTTTGAAGAAGCTGCGCAGTGCCTCGGCCACGGCGTCTTTGCTCTCAGGGTCGAAGATTCGCTGCCAATGATCGATAAACTCAGCCACGCTGGCACGTTCACTGTCCCGGATGGACAACAACCACTCGGGAGCCTGCCCAGGGACGGACTTTTCATCACGCAGCACCGCACTGAGCCCATCCAAAACCCGTTGGCCTTGTGTGATGTCCCGAAGCTCCTTACGGAAAGCCTCGTAAGTGAGGGCTACACGGCGCTCTTCGAAGCGCACTAGCGGAAGCTTCCCTTCCCGTAGCAACATGAACTCGCTGCGCGCCACCCGGACGCTCAGGGCCGTTCCCTGCTCAAGCGTGGCAAGAATGCGTGTTTTCTTTTGCTCTAGCTGGCGCAGCGTCACGGGGTCGAGCTTCAGAGCCTGCTGCTCGCGCACGAAATCCTCGATCGCGAGGCGTAGCTTCTGCCTACTGAGGTCAATCCTGCTGTCAAGCGACTTGAGCACAACGCCTTGCAGCACAGCCCGGGCATGCGGAAAGTCAGGATAGAGGGTCGCGCCTTTCGGTGATGCGCCGATCTCTTGGGCACTGTTGGCACGCGATAGAGACTCGAGCACCTTGAGCATGCGCCCCGCCTCTGTCTGCGATAGAGCGCTCAAGGCCAGGGCGTTGGTCACGCGCTGCTGAGCTTCTTGAACCTCAAGCTTGAACGCGTTCCGAGCGTCCCGGTAGACGGCGTCTGTTGCATCATGCCAGGTCGAGGCCATTGGCCGACCTTGCCGATCCAGTCGCTCGGCGATAATTCGGGCAGGCAGTAAGCGTTGCGCTACGCGGTGTTCTTCTGCCGCGTCGCCGAGCAGCCTTTGTAGGCCAGTAGCCCTTCCTTCACCAGGCTCCCCGCGGCGCAAACTCGCAAGAGCCTGCGTAACTGCGGAATGAAGTTGCCCAGCCTCGCCAAGCGTGACTTGGTTCGCCGCGTCGCCGGATGGGGACCATTTCAGCACCGGCTTCAGGTCACGCCCCAAAGGGTACCGCAACAGCAGGACTTGCTCTTCCTCAGCAAGCGTCCCCTCCCGAGCGTCCTGACCCATCAAGTCAATTGCGGCAGTGAGAGCAGACACCAACAATTGCTTGTGTACGGCGGAAGCGTCCTCTGCCAGGTCGAGGTCAGAGACGTACCCAAGGGCCATCTTGAGCTCTCGGAACAGTCCACTCAAGAAGTCAGCATGCTTTGGCGGCAGCGAGGCTTGCTTGCTGCTCTTCTGCCTGTCCAGAAGCGCGACGTATTCGGCAGTAAAAGCGGCGGTAACTCGAAGGTTCTGGACCAGATAGTCTCGCCCGACTCCCTCAATGGGTCGACGACGACCAATCTTTCGGCGCAAGTCGTCGATGGTCGCGAGGCCCTTGCCTGCCAACTTCTGTACGTCGGGCAGCATGGCTCGTACCTTGGCGTCATCTCCTCGTGCGATCGCCTCGACGCACACCCCCGTTGCAAATCCACTCTCGCCTGAGCAGATGGCCGAATGCATCTCGATATAGTCCGTCAACGCCCAAGTCGTCACCAAGTCGGAGTCACTGACCCAGCTCTTGGCGCGTCGGCGCATCCGCAGCACTCCGTCTAGCAGCGCTTGCTGCAGGCTAACCTTGGCAGCCGAGAGAATCTCTGGGGTCAAGTGCAACTGGATCGAGTCAAGCGTGGCGATGCGCTCAACGAGCGCATGAAGTTCAGCGTGTTGCTGTAGACGCGGGCGCAGAAACTCGATGGCCGCCCACCGTACGCTGTCTGTTGATCCTTGCAGAAGCATGGGCAGCAGTGCCGCCCCGAGCACTCCCAGGTGCTCAGGAAATGAATGCACTCCGGAGGCGGCTGCATTTGGCTCAGCCAGCCATTTGCCCAGCATGTCGACAGCGCTTGCATCTAGTGGCCCCCGCTGCTCAGCGCTACGCAAGATGGCAGGAACTGCAGTCCAAAGCTTGGACGTCGCTCCTGGCATCACCTCACTCAGCACCAACGCCTCAGCGGAGGCCAATGCCCAGTATCGGCTACGCAGGCACTCTGCCAGAGTCTGGAGTGCCGGCTCAGTCAAGGGTTGCGGCCCTGAAGCTTGCGACTGGATAACCTCGAAGTCTTCCGGTGGCAGCGAGTCCTCAAAGTCCGGATGGGAAGGCTCAGACTTCACTTCATCCACAGCGGCGACTTCGGCGGGCTGCGCGATTGCAACTTCTGCCGGCTCGAAGGCCTCTTTGGTCTCGAACACCACAATTTCTGGCGACTCTGCCACCATCGCCGCAGTCTGCTCAACCACAGCAGGTACGGGCTCAGGGACAACTGTATGCAGATCGCAAATCGGGTCAGGTTCCGTTTCAGGCGGTTGGTCAGGGGTAGGGGCTGGAGGTGAAGTGCCCGGACCTTCAGCCAGAAGCGCACAAGCCGTCAGGACGGTCCTCAGGTTCTGCTCAGCCTCGCCCGCGCGCTCCAGAGCTTCGCCAAGCAGCGCAGTCTTGCGGCGCAGCTTGTCTCTAGCGGTCAACGTCTCGGCGCCTTCGAACTCCCCAGCATCGATATTGACGACCGCCTGAGTCGCAAAGTTAGCTTGCGCTACCGCTTTCTGCAGCTCAACAACCTGTTGCTCAACCGCTTGGAAAGCCTCGTCGTTCGGTTCGCTGCCCACCACGTGCTCTGCCGCGAGGAAGTGCCAATCACCCACCTCAAGCTCCGGGCTCATTGCCGAGAGCGCTTCGCGTGCTAGGGTCTCTAGCCCCGTAAGCATGTGCTGCCACTGCAACCGTACAGCCGCTGCGGCGAGGGCTGCCGCCGCGGCTGCACGCTCTTGCGCTTCTGCAACGCGGCAAGCCTCTTCGGCGGCCTCAGCGGCTAGTCGTGCCGCCTCGTGGTGCTCGTGCTTGGTTTTGAGGTCCTCAAGGTGGGCTCTGCAGGCTGCCAGGAGCGTATCGAAATCGCCACTCCCAGGTACGGGCCACTCGGGCGGGTCTCTACTCAGGTCTTCGCCCCGGGCGATCTCTTGCGCAGCCATAGGCGGCGCGGTGGCGGCTGCGGACCCGGTGTCGCCCACGACAAGTTCAGCGGCGGCTGCCAATGCTGTGCTCGCAGTTGCAGACGCCAATGTTTCTGCCGTCGACACGTTGGACGCTGAGGGGTCTGGGAGAGCTTGCGCAGGCTCAACCAGGTCAGCAGGCCGCAGAATCCCTGGGACGAAGTAGGTCTTGTTCTTCCAGGTTCCGTTGCGGCGATCATCGTAGACCTGCTTGCAGACCTCAAAACAAGTCGTCATGTACTCAAGACCGGCCAAGGCGTAAGGGCCCATTGCGCTCGAGTCGGCCGCCTTTAGAACTTCTGGCAACAAGTCCTTGTAGGGATGGTGGCCCATCATACAAAAGGCCCAACCAAGCCCCTCGTCGTTCTTCTCCTTGCCGAGATGGCGAACCAGGTCTGGAAGGTCTTTCCAAAATTGCCCGCCGCTGACACCCCCCTGCTTCTTGCCGGATGCCTCCAGGTACTGACCGTAGCAATCGTCCAGCTTATAGAAGAGGCGTTTGCTAACGGGCAGCAGCTGAGAGATGTCAAGCGCGTACGCCGACTGAGGAATGCTCAGGCGCCGCATCACCCAGTCCGGGAAGTGGGCTACAGAGGGTGCATCTCCCTTCTGTGGGCGAAGTCGGATCGGGAAGGTGCCCAACTTCTTCCAGTAGTAGCCGATAGCACGCTTGTCTTTCGGCCAGGCGTCTGGTGGCAGCACCGTGTCCTTCGTGACAAACCACGGCGGCTCGACTCTAACCCGCACGCTTTCCGCGAGCATCGCCTCATAGGTCTGCTTGGCGGCAAGTCCACTGGCCGGCGAGAACAGCACAAGCGTGGACTGACCCGCTTCCAGCGCCCGCTGGAGTCTGGGGTCGTCAAGTGTGATCGGCTTCTCCTCTTCGTGCATCGCCCGCGCAGCCGATGGTTCCGGCTCAGCCTGAGACGCACTTTGCTTCGTACTTGCAGCGCCGTCAGCTCGTGGCACTGTGCCACCCGTTGAGGCAGCATCCATCGTCATAGTCGTGTCGGCCGTCAGTTCAGGCAGGCCCTCCAGCACCTCCGCGACAAGTTCGCTTTGCAGCGAAGACGCCATCTCCATCACAGCAGGGGCGGATTCCGGCGCCTGCGAGTCAGAATTATGAACAGTTGCCTCGCCCCCCTCCGCGTCGGCTGAATCAGCGTACCGGATGACGTAATCACGCACCTTGCGCTCAAAGAACAGGGGGGCTGGCAGTGCCGTCCAGTCGTCGTAATGTGCGTATCCCAGACGGAGGCCCATGACCAAACTTACCAAGGAGTCAGGCTTGAGCGCATCCGAGGCGTGCACCACGGTCACTTCAAGGCCTCCGGGGAGCGCGGCGTTGTCCTTGGCCACAGGCAACGTGCGACGCTCAAACCACCCATTGCCCTTAGGGCTCATGCGCGACCGGGGGCGGAAGGACGACATTCCCCTCTTGGTCTGCACGGTGTTCCGATAGCCCATCACCACAAGGTAGTGCGTCAGCCCCTCCCCGGCAGATGCCTCATCAAGCGCGACCGCGGTCTTGTATGTTGTCGCGTATTGCTCCTCAATGCTCGTACGCGTGGGCGTCGGTGCGGGCTCTGAGCGCCACTCATCGAACTTCTTGGTGTTTACCCATCGCATCACCATGGTGGCGTTGCGGTCCGACCGCAGCCTCAAGAGAGTCATCTGGGGATACGCCGTACCAAAGTCCGTGCCATCAAGGACAGCGCGCCGTCCCTGAGCAGCGATGAGCGATTCGTCGGACAACTCCTTCCACAATCCGGCCACCGTCGACCAGTCCACGAGTACGACAGCCTTCGGGTCTTCCTCACAGATTTTGCCGAGCGTCCTCCGGGCGATGTCGCCGAAGCTCTCTTTGAGCCAACGCTCGTCACCAGAAAGCTGCCGCTGACTGCCGAGCCACTGCAACCCCTCGTTCAGCGGCTTCCAGCCCATCTGAGTTACACGACTGCCCTTGCGGCCGGTGAAGGCAACGCTAGTTGCGCCCGTCGCAACCTCGAGGCGCGTAAAGACGATGAGACACACCCGCTGCTCTTGGGTGAAGGCTCGCGCGTTCGAGCGAACAGCTTGCACGCCGTAGATCGCTTTGGGTACATTGTTGCCCAGGCACCCCTGAACGAACGACTGCACGCCGAACACCACACCCGAGTGGGCCAAAAACACATCCAGCAGCGCGCTCTGTACGCGATGAATGAAGTGCTGAGCATCGAGCTGGCCTGTGCGACGGTCTTTTTCGAGCGGCAGCAGATGATGAACGTTCGCCTCACCATGCATGCACATTGCGTGCAGGCCAGCGAAGTAGTTCACCGGGTCTTCAGCGCGATTGCCGACATCTTTGGCTGCGCAAATGAGAACATGGCGAGCACCCGTAGCGCCCGCCTTCACCTGCTCGGCGATGGGCTTCCACCGATCCACGCGCGCCTCGAACCGACGCACACCCTTCTCATCAGAGAGCTCAAGGTCGGAGCGCAGGCCGTGAACACCCTGAGGCAGCGGTGAGAACTCAAGGCGAAGACTGTCACCAAACACAGCCTTCGCGCTGCCTTCGATGAGCTTTTTCTCGGCGGCACCATCAACGAACACCCACAGCGAGGGAATGTGGTTGGGGTGAATTCGCTTCAGCGCTGACGAGTTGGCGTTGCGATGACGCTCCAGGCGTGCCCGGCGCTTGGCCTCGGTCGCCCCGTCATCGACAGCAGCCTCTTCGTCGGTTGTACTTGAGGACTCTTCGTCTTCCGAGGGTTCAGGCTGCTTCAGGGCTGCACCAGCCACGCCAACGTCGTCCTCGTCAGGCGCCACGTCGCCCACCTTGAGCCGCGCGACCTCGCTCTTGGCCTGCGTCATGGCTCGCGGAATCTTGACCACTCGGTAAGGCACCACCGGGTCGAGGACATCCGGGAGAAGTTCAACCACTCGATCCCGCAGATCCACTTCGTCGCTCTCGAAGACGGTGCGCTGTTGCACGTAGTCGAAAAGCGTCGTCAGCTCGGGCAGGCCGACCCACCAGCCCCCACTCGTTGGACGCGGACGTCGGATGGCATCGTCCAGGGTCACAGGAAGCGCATCACGCTCGGTGGTCAGGCTTTGGTAGAGACCGTACTCGTCTCCAAACTCCCACCCTTCCTTGTTGCGGCGGATGTTGGCAGGCAAGACCGGGTACTCTGGGCTGAAGACGTAGCACCGGACGGTGGGCGGGGCATTGGGCTTTCGACCTGGGACCTTCTTTGCCCAGACGCGCTTCACCGGCGTGATCTTGAGGTAGAGCTCGCCGCCCGTCGGCAACGAGGCCACAGACAAGCGCGCGACCATGGAGAAGGTAGTGTCGTTTCCCGTTACCTTCGTCGGCCACGTCATCAGCTCGACCGAGCCTTCGAGTGACGTTGCGTCAGCAATAAGCTCGCAGGGTCCTAGCCCCTCGAAAAGCTCCTCGCCAGCCAAGCGTTCGGCCAGGTGCTTTGCAATCAAGTCCCATTGCGGTTTGGCAACCTGACCGTTGCCTTGGCGAACCACAAGGGCTTGCCGCCGCGCCTGCAGGCCGATGTGCGCGGCTAAAATCTCTCGCTTGACGGCACTTGCAGCCTCGACCAGTGCGTTGCGCTCAGCCCAAGGCGCAACGATGTCCACGTACCACCGCAGTAAGATGCTGGCAATCTCTTCTTTGAGCTCCGCGTGGCAAGTGTCGTCGAAAAGGTCGTCACCGACAGCGCGCAGCTCCAGTGCAGCCTTGGCCGCATCCTTGAGAGCAAGGTCCCTGTCCAACCTCACGATGCCTTCGAGCTTGGCCATGAACAATGCCCTAAGCTTGACGATCGGGAGGTTCTTCTCATCTTTGCCCTTCGAGGCCTCAAGCAGAGACTGCAAAGCGGTCTGCAGTGGCCCGGTGAAGCGCACTGCCAACAAGGATATCTCTTGCTTGAGCCACTCTGCGCGCAGCCTGGCCCCTATGAGAACTGCACGGTCACTACTCTTGGCATCAGGCGAGCGCTGCCAAACGGTCAGAGGGGTGGAGGAGGTATTCGTGTTCGTGCTCTCGTCACTCATTTCGTTCCCTGATTAGTCTTTCTTGTTGTCAGTCTTCTTCTGTCTTCAAGCCGCTAATGGCAGTCAGCGGCGCGTAGAACGAGCGATAAAGATTCTCATAGCAGTCCCGAAGTGCCGTATCGGGGTGAGTCAGGCAGTCATCGAGAATGCGACGCATCATTAACAACATCGACGTGCGGTTGTTGTCCGGCTGACCGTTCGCAGACTTCGGCGCCCATGCGGCATCCACAAAGTAGACGAAGGCCGGACAGTCGCCTCGCATTGCTCGGCCGATGGTCTGCAGGATCATGATCATCTGGTCGGCGACGAACGGGCGCCCGAACTCCCCGAGTGCTCGGGACGCCTGAGGCAGGCGTAGCAAGGCCCCGACCTTGTGCGATACCTCCGAGCGCCGGGCACGCATGGTGGCAAGGGCTTCCGCTGGCGAGGCAAAGCTTGCTTGGTCGAACGCCTCAGATGCTGCCCCGACGACTCCTTGCAAGAATCCGAGGCTGTCGCTCCGCGGGTGGGGCCGGGTCAGGAAGTAAAGCGAGCCGATCATGGCCTTGTCCGCCCTCGGGCCGAATTTGTAGACGATGTTGACGCCTCGCCCGATGGCACTCATCGGGAAAATGAAGAGGTCCCAATCCTTGTCATCGCCGAGGCGCTCGACTTCAGATGCAGTAATGCCGTGCTCAGACGCCAAGGCGAGCCCGCCACCGCGCACCAGGTAGCGCACTCGATCACGCCAAGCGGGAAACTGCTGGCGGATGTGCTCGTAGAGCATCTCGCACTGCTCGTAGCTGTTGACCACGAAGGCTGCTTTACGGTCAACGCCGTCAACGACGTCGTTTTGGGCGAGCGCAGACTCCACCTTGCTAACGCGGCCTCCTTCGAGCAGCTCTGTAGCCATGGCCTTGAGCACGAACTCCCGGCGAGACAAGCGAGACCCGCTGAAGAAGAGCCGCTGGCGATCGTCATACGGGTCCTTTAGCGGCAGGAAATAGTAGCGCGAGTCCGCCCAGCCAGCACCAGCGTTGGGGCGACGCAGAACATAGTGCGGACCCTCGTTGATGTGGTAGCTCGGGCTGTCTTGCAACAGGGACGTCGCACTCGTCAACAGTACCGCCGGTCCGGTGCCACCCGAGTCTCTGCCCAGCTGCGCGATTCGATGCATCAGCATCCGTGGCGTGCCCACAAAGCCGACGTGCGCAATGTCGACATCCCCTTCATCGCCGACGGTGTACCGAACGCCGCTCAGGCGGCCCGCAAGGGACTCAGGCACGAACCCTAGCAGTTCCTTGGACGGGCGAGACTCGAACACTTCGTCGCCGAGGATGCCTTGACCGTTGAGCAGTCGCAGGTGCGGCCCCAAGCCAAAGTGCTGCAAGACAAGCAAGGTGACGTTGGCCAGCAGCCGAACGTGTTCCGTGAAGAACTTCGGCTCCTTCGCCGGGGCAAGTCCTGGTGCACGCAGCAGTACACAGGCGAGCACGTTGAGGTACTCATCGGTTCCCTCCCGGTCCCAGGTGTCTAGGGCATCTAGGACCTCTGCCGCATATGCGCGGACGGCATCTGGCGTCACGTGCATCTGCGCAGCGATCTTCGAGACCTCGCTATCCCCCATCCTCGATGAAGCAACAGCCGGTGGCTCGTCACCCGAGCCTTCGCCGTCATCTTCGCGCTGCAACTCGTTGAGGTGCCGAAGCGCTTCACCGCCTTCGCGGAATGCCACCCGCTTGGCGGCGTAGTCCCAGATGCGCTCGAGTCCTTGACGGGCGTCCAAGTGCGCTTCCACCTCTTCCTCGTCCTCCACCGCGGCTGCAAACCGGCTCAGCGGGAACATGTCGGCAATCAAGGACAGCCCCGTCAGGAGCTTACGCGAGTATTCGTCGCGAAACTCCTTGGGCGACTTCACAATCCCTGCAGTCAACCGCTCGGCTGCTTGGCCAAAGCGCCCAGACATGACCATGATGGTGGCAATGGATGTCCCGCCAATGAAGGCGTTGCGCCCCTGCGCCGCCGGTGCATGTAAGTCCAGCAACAGACGGTTCCACACCGAGTCTGAGTCGCCAGAGAGCTTCATCAGTGGCGTGCCTCGGCCATCCATGTTGGCCTGCGCACCGTCGCACTCATCGACGACGACCAGGTCAAAGGTGCGCGCAAGATGCTCGAAGTGCTTGAGTTGCACGTCGCTGAAGAGAGGTGAAATGTCGCGGTCGGTCGACAGGATGTGACCTGCCCAGACGTTGGCATCGACCAAAGCCCGCTCGGCTTCTTGGCGCCCGCACACTGATGCCAAGGCGCACTGATGAGCGGCCGGCCTATTGCTGGCCTTGGCGCCGGCCGGGGTCTGGTGGACCTGCTGGCAAGGCGGATGTGCGTGCGGGAAGGCAGCCTCCTCGTCACCTGCAAAGGCCGCCAGACTGCAGTTGGTTGCGAAGAACGGCGCCGCTGTCCGAGTGACTGCATAGCCCCGGTTGTCTTGGGAGAGGGCTGCGGCAAAGCTCGCAACGTGCTTCGAGCGCGCCTTGTCGCTCTGACCGAACAGAAGAGCTGAGCGCACGTCGTACAGGGCAAGGCGTTCGATGAAACCCGTGGCCACCTCAATCGAAGGGAAGAGGAAGCACACGCGGTAATCGCGCTCGCTGGCCCAGGCCGCCAGCAAATACAGAAGCGTTGTCTTGCCGGCTCCTGGTAAACCGATGAGATGCTTAACCCCGATGAGCTCAAGTGCGTCGCACTCGGCCAATCCAGCTGGTGTCGCCTGCATCAACACCGCAGTCTTCTCGCCAGTGGCAGTGTGCAGTCGTCGATACCAGCTTCTCTCGCCAGGCCTTTGGCGACCAGCGGTTTCGTCCATGGTGTCAAACCTATCTGCGGTTGCTACTAGGTCAGACCACCGAACAAGCTCTGGTGCGCGCCCGTGACGGGCCATGTCCATGATGGGCGGCTCTGGCGGCTGATAGCCAAGCGGCGCAATTGCGGTCTCGAAATGCTGGCGCTCGTCAATCACGCGAGCAAGAAAGGTCGGGTCGTGGCGCTTGCGGGGAGCACGCTTGCGCACGAGCAACGGCGAAGTTAACGATGCCAGCGCCTCACGAACGTCGTCGGGCATGATGGACGTCCACACGGGTTGGACGTTGAGTTGCGCGTCAACCTCAAACCTTTTGCTGCGTCCGTCCTCTTCATCGACGGTCGGCTTTGACACGCTAGGTGCTCCAGCCCCGGAGTCACTCGGCTCAGGATCGTCGTCCCACACCTTCGGTTTTTTCCCTTGGCGGCGCTTTTGATCCAGACGCCTGTGCGCTTCGTTGTATTGGTCGACCATCAAGCGCAATTCGCGCTGGCTCCAAGGAGCGTGGCCGTCGATGCGCAGGTTTTGAATCGCAGTGACAATGTTGCCTGGCAGCGTCTTCATCACCGAGTCAAAGCCCGTGAGAAAGGCTGGGAGGTCGCGCAGGTGTGTCTTGCCAAGCAGCTGCGTAGCCAGCAAGCACAGGTAGTTGAGCGCATTGGCGCCGCGATAGGGTTGGAGGCGCTCACGCATGGCCGATCTCCTCCACTGCGTCTCTCAATGTCAACGCGCGGATGGCCGACCCTTCGAGGCAGGCACTCAGTCGGTCGATGTAGTTGGGGACTCGTCGCGCCAGCCAATCCGGAATCACCAGCAGCGGCTTCTTGTAGGTGCGTAGACCGCCTGGCCGACGCTTGAGTCGCTCGCCCAGCAGCTCCGGACTACTATAGGCTTTGAGATCAATCCCGACTACACTTCCTTCACCGAGGTCCAGGTCGACGGTGTCGCGGTTGGGGTAGAGCCGCACCTTGTGGCCGAGCGCTTCGAGCTTGTCAGCAAGACGCAGCTCATCGATGCCCGGCTCGAACCAGTACTTGCGCAGTGACTTGTTCAGGCGATACAGATCCGTGCTCGGTACAGTGCTTCCCGGGTGGGGGCCGTGCTCCGCGCAACAGGCAGCCGTTGTGCAGCGCAAGGCGCGGCCTGACACTACCATGATGTTTCCGCAGTGGCTGCATAGCGTCGCCTCATCGCCAGCGACGAGGCCGGCTGGCAGCGGTTCGTAGAACTGCTGGTCGATGCAAGTCCAAACAGGCGTAGGTAGCCTGCCATAAAAGCGGAACATCTTGCTTCGTTGGATGACCGGGTTGCGCACAACGAACGCCCGCGCTTGACTATAGTACTCGTCAGCGTCCTTCGTGGGCTGCTTGGACAGGGCGTCTTGGAACGCCGCAAACACTTGCTCCTCAAGCAGGCCTGTCACGCCGCTGAACCCTACAGCCAGTTCTTCGGCTTCCAGCGTTGGCATCCGGTCCTCGGCGTCGATAAGCCGCACAGAGTTCAAGCCAGCGTCTTTGACGGCGGCGACGGGAAGCCACTCGCCCAGTGGTTGCTTGCAGATGGCTAGCAGCTGGTGGATCTCCGCGCCGATATCACTCAGGCCTTCGACAAGGCGAGCCCTGGAGACAAGAGCCATCGCCCGCCGATCCTCATCCGAGAGACCCGACACATCGGCGCGCAGGCGATCGACACCTGAAACCATAGACGCACCACCACCCATGAACACTTGGCGAGCTTGACGGGTCACTAGTGCTGCCAAGGCGACTGGCAGCAGTTTCATGGCGTCGTTGCCCTGGACCCACTTTGGTCCGCCGCCACCGATGGAGGAGCTGGTAGAGAGAGGTTCGTCGGGCTTCGATGTCTCACGCACAAGCGCCTCGATCTTCTCAATCAGCAATTTGGGCATTTTGCGGTAGTCGCTTGAGTCTGCAGGCATGCGGTAAGTCTTCATAGCCCGCGACTCCACGCCGACTAGCGCCGCAAATTGATCCCACTTTAGCTTCTTCCCAACTGGGGCAAGAGCCGTCTTAGCTGCCGCAAGGAAGGCCTTCTGGTCCGATAAATTGGCGTCTAAAAGCATTCTCTAGCGTGGGCCGAATATGATCCGCTCTAAGGACCGCCAGTGCTTACAACTAGCTACAAAAGTCCGCAGCGCGTACCATAAAGCCACAACAACCGGCAGTCAAGCCTTCGTGCGACGCCGTGGTGGCAAAACAGAACGCCTAGCAGCGGCGCATAAGCCTCAGTTTCGATTGCAGCAACCATCAGCGGTCAAGCGTCTGCTGATCGGGCAAACAAGCGGAAGACGGCTGTGCGATCTTTTACAGTCGCAGGAGAGTTTCTCGATGATTGTCCACTTGAGTGCTGCGACGCCTCGTCCCAGCCAAAACCAGTCGCTCAAGAATACGGTCAGCTTGCGCCCGATTGCCGCAGTGGACTCATCACCAGATGCACACCGCTCTACATCGACCGACCGAAACCGCTGCAAAGTAGTCTTCTAGGCGTTGAGAGAAGCCACAGAGCAGCAAATCAAATCGAGTCAACCACGAAGGCCAGGAAGACCCGAGTTGCGCCTCGTCAACAAAGTAGCCGATGACCAAAGAGTCCAATTTTCTCCAACTCCATCCAAACCAATGCGCACATGAATTGGTAGATTGATTGGTAGATAGAAACAAAAAAGCGCCCCGAAAGGCGCTTTTTTGCTTGGCTTTTGGCGGAAACGGAGGGATTCGAACCCTCGATGAGGCTCTACACCCCATACTCCCTTAGCAGGGGAGCACCTTCGGCCACTCGGTCACGTTTCCAATCCGGCTATTATGCCTCATTTTTAGCGCCTCTCAGCGAAACTCGAACGTCAGGCAAACGGACGGAAGTTGGATCGAATGTGTTGCGCAGCCCGTATCCGATCTGCTCGGACTGTGTTTCATTGATCGTTTTGGCGATGCAGTTTCCAAAGCGAGAGCCTCTGCAGCCCTTGCCCCCCGAGCTCACAGGCCATGAGCACATTCCCCTGCTGGCTCTCATACAAAGCCTAGGTGCAACACCAATCCAGAACCGCCCCTTGACGGACAACGAAGCCCCGCCCTACCTTGAGCCGCAATCGATGCCCTCGGGTGGTGCAGGCGGCCACTTGGTCCAGCAGTTCGGCCAGTTGGGCGGCGGAGGGTGTGGTGTAGTGGTGCACACGCAGCCAGTGGCGAAGCACATTGGCTTGCCGAGCCCGGCTCAGCGCTTGCAAGGCCTTGATCTGTGGCGGTGCGCCAATCAGTAGCAAGTCTTGCCGGGCGACTTCTTGCAGCAATGCATCGGCCTGAGCGGCGTGGGATGCGGCGCGGCCAAAAGTGTCGCGGAATGCGGGGAAGGCGGCCTCCAGCGCAGGCAAAAGGCGTGCGCGGATGCGATTGCGGGTAAAGCGCTCGTCGCTGTTGCTGGGGTCTTCCACCCAGGTCTGCCCGCTCTGGCGCAGCCAGTCGCGCACTGCGCTGCCTGGCACCTGCAGCCAGGGTCGGTACCACGGTCGACCTGCGCGCTGCCACTGGGCGGGCATGGCGGCCAGGCCCGCGACGCCTGCGCCTCGGGAGAGCGCCAGCAGCATCGTTTCCACTTGGTCATCGGCATGCTGCGCCAGCGCTACCGATTTAATAGTACCTAGCGTTGAATCTTCGGCCAATGCGGCATCAAAGGCTTGGTAACGCGCCTGGCGAGCAGCGTCTTCAGGGCTCTGCCCGCTGGCGTGGCGGGCATCCACCCGCTGCACCACCAGGGGCACCTCCAGTGCGCTGCACAACTGCAGGCAATGCGCCTCAAACCCCGCAGCCGCAGCCTGCAAGCCGTGGTTGACATGGATCGCCCAAACTTGGCCCGGCCACTTCTGGGCCGCCGCCAAAAGCAATGCTGTGGAGTCCGCACCGCCACTCAGTCCCACGGCCAAGGGCAACTCCGGGTTGAAAGCGGCCATTGCCGCATCTACAGACAGCGTCATGCCAAACCCGCCCTTCCCGAAATGCCCAGCAAGGGGGCGACCCACCCTGCCACAAAGGCCAGCACAAAGACAAAGGCCCCTTTCGGGGCCTTGGCATGGGGGCGATGAAAACAGCCCATCGCAATCATGTGCGTGCGCTCAGCGGCTGTCGGCCTTGGTATCGCTGAAGCGGCCGTAGCTTTGCAGGCGCTCGTAGCGACGGTCGAGCAAGTCCTTGGTCTTGAGGTCTGCCACTTGGCGGAAGGCATCGCCCAGCGCGCGCTTCAGGAAGGCCGCCATTTGCTTGTGGTCACGGTGCGCGCCGCCCACAGGCTCGCTCACGATTTTGTCCACCAAACCCAGGGCCTTGAGGCGATGGGCGGTGATGCCCAAGGCGTCAGCCGCTTCCTGGGCCTTGTCGCTGGTCTTCCAGAGGATGGACGCGCAGCCCTCGGGGCTGATGACTGAGTAGATGGCGTACTGCAGCATGACGACCTGATCGGCCACGCTGATGGCCAGCGCGCCGCCCGAGCCACCTTCACCAATGATGGTGGTGATGATGGGCACTTCCAGCTGCGCCATCTCGAAGATGTTGCGGCCAATGGCTTCGGACTGGCCGCGCTCTTCGGCATCAATGCCTGGATAGGCGCCAGGGGTGTCCACAAAGGTGAACACAGGCAGCTTGAACTTCTCGGCCGTCTTCATCAGGCGCAGCGCCTTGCGGTAGCCCTCGGGCTTGCTCATGCCAAAGTTGCGCATGGCGCGCTCCTTGGTGTCGCGCCCCTTTTGGTGGCCCATCACCATGCAGGCGTGGCCGTTGAAGCGGGCCAGCCCCCCCACGATGGAGAGGTCGTCTGCATAGTGGCGGTCACCGTGCAGCTCCACAAAGTCGGTGAAAATGTCGCGCACGTAGTCCAGCGTGTAGGGACGCTCAGGGTGACGCGCAATCTTGGTGATCTGCCAAGGGCTCAGCTCACTGTAGATGTCTTTGGTGAGCTGCTGGCTCTTCTTGCTCAGCTGGTCAATTTCTTCCGAAATATCGACAGCGCTTTCGGTCTGCACGTAGCGCAGTTCTTCGATTTTGGACTCAAGTTCGGCAATCGGCTGCTCGAAATCCAGAAAGGTTTTTTTCGCCAACGTTTTTCTCCTTAGGTCGCGCACTGCGGGGCGGCCACAAATGGCACGCAATGTAACCGATGGCGGGCAACGGTCAGTTGTCCGCCATCAATCGGCGGCGGGTGCGGGGTCCAGCGATCGCCAAATATACCAAGTTGCCACACTGCACCAAGGCTTCCAGGCCTCGGCCACTTCACGGGCGTCGCTGCGGCTGACCAGCTCGCCAGAAAAGTAATTCTGGCTGATGCCAGTGATCAAGCCTGGGTCGTCCAGCGGCAGCACATTGGGGCGCTGCAGATAGAAGATCAGGAACATCTCGGCCGTCCAGCGGCCAATGCCACGGATGTCCACCAGCTCGGCAATGATCGCCTCGTCGTCCATGGACTCCCAGTCCTTGACATGCAGCTTGCCATTGTCAAAGTGCAGCGCCAAATCCACGAGGTAGTCGATCTTGCGGGCGGACAGGCCTGCCGCACGCATGTCGTCCACCTTCAGCTTGAGCACATTGGCAGGGCTCAGTTGGCGCGACAAAGCGGCAAAGCGTTCCCACACAGCTTGTGCGGCTTTGACCGAAGATTGCTGACCCACGATGCTGCGCGCCAGCGTGGTGAAGGCATCGCGGCGGGTTTGCAGCGCTGCATCGCCAAATTGGGGGATCAGGCGCTTCATCACCCGGTCTTTTTTGACCAAGTGCTTGCACGCTTCGGCCCAGTAAGCAGGCGTCGTCAGCACGGGCGAAGCCTCAGGGGCATCGATTGATGCTATTTTTTTAGTAGCTGCCACCGCTCATCCAGTCTGCCTTGATGGCGGTTTTATTCACACAAACGTTCACTGCGCAGCTTCCCAGGTCGTCCCAGCGGCTGAATCCTTGAGCACGATGCCTTGCGCCAGCAGCGCCTGACGGATGCGGTCTGCCTCGGCGAAGTCCTTGGCAGCCTTGGCGGCAGCGCGGGCGGCGATTTGGGCCTGGATGGCAGACTCGTCCAGCCCGGCACCGGCCTGCAAGAAGGCCTTGGGGTCGCCTTGCAGCAGACCCAAGCATTGGCCCAAGCCCTTGAGCAGGCCCGCCAGCTCGGCAGAGCGGGTCTTGTTGACCTCGCCAGCCAAGTCAAACAGCACCGCTACCGCTTCGGGCGTGCCAAAGTCTTCGTCCATGGCGGCCTTGAAGCGTGCGGCGTAGGAATTGCTCCAGTCCACCGCCACGGCAGCGGGCTCCACCAGGCTCAGGGCGGTGTACAGGCGCTTGAGCGCCTGGCGGGCATCGTCCAGGTGGGCATCGCTGTAATTGAGGGCGCTGCGGTAATGGGCACGCACAATGAAGAAACGCACCGTCTCAGCGTCGTACTGCTTGAGCACATCGCGGATGGTGAAGAAGTTGCCCAGGCTCTTGGACATCTTCTCGTTGTCCACGCGTACAAAGCCGTTGTGCACCCAGAAATGGGCCAGCGGCTTGCCTGTAGCGCCTTCGCTCTGGGCGATTTCGTTTTCGTGGTGGGGGAACTGCAGATCGGCCCCGCCACCGTGGATGTCAAAGGTCTCACCCAGCGTGGCGCAGCTCATGGCCGAGCACTCAATGTGCCAGCCCGGGCGACCAGTACCGAATTCGCTGGCCCACTTGGCGTCTTCCGGCTCATCGGCCTTGGCGGATTTCCACAGCACGAAGTCCAGCGGGTCTTCCTTGCCGTCTTGCACGGCTACACGCTCGCCCGCACGCAGTTCGTCCAACGACTTGCCCGACAGCTTGCCGTAGCCGTCAAACTTGCGCACGGAATAGTTCACGTCACCGTTGCCAGCGCGGTAAGCCAGGCCCTTGCCTTCGAGCTGGCCGATCAGCGAGAGCATCTGCGGCACATATTCAGTGGCCCGAGGCTCAACCGATGGAGGCTCAATGCCCAACAGGCCGATGTCCTGGTGCATGGCCGCAATCATCTCGTCGGTGAGCTGGCGAATGGTGATGCCACGCTCCAGCGCGCGCTTGATGATCTTGTCGTCAATATCAGTGATGTTGCGCACATAGGTGACGCGGTAACCGCTGCTTTTGAGCCAGCGCTGGACCACATCAAAGGCCATCATCATGCGGGCGTGGCCGATGTGGCACAGGTCGTAAATGGTCATGCCGCACACATACATGCGGACGTGGCCAGGTTCGAGCGGGGAAAAGTCTTCCAATGCACGCGAAAGCGTGTTGTAGATGCGCAAACTCATGGGGTATCAGTGTCGGGAATGGGGAGGATGGGCGATGCGGATCGCCCTGCAGCGCGGAGGCACAGCCCCACGCGGGGGACGGTGCCCGGCACCGGACACCCTATGAAATCACCAGCGGCAACAGCGCACCGTCATGACAACCCCCCTCAGCTACAATCCGCCGAAGTATAAGCCCGGCCCGGGTTTCACGCCGTTCAACCCCTCCAGAACCCCCATGAAGCAAGT